>JANYCD010000027.1 GCA_025360425.1 Sterolibacteriaceae bacterium
GTTGAGTACGTTGCCGCTTTGGGCGAAGCTGGCCGAGCCATTGACTACGCTCGGCGCCGTCGGCAGTGCTGATACCGATGCCGCAAAACATGCCGATATCGCCGTGGCCATGACCGAAGGAAATCCCCGTGGGATCAGCCGCGACCGCGTGCGGGAAGTTGTTATTTGATTGCTACGCGCCATGGCAGGCTCCAATTTCTAAAAATATCCGGGGGGAAAGTCCCCCATACAGGACTGAATATAAACTACGCCGCCAAGCGGGGGTATGACGGATTTCACGGAACGCACGTTAGAACCCATACACAACCGCGAAATGCACCCGCCACTGGTCATCCACGGGTACGTTTGGCGTCAGGCGGTTGGCGGGAGAACTTTGCAGGATGCGGGCATAGTCAAGGCGGGCGCTGATGTCCTTGCGCAGCGCATAGCGCAGGCCCAGACCGATGCTCTCAATCGTGGTACGTTCATTAATCGCCTTGGTTCCTGCCGGAATTGCCAGATTACTGTGTGGATCAAACCACGCCGTACCGTCCACCGGACGACTCCACCCCAAACCTGTGTCGTAGAACGCCAATGCGCGCAGAGAGCCGGGGACGGTGGTATTCAGCATGGGCCCCAGTAACGGTACGAGATCAGGGGTGTAGCCCTCGATATTGGCAACGAAGCCGCTGTCCGAGGTCAGCACGCGCTCGTTAAAGCCACGCACGGCCTGGGCGCCGGTCAGACCGAGCTGTTCAGTGGTCGGCAGTGGGTTATCGCTGTATTGGGCATTGAGCGCACCGCGCACCTGCCAGTCGCCGGGCAGGGATTGCAGATAGCTGCCACCCGCGCGGAAAATCAGGAAGTCCTTTTGTGTAGAGCGCGCATTGGCTGCGTAGTTGTAGCGCCAGCCCGACTGGCGTTCCCTCAACATCAAGTTGTACGCCACGCCGGCATTGAAATCGGCAGCGACATTGGGCTTTTGCCATTGACCCACGTAGGTCGCCGAAAGCGGCGTTTCCAGCAAACCGATGCATCCCGCATTAACGAGGCCCTTGCAGGGGTTTTCCAAATCCTTCCAGTCCAGCCCCAGCACTACCCGCGACGTATATTCGCCTTGGCGTGGGAAAAGGTGGTTCCAGCGCGCGGCGAAAATGGTTCCCTTGCCATTCAGGGCCAAGGTGCCTCCAGGCGCAATGACTGAAGCCGGAATGTTGACCGTGCTTTTCGCCGCAATTAGGTCAAGGCTGTCGCCCAGCGAGTAAAACGGGATGCGCAAACCGACCGTATAGACTTCCACATTAACGCCGCCAGGTGCATCGGGGGCAGTGATATAACCCAGCGTCAGCGTTTCGTCGTGGCCAAACAGGTTGGCATCACGGTACGACAAGCCAGTACGATACTGCCCTGTTTTGGGCTTTTCGCCGGTGTTGTCGACAGTCACGTACACCCTGCGCGGATTCTCGTCGCTGACGGCGACTTTCGCATCGACCTTGCCTTCTTCTGCACTGGTGCCGAGGGTGACTTCGACCTTCTTCGCCGGAATTTCATTGGAAAACTGGACGTTATCGGAAATCAAGCTAAGGTTTGGCGCCTTGCCCTCCTGTAGCTGCGGCAGGGCGGCGCGAACATTCTCGGTAGAAAAATACTTGTTGCCGGTCACCGTGACCTTGCCGATGACGCCCTCCGCGACTTGCAGCCGGACAATACCGCTGGTGAGTTCCTGCTCCGGCACATACACGGATACCGTACCGTAGCCTTTGCTGTGGTAGGCGTGTTCGAGCGCTTCAAGCGCCTTCTGGACATCGCCGTAGACCTTGTCTTTGCCGGTAAAGGGGGCGACGACTTGATCCACTTCGGTCTTGGGCAAAAGGGAGTTGCCTTGGACGTCAAAGCTGTTGATGGCGAACTTTTCGTCGGCGGCCCGCGTGATCCCGTGGCCCAGCAACAAGAGCGCCGACAATGCGGCGAAGATGATTTGTTTTTTCATGAAGCCCCCAATACGGCGAATTCGCTGAACAACTGCCCAACGGTTGCCATGTGCGCCCGCACAAACTACCAAGAAACAAAGCCATATGCAACCCGTGTCATGGTAAATAACAGTTGGCGTTGCGTAACCGCTACAGCAATACGATATCGAACTGCTCCTGCGTGTAGCTTGACTCTCCGTGAAGGGAGATCGGCTTGCCAATAAACTCGGACAGCATGGCCAAGGATTGCGACTCGTCGTCGAGAAACAGGTCGATGACCGATGGCGCCGCCAGCAGACGCAGTTCCCGGGCGTTGAACTGACGCGCCTCCCGCAGTAATTCGCGCAGAATCTCATAGCACATGGTGCGCGCCGTCTTGATTTCGCCCCGTCCCTCGCACGTGGGGCAAGCCTCGCACAAGACGTGGGCGAGGGATTCGCGAGTACGTTTGCGCGTCATTTCTACCAGTCCCAAACCCGTGAAGCCACTGGCGGTAATCGGTGTGTGGTCCTTTGCCAAGACCTTGTTGAGCTCCTCCAGCACCGCCGAACGGTGCTCTGCCGAGTCCATGTCAATGAAATCCGCAATGATGATGCCGCCCAGGTTGCGCAGGCGCAATTGGCGGGCAATGGTTTGGGCCGCTTCAAGATTGGTCTTGAAAATGGTGTCGTCGAAATTGCGCACGCCGACGAAGCCACCAGTATTGACGTCGATGGTGGTCATCGCTTCGGTCTGATCGAAGATCAGATAGCCACCGGACTTGAGATCCACGCGGCGCGCCAGCGCTTTTTGAATTTCATCGTCTATACCGAGAATGTCGAATAGCGGGCGCTCGCCTGCGTAGTGTTCCAGCAGTGGCAACGCGGTGGGAACGTATTCCGCGGCGAAGTCGGACAGTTTCTGGAAGTTTTCCCGCGAATCGATGAGTATCCGCTTGGTTTCGCGCGATACCTGATCGCGCAGCACGCGCTGCGCCAGATTCAGATCCTCGTGCAGCAGGGCCTTTGGTGGGGCAGCCCGACCCCGCTCTCCAATCTCCTCCCAAAGCCGGCGCAGATAGAGAATGTCGGCCGCGAGCGAATCGTCGCAGGCATTTTCGGCAACAGTGCGAACGATGAACCCGCCCGACTCATCGACGGCCAGCAGCGCCTGGATTCTCTGCCGCAAACTTTCGCGTGCGGCTTCCTCACCGATCCTTTGCGAGATGCCAATATGGCGTTCCTGTGGGAGATAAACCAGCAGGCGACCGGCAAGAGAAATCTGGGTGGTCAGCCTGGCACCCTTGGTGCCGATGGGGTCCTTGAGTACTTGCACCATCAAATTCCTGCCTTCGGACAGGATTTTCTCGATCTGGCGTTCCTCTGCAACATGCCCGTTCGGCGGGCGCGGCTCCCAGATATCGCCGATGTGGAGAAACGCTGTGCGGTCTATGCCGATATCGACAAAAGCCGACTGCATGCCTGGCAGCACGCGCACCACCGTCCCCATGTAAATATTGCCGACGATGCCACGGCTCTGGTTTCGTTCGATGTGCAGTTCCTGAACCACGGCATTTTCCAGCACCGCAACGCGCGTTTCCTGCGGAGTGAAATTGATCAGGAAGTCGTGGTTCATGGTGGTGCCCTGCTCTTCACCCTTCACATCCTTCATAGCGGATACCCGAAGCGCCTCAGCAGCAGCACAGTTTCGCACAAGGGCAAGCCGACAATGCCGGAATGCGAACCACGGATTTCAGCTACGAACATGGCCGCACGACCTTGAATGCCATAAGCGCCGGCCTTGTCCATCGGCTCACCACTCACCACGTAACGGCGGATTTCTTCGACATCAAGACTGCGGAAGCGAACCTCGCTGACGCTCAACACATGCTCCAGGCGATCGCCTTCGGCGACAGCAATGGCAGTAAGCACGCGATGGATGCGGCCCGACAGCCGGGCCAGAATCGCGCCAGCCTCGGCACCATCAGCGGGCTTGCCGACAATCTCGCCGTCAATGTCGAGCGTGGTATCGGCCGCCAGAATTGGCCGCGACAACATTTTTTGCCGCGACGTCGCCAGTCTTAGTCCGTGCTCCGCTTTGGCACGGGCCACGCGCACCACGTATTGATCGGGGGTTTCATTGGTGACAACCGCCTCATCGACTTCCTGATCGAAGCGCTGTCCGGAACGAAACAGCAACACATCGAAACGCACCCCGATCTGCGCCAGCAGTTCGCGGCGACGCGGACTGCGCGAGGCAAGATAAATTCTTGGTTCAAGAATACCCATCGGCTCGATCACTCACGGTGGTAGGGATGGCCGCGCAGAAAACTTGATGCGCGGTACAAGGCTTCGGCAAGTACGACACGAACCAGCGCATGCGGCAAAGTCAGTCCCGATAGCCGCACCCGCTCCGAAGCTTCGCGCTTCAGCACATCGTCAAGGCCGTCCGGGCCCCCGATCAAAAAAACCACGTCATCGCCCTCGGTCATCCATGTTTGCAAACGATCAGCCAAACTGCGCGTCGTCAATTCGGTGCCGCGCTCGTCCAGCGCGATTTGTTTGCAACGTGCCGGCACGGCAGCATGCAGCCTGACGGCTTCCTGCGCCATCATGGCCACGACCGGCTTGCCTTCCGCGCGCGGTTCGGCTTTCACTTCAAGCAGGCTCACTGGCAATTCCTTTGGCATACGCTTCAAATATTCGGCAACAGCCGTGTTCACCCACTCCGGCATGCGCGTCCCGACAGCGGCAATAACGAGTTTCACTCTTTATCTGTTTTGGTTTTTTTTGTGGTCGCACGCTTCGGCTTCGCCTGCCAGAGTTCCTCCAAATTGTAGTAGGCGCGCACCGCGGGTTGCATGACGTGGATCACGATGTCGCCAAGATCGACCAGCACCCATTCGCCGCCACTTTCACCTTCGGTGCCGTAGATGACGCCGCCGGCTTCCCTGACCTTGTCCTGCACATTGCGCGCCAGTGCATTGACCTGGCGCGTCGAGTCGCCACTGGCGATGATGATGCGATCAAACAAGGCCGTGAGCTTGGACGTGTTGATGACTTCGATGTCCTTCGCCTTGACGTCCTCAAGCGCGGCTACGGCAATCTTTTGCAGTTTTCGTGGGTCCATTCAGGGTACCGATTGGTAAAGTTGGTTGCGGGCAATATATTCGAGAACGGCGGCGGGCAGCATGTCCGCCGGTTTCTCGCTGCGACCGAGCGCAGCCCGAATCGCCGTCGCCGAAGTTTCCATCGGCGGCATGATGAAGGGCAGGATGAATCCGGCCGGGGCCGTCGTCAGAGAACATGGATCCTGCCGCACACGCTGCTCATATTCATTTCGCAACGCCGGCGACAACAGGCCCGTCTCCAGGGTGTGGCCGGGCCGCGTGGCGACGGCGATATGGGCGAGGCCGAACAACTCCTGCCAGCGTTGCCAGCTGGCCAGACCGCCAAATGCATCGGAGCCCAGCAGCAATACCAGTGGCCGCTCTGCCCCATATGCCTGCCGCAGTCGCAGGAGGGTGGGGACCGTGTACGACGCCGAGGTGTTGCGTATTTCACCATCATCAATCTGCATCCACGATTTGCCGGCAACCGCCAGTCGCACCATGGCCAACCGTCGTTCGGCGCTGATCACCGGCCTGTCTCGATGCTGCGGATTGCCGGCGGGGACCAGCACAACGTGGTCAAGGCCGAGAACACGATGCGCTTCTTCTACCAGGCAGAGATGGGCGTTATGAATCGGGTCGAAAGTCCCGCCAAAAATCCCGACCGGCGCCAGTGGTTCACGCATTGACGAAGATGTCGCGATAACTCAAATAGACACTGGCCATCAGCACCGGAGAAAGTACAAAGATGAACAGCATGCGCAGCATGGTGGCGACAGCCTCTGCAAACGACGCGGAAACCGCACCGGAAAATACAATCAACAATCCGGGCAGCACAATTCCCGCCGCCGCAATCGTGACACCGTACGCGAGAAACGCGCGCCAGTTGCGCATGACGGCGACAAAGCTGAAGAACACCGATTTGAGTGGCGAAATCCCGTTCCAACCGGTCAGCACGGGAGCAAACCAGAATGCAAGCAGTAGCGGCAGGCCCAGTGCCGCCAGAGGCAGCAGAATTCCCAGCAGCTGCTCAGGATCCAGTTTGCCGCCGACGATGTTGTTCGTTCCGATGCCCAACAAGGTGGCGATGCCGAGAATGGCGAGCGAACCGAGCAACTGCAATCCTCCCAGCAACAGCAGTGCAGCGCGATGCTCACGCAGCCCTTCCGCGAAATGTCCAACCGGCCGCCAGCCGCCTTTTTCGATGGCACGGCAACTGTTCGCCACCATCAAGGTCAGGGCCGGCATCGCGATGGGAAGGATGAACGACCCGACATAAGGCAACAGGCTGATGACAACGACAACCAGCAGATAAGCCATTGTCACCATGGTCAGCAGGGGCGGATTGGCGCGGAACAAACCGAAGCCGGCCATCAGCCAGAGAGCGCCATGGCGGGCGGGCAAACGGCGGGCCTGCATTGATCAGCAGTAAATGTCGCGATAGGAAGCGTACACCGAGCCCAGCACTACCGGAACCAGGATCAAATAGCCGAGCATGAGCGGTATGGCGGCAACCACCATCAGTACCAGCAGCACCAAACTGTAAATGGTGAACGGCAGCCAGTTGCGCAATGATGCAGTAAGGCTGCTCTTCATGGCAGCGCCTGCGCTGAGATGATCAAGCATCGCCAAAGCCGGCGCGAACCAGAGCGTCATCAATAGCGGTATGAACAAAATCAGCACGATGCAAGTTGCCAGCAGAACGATGCCCAAAGAAGACAACAAAATATCGCCGGGAAGCATGTCAGGCGTCGCAACGCCGCCGGAGTGCCATAGCGCGGCAAGAATGGCGCCACCCCCGCCGACGATAAGCACCGCGACACCAACCATGCTGATGACAACGACGCCGATCAGGTAAAGCACGCCGATGGTGACGAGGGTACCGGTGTTGCTGCGGAACCCAAGGAACAGGCACTCGAACTGAAATGGTTCACCGCGGTCAGCGGCAGCGCATCCAGCCATGATGCCGCCGAGGAATACCGGGGCAAGAATCGACGCGGCCAGCCCGCCGATCACGGGCACGATATTGAGCAGCAGCTGAATCACGATCATGACAACGGCGACGGCGATCCATACACCCGGTGCTGCGGTGAACATGCGCCAGCCTTCACTGATCCAGTGCGTACCGCGGTCACTGCCAACAGTCTTGGCTTCTCGCGGATTGATGACGGCCAAGGTGTCGCTCATGTCAGAAGGTATGAATCACCCACATCGGCGGTTGCACATTGGGGCCGATGTTGTCTCGCCGCAGCAGAACCCCGTTGCCAGTGTCGTCTACCAGATAGTAAGGAATGCCGTGCGGCGGCGTTACCTTGATCTGGTAGAGCTTGCCGTTCATTCGATACTCTTCCACCTTGTCTTCGCCGCGTTTGGTGATGGTGACTTCCGGCGCGTCGGCAGGCCCGTCAAGATTCACGCCGGGGGGCGGAGGCGGCGCTTCGGGCAGAGGCTGAAGTCCATCAGGTCGATCGGCCGCGAAGACCGGCATGGCCAAGGCCAGCAACAGGGGAAACAGCAGACGGCGCATGACATTCCTTTCGGTGAGCTGAGACATTCTAGCAGGGGCGTCAAAGATTCAGCATCAACTCATGCTCTTCCGGCAGACGTTCGAAGCCGCGTTTCTCGTAGTACTGGAAGATCGCAGCAACAACTTCGGCAGGCTCGTCGATGACCTGGATCAGATTCATGTCTTCCGCATGGATCATGCCCTCGGTCACCAACTGCTCGCGGAACCAGTCCAGCAACCCGGCCCAAAAGGCACTGCCGACCAGAATCACCGGCATGCGTACTGACTTGCGGGTCTGGATCAGCGTCAACGCTTCCATCAATTCGTCGAGGGTACCGAAGCCGCCGGGCAATACCACGTAGGCGGTGGCCATTTTCACGAACATGTACTTGCGCGCAAAAAAGTGACGGAAGCTCTGCGAAATGTCCTGATATCGATTCGTCTCCTGCTCGTGCGGCAACTGGATATTGAGGCCGATGCTGACGCCCTTGCCTTCGAACGCGCCTTTATTGGCGGCTTCCATGATGCCTGGCCCGCCGCCCGAAATCACCGAGAAGCCTGAGTCCGACAGCAGGCGCGCGATTTTTTCGGCGAGCTGGTAGTAAGGCGAATCCACTGCCGTGCGGGCGCTGCCGAAGATCGATACCGCCGGCCGCACGTGGGCAAGGCGCTCAGTCGCATCGACAAATTCTGACATAATGCCGAACACCCGCCAGGCCTCGCGGGCCTTGCCGGTAGCGGATGCCGGATCGACAACTTGTGGCAGTTTTTCTTTTGCGTTCATAAATCCCATGGCCTCCTTGCTGCTGGTAGACGGATCGTCTTATCTCTATCGCGCTTTCCATGCGCTGCCCGATCTGCGCAACACGGCGGGCGAACCGACCGGTGCTGTCTACGGCGTCATCAGCATGCTACGTCGGCTCGAAGCGGACTACAAGGCGGATTATCTCGCCGTAGTGTTCGACGCCAAGGGCAAGACCTTCCGCGACGATTGGTATCCCGCCTACAAGGCGCACCGCCCGCCGATGCCGGACGACCTCGTGATGCAAATTGAACCGCTGCACGCCTGCGTGCGCGCACTGGGCTGGCCGCTGTTGATGATCGATGGTGTCGAGGCCGACGACGTGATTGGTACGTTGACGCAGCAGGCATCAGCACGCGGTATCGAATGCGTGGTGTCCACCGGCGACAAGGATCTTGCCCAACTGGTCAATCCCCACGTGCGGCTGGTGAACACCATGAGCAACGAGGTGCTCGACGAAGCCGGCGTAGCGGCCAAGTTCGGCGTGCCGCCCAATCGCATCGTCGACTACCTGACCCTGGTGGGCGATAGCGTCGATGGTGTTCCCGGCGTCGTCAAGGTCGGCCCCAAAACCGCGGTCAAGTGGCTCACCCAGTTTGATTCGCTTGATGGCGTCATCACCCATGCAGCGGAGATCGGCGGCGCGGTGGGCGACAACCTGCGCAAGCATCTCGACTTCCTGCCACTCGGCCGCAAGCTGGTGACCGTGGCCTGCGACGTGGCGCTGCCAGTCACGGTGGAACAGCTCGTTCGTGTGCCGCACGACAACGCGGCACTCGCCGAATTGTTTACCCGCCTCGGCTTCAAGACGTGGCTGAAAGATGTGCAAGGCGGCGGCATGGCCGATGTTGGCGGAACGGCATCATCCAATGGCAACAAACGCGCCGGCGCAGCACGCGCCGCCGCAAGCATTGCGGAAGTCCCTGTCGTTACAACGGCACCCGACCGATCCCGCTACGAAACCATCGTCACGTGGGATCACTTCGATGCATGGCGCGAAAAAATAGAACAGTCGCAACTCACCTCGCTCGACACCGAGACTACCGATCTTGACCAGATGCAGGCGCGGCTGGTCGGAATTTCCTTCGCCATCAATCCCGGCGAAGCGGCCTATGTGCCGGTCGGCCACAACTACGCCGGCGCACCTGATCAATTGCCTTTGCATGAAGTGCTGACAAAGCTCAAGCCCTGGCTCGAATCGCCGCAACACAAAAAACTCGGCCAGCATCTCAAATACGACAGGCACGTCTTCACCAATCACGACATCGAACTGCGCGGCATTGCCGACGACACCCTGCTCGAATCGTATGTGATCGAGAGCGACAAGTCGCACGATCTCGGCGCATTGGCCTCGCGTCACTGTGGCCTCGCCACCATCAGTTACGACGAAGTCACCGGCAAGGGCGCATCGCGCATCTCCTTCGCACAAGTGGCGCTGGAACAGGCCGGTGCCTACGCCGCCGAAGATGCCGACGTCACGCTGCGCGTGCATCTGGCACTCGCGCCGCAATTGGCGCAGGAAGAAAAACTCGAACGGTTGTATCGCGACATCGAACTGCCGGTGGCCGAAGTTCTGTATCGCATGGAGCGCAATGGCGTGCTGATCGATGTCTTCGCATTGGCGCAGCAGAGCGACGAACTGGGCCGTCGATTGATGGAACTGGAACGCGAGGCCCACACGCTGGCCGGCCAGCCGTTCAATCTGGCCTCGCCCAAGCAGCTCGCCGAAATCCTGTTCGAAAAACAGGGCTTGCCGGTGGTCAAGAAAACGCCCTCCGGCGGCCCATCGACCGACGAAGAAGTATTGACGCAACTGGCACTCGACTATCCATTGCCCAAGCTGCTGCTTGAGCACCGCAGCTTCGCCAAACTCAAGGGCACCTACACCGACAAACTGCCGCGCATGGTCAACGCCACCACCGGCCGCGTGCACACCAGTTTTTCACAGGCGGTAGCAGTCACCGGGCGACTGGCAAGCACCGACCCCAACCTGCAAAACATTCCGATCCGCACCCGTGAAGGGCGGCGCATCCGTTCTGCCTTCATCGCCCCGCACGGCGAGTCGCTGGTCTCGGCCGACTACTCGCAGATCGAGCTGCGCATCATGGCGCACCTGTCCGACGATGAGCGACTGCTCGACGCCTTCGCCAAGGGCGAGGATGTGCATCGCGCCACCGCCGCCGAAATTTTTGGTATCGGCGTGGCCGAGGTCGGCCCCGACCAGCGGCGTGCTGCCAAGGTCATCAACTTCGGCCTCATCTACGGCATGTCGGCCTTCGGCCTGGCGCGCGAACTCGGCCTAGAACGCGGCGCGGCGCAAGCCTATATGGAACGTTACTTCGCCCGTTATCCCGGCGTGGCCCGCTACATGGAAGAGACGCGGCAACTGGCGCGCGACAAGGGCTACGTCGAAACCGTGTTCGGCCGTCGTTTGTGGCTGCCGGAAATCCGCTCTTCCAACGCCGGCCGTCGCCAAGGCGCGGAACGCGCAGCGATCAATGCGCCGATGCAGGGGACTGCTGCCGATTTGATCAAGCTGGCGATGATTGCGGTGCAGGGGTGGCTCGATGAAAGCAAGCTTGCTTCAAGGTTGATTCTGCAAGTGCATGATGAGTTGGTGCTGGAAGTACCGGATATTGAGTTGTTAACCGTTCGGACCGAACTGCCGCGATTGATGGGGGATGTTGCGCAGTTGAAGGTGCCGTTGCTGGTGGAGGTGGGGGTGGGGGCGAATTGGGATGAAGCGCATTGAGCGCAACCTGGACATGGCATCATGTTTCCAATTGTAGCCATCTATGTTTATAATAGCGGGTCAATTGTAAACATGACCCCATGAAACCGAAACCAGGTACCGCCGCGATACAGACCGCTCTGCTTGACGCAGTTGCAGAGCACTCGAAAGACCTCGCAGTGGTTGTCGCGTCGCGCTTTGGCATCAGCCGGCCAGCAGTCTTGCGTCACGTCAAAAATCTTATTGAGGGCGGCTTCCTTACCGCTACAGGAACAACCCGCAAGGTTTACCGCCTGGGACCCAATCGTGAACGCGTTCGTACTTATCCTCTACAGGGGCTGGATGAATGGCTGATCTGGTCCCGAGACTTCGCATTCCTGGTGGCACATCTGCCCCCAAATGTAATGGACATCGCGCATACTGGCTTTACCGAAATGCTCAACAACGCCGTCGATCACTCGGGCGGGCGTCAGGTCATGGTGGGTTTGCGATTGACCGGGCAGCGGTTGGAGATGACCTTCTCCGATGACGGTGAGGGCATATTTCGCCGCATCACGCGATTGTTGAATCTCGCTGACGAGCGGCTGGCCCTGCTCGAACTGTCCAAAGGGAAACTGACCACCGATCCGGCCAACCACACCGGCGAAGGTATTTTTTTCACTTCCCGGATGTTCGATCAGTTCATGATTCGTTCACTCGGCCTGGGCTATACGCATCGTGTCGATTCGAAATTCGACTGGCTGCATGAGGATCAAACGCCCGAGACAGGCAGCCGTGTCTACATGTCCATTGACACCAACTCCACACGCACGGCCAAGGCAATCTATGAGGACTACAACGCGGGTCCCGGTGAATTCAATTTCAACAAGACGGTAGTACCGCTCAGACTCGCCCGCTTCGGCAACGAGAATCTGGTCTCTCGCTCACAGGCGAAGCGCGTTTCCAGCCGTTTTGAAAAGTTTCGCGTGGTTGTTCTCGATTTCGAGGGAGTCCCGGCAATCGGTCAGGGCTTTGCCGACGAACTGTTCCGCGTTTTTGCCCTCGCCCATCCGGAAGTTGAACTGGTGCCGGTTCACTGCTCTACGGATGTACAGCAGATGATAGTTCGGGTGACCGCGCCGGGTTAGCGCGGCCCTTTTATCGGAGTCACAATGTTGGTCATATGATAACAGGTTCCCGCTCGGCGTGCCCCGGATTGGGTATTCGTGGGAATGACGGGCGATCAAAGCTTCCTGATCTTCTCCACCAACGCCGTCGTCGACCGCTGATGTATGAACGGTATGGAATGCACCTGGCCACCCCATCCTGTCACTTCGCGATAACCGACAATCTTCTCCACCGGCCAATCGCCACCCTTCACCAGCACATCCGGCCGCACTTTGATAATGCGTGCCAACGGCGTGTCTTCGTCGAACCACGTCACCAACGACACGCACTCCAGCGCGGCCAACAGCGCCATACGATCTTCGAGATTGTTGAGTGGGCGGTCATCGCCCTTGCCGAGGCGCTTCAGCGACGCGTCGGTGTTGACCGCCACCAGCAAACTCGCGCCCAGTGCCCGCGCCTGGGCAAGGTAGGTGACGTGGCCGCGGTGGAGAATATCGAAACAGCCGTTGGTGAATACCAGCGGCCGTGGCAACGTGGCAAGGCGCGCCGGCAAATCAGCCGGAGCGCAACATTTCTCCGTGAACAGTGGCGGGTTCAAGGGGTGGCGGGTTTTTGCGAAGCATTCGCCGGACGGTTGTCGAGGCGGCGCGCTTCGTCATCGGAAACCACTTCGAACATGCGCACGACTTTAATCACGCCGCCGGTAGTGCGCGTAATGTCGGATGCTGCATCCGATTCGCCCTGGGTCACGAGCCCCAGCAGATACACCGTGCCGCCCTCGGAAATCACCTTGACATGGTTGGCCGAAAATTTCCCGGTATCGACGAATCGCGCCTTGACCTTGGAGGTGAGATAGGCGTCGCTACTGCGCGCGGCGAGTGAGCTGATGCCGGAAACTTGCAGTTCGTTGGCGACGGCTCTCACGTTGGGCACGCCATTGATCAGCTTTTCCACTTCAGCGCGCGCGGCGGCGTCGGGCACTTCGCCTGTTAGCAGCACGGTGCGGTTGTAGCTGGTGGCATTGACATGCACGCGGTCGCCAAATTTTTCGTTGATGCGCTTCCCGCCACGGAGTTCAATCGCCTGGTCGGTCACATAGGTGTCTGAAGGCCGGCGGTCGGTCACTATCAGTGCCCCGGCGCCCATGCCCACCACGGCGACGCCGAAGCAGCCGCCGAGCATCGTCGCCAGAGAAGCCAGCAAGGCCCAGGTGGCAAGCGGTTTGTTGAAATTCATACGGGTTCTCCCAACAGCAAATGATCGATGCCATCGCACAGGCAATGGAGGGTGAGCAGATGCACTTCCTGAATGTTGGCGGTGCGCTCTGCCGGTACGCAAAGGTGAATGTCGCTGACGGCGAGTTGCACGGTCATCTTGCCGCCGCCCTTGCCGGTCAGTGCCACCACGGTGATGCCGGCCTGATGCGCGACCTTGATCGCTTCCATTACATTGGGCGAATTGCCGCTGGTGGAAATTGCCAGCAGCACATCGCCACGCTTGCCCAGCGCCTGAATCTGCTTGGAGAAAACTTCCTCGTAGCGATAGTCGTTGGCGATCGAGGTCAGTGTGGAAGTGTCGGTGGTGAGCGCAATGGCGGCCAGCGGTGCGCGTTCGCGCTCGAATCGGTTGAGCAGCTCGGCGGCGAAGTGCTGCGAATCAGCAGCGGAGCCGCCGTTGCCGCAGGCCATGATCTTGCCGCCGGCCTTGAGACTGGCGACCATGGCATGCACGGCACGAGTAATGGGTGCAGCCATGACATCAACTGCAGCTTGCTTGGTCTGGATGCTTTTGTGAAAGTGTTCGCGAATTCGGTTTTCGAGGCTCATGGAATCACACGGGTTTGAGTATGGGTGGAATAGGTCCATTTTATCCGTTGCCAGCCAGGCGAACCCAACAATCAACGCCCGGCCGATCAACCGACAATACGCAGAATGTCGTCCCCGTAGCGTTCGGCCTTGGCGGCTCCGACACCGGTAATGTGCAGCAGTTCCCCATTGTCGGCGGGCCGCTGCAGCGCAATCTCGCGCAGGGTCTTGTCGTGCAGGATCACATAGGCCGGCACACCCTGCAGCCGCGCGGCTTGCAAGCGCCATTGGCGCAGCAGTTCGAACAGTTCGGCGGCGGCACCGGTCAGGTCGGTCGCGGCGGGCTTGCTTGATCCGCTGGCCTGTCCGCTAGCTGAGCTGCGGTCGCGTTGCGCGGTCGGCGCACGGCTGCGACGCAGCTCTACTGCCTGCTCGCCCTTCAACACCGGCCGCGCTGCTTCGGTCAGTTTGAGCGCGCCATGTTCAGCGAAGTCGGAGCGCAGCAAGCCGCTGGCGATCAATTGACGGAACACGCCGCGCCACTCGCGTTCGTCGAGCTCGGTACCAACGTTGAAAGTGGGCAGTTGGTCATGGCTCCATTGCTTGATCTTTTCGGTAGCCTTGCCGCGCAGCAGGTCGATCAGATGACCGGCACCGAAGCGTTGCCCGGTGCGAAACGCCGCCGACAACGCCTTTTGCGCGGCGATGCTGCCGTCGAACAACTGCGGCGGATCGATGCAGACATCGCAGTTGGCGCAAGGCGCGGCGGCTTCGTCGAAATAATTGAGCAGCACCGTGCGGCGGCAGCGCGGCGCTTCGCAGTAAGCCAAAAGGGCATTGAGCTTTTGTGCTTCGAGCCGCTTCTGTTGCGGCGGCGCGGTGGATTCGTCGATGCGCGCGCTTTGCAGCGCCACATCCTGCAAGCCATAGGCCATCCACGCTTCGGCAGGATCCCCATCGCGCCCGGCGCGGCCGGTCTCCTGATAGTAGGCCTCCAGACTTTTGGGCAGATCGAGATGAGCGACGAAACGCACGTCCGGTTTGTCGATGCCCATGCCGAAGGCGATGGTCGCCACCATCACCACGCCTTCCTCGCGCTGGAAGCGGCGCTGGTGCGCGGCCCGCGTTTCGGCCGGCAGGCCGGCGTGATAGGGCAGCGCGGTGTAGCCCTGCGTCGCCAGCCAGTCAGCGGTTTCTTCGACCTTCTTGCGCGACAGGCAATAGACGATGCCGGCCGCGTTACGGCGGCTGGCAAGAAAATCGAGCAACTGGCGGCGCGGATTGTCCTTCTCCACCACCGTGTAGCGGATGTTGGGTCGATCAAAACTGGAGATGAACACGCGCGCTTCGCCGAGCCCCAGTCGCACGATGATCTCTTCGCGGGTGGCAGCATCGGCCGTAGCGGTGAGGGCGATGCGCGGCACCTGCGCAAAGCGCTCATGCAGCATCGACAACTGCAAGTATTCGGGACGGAAGTCATGGCCCCACTGCGACACGCAATGCGCCTCGTCGATGGCGAACAGGGCGATGCCCGGTCCACTCGCCAGCCGCTCCAGCAGGCCCAGTGTGCGCTCGGCGGCGAGCCGTTCGGGCGCAATGTAGAGCAGATCCATCTCGCCGATCAGCGCGGCACGTTCGATCTCCTGCACCTGCGGCCAGTCCAGCGTGGAATTGAGGAAGGCGGCGCGTACGCCGTTCTGGCGCAGCGCATCGACCTGGTCCTGCATCAGCGCGATCAGCGGCGAAACGACGATGCCGCAGCCGCGGCGCAGCAGCGCGGGTATCTGGTAGCACAGCGACTTGCCGCCGCCGGTGGGCATCAGCACCAGGGCGTCGCCGCCGCTGCTCATGTGATCGATGATCTCCTCCTGCGCGCCGCGAAACTCCGGATAGCCGAACACATCGCGCAACAGCGAGAGCGACGAGACGGGCGTGGAAGCCTTGGTGTTACTCATGCCCACAGCGCCTTGTCTGCAACATCCGGCGCGATTCTCAGCATGGATTTTCGTCCGCGCTCCGCGCGCGTCAGCCAGCCCTTGCCGCGACCGATGGCGTCGTGCCAGGCGGCGTTGAATACCTCGGCCTGCCCGTTCTCCAGAAAGTAGCTGGCGATGCTGGCCGCCTGCAACAAATCCTTGGTTGTCTTGGTGCGCTCGCTGGCCGGACGCTCACCGGCGACGATGAGTTTGTGAACCGCAAAGCGTTCCGGCGCTGGCAGGTTAACTACGCAAGCGCCGAGGTTGGAGAAAACACAGCCCTGCGTTGTCTGCTCCAGAGATAGTTCCATGAATTTGAGCGGCTGCAGAACGAGATTCAGTTTGTCCATGACCACATGCTGATTGCCACGCGTCATGCCGGTGACAAAATCCAGTCGCAGCTCCGGATCCTGCGGATTGCGGTATTGCGCACCGGCCTTGCCGTTGAACTGCAGGATGGGCAGCAGCCCCATCTCCAGCGACTCAAGCGCACCGTGCACGTCAATGTTGAGACTTGCAGGCAGGGCAATCGAGACATTGCGGCCGGCGTGGGCAAAGTCTACATCCAGCGTCGCTGCGCCGTCGAGCCAGTGAACACCGAGCATGTTGCCCAGCGCGAGAAAGGCGTGTGCGCCAATGAGAATTCCGCCGGCACGAAAAAATCCGTACTCGGCCAGCCGCTTGATGATGCGAAAGTGCTTGGGAGCCGCCGGGGTGCAACCTGCGGCGAGCGCCATGCGGGCGGGCGGAGCCAAAGGCTTGTGCTTGCGAACCTCCTCGAACTTTTCGACCAGCAAACGAACGCGCTCACTGTCCGGTCCAACATAAGCCATATGCAATTTTTGGTCGATGTCCCGGTAACCGAAGTACCAGTAGTCGTTGCCCTTCACGGCACGCTTGTGGAATGCGCCCACCAATCCGGCCAGCGCATTGGTGACCTCGAAGGTCTGCGTCTGGCTGAACAGTTCGGCATAGGTGGTTTGTGCCGAAAGACTGAGACTGGAAAATCGCATGATGGCTTATTTGGTTACTATACTTTTTTATTTATTGTATAGTAACTTTATTAAAAGCTCAATTCAGAATTGCGGCAGATGCTCACATTTCAAAGTACGACGAACACCTCGATCAACACGCGCTGCCAAGGACTGTGTTGTTCCCGCAGCTTGGCGATACGCGCCTCGACTTTGCCGCCGTTGTCCATCTCCGCTGCCACGGCGCGGTTTTCCTTGCGCGGCAGGTAGCCCAATTTTTCGCCATGCCACTCGACGCGCACGGCATTGGCGTCGTGGCTATTGTCGCGTTCGCGCACCAAGGTCAGGGCATCGCCGACTTTCATCTCGTCCCAGTGCACCGCGCCGGCGTAATACTGGAAGCCGGCCAGTGGTGAGCTTTGCACCAGCACCTTGATGCTCTGCGCCTGCGCCACAAGGCTGAAGACGAACAGTAGGCTAATCAGCAGCGAACGCATTCTTGATCCATTCAATACGGGATTCGTCCAGCGCATCAAGCAGGATGCAGTCAAATCGGCAAATTTGCTCGCCATGTTTTGCCAGCCAGTGCCGAGCGGCCTGGATGATACGGCGCTGCTTGGTCGAGGTGATGCTGGCTGCCGCACCACCGTAATGGGTACTGCTGCGCAACCGCACTTCGACAAACACCAATGAATCGCCATCGCGGCAGATCAGGTCGATCTCGCCGCCGCGCACGCGGAAATTCTCTTCCAGCACGGTCAGCCCGTTGCGAGCCAGATAGAGCGCGGCGAGGTCTTCGGCGGCAGCGCCACGCTTGCGCGTAATGGCGTCGCGCCGGAGAATACGGTCCATGAGTGACATCGCAAATGACGGTAAAGGAACGGCGGCATTGTATGTGGTGGCCACGCCGATGGGAAATCTCGGCGACATCACCCAGCGCGCCCTTGAGGTGCTGCGCAGTGTGGATGCCATCGCCTGCGAAGACACGCGCCATGCGCGGCGCCTGCTCGACCACTACTGCATCACCGCGACGACCTTCGCCCTGCACGAGCACAACGAACACGAAGCCGGCGCCAAGCTGGTCGAGATGCTGCGCGGCGGGCATCGTATTGCGCTGATTTCGGATGCCGGCACGCCGGGCGTCTCCGATCCTGGCGCGATTGCGGTGGCGGCGGCGCAGGCCGCAGGGTTTCCGGTGGTTCCCTTGCCCGGCCCCAATGCCGCGATCACCGCACTGTCGGCCGCCGGCCTCACCGATGAACGTTTTCTCTTCATCGGCTTCCTGCCGCCAAAATCCGCAGCGCGCCGCGCCGTGATCGAGCAATTGAAAGACGTTCCGGCGGCGCTGGTGTTTTACGAAGCACCGCATCGCATCGAGGAATGCGTCGCCGATCTGGCCGGCGTGCTGGAGCCACAACGCGACATCGTCATTGCCCGTGAACTCACCAAACTGTTCGAACAGATCGCCCGCATGCCACTGTCGGAGGCGGTGGCCTGGCTGGCAGCCGACGACAACCGCAAGCGCGGTGAATTCGTACTGCTGGTCTCCGGCGCACCACCGCGCGAGGGACTGGATGCCGAGGCAGAGCGGATATTGAAACTGCTTAACGCAGAACTGCCGACCAAGCAGGCAGCCAGGTTGGCGGCTGAAATCACCGGCGTAGCCAAGAATGCGCTCTATCAGCGAGCTTTGGAACTCAAGCCCTGACCCTATAATTGCCCCATGCAAACCCCGCCCCAACCGCTGACTATTACCCGGCCCGACGACTGGCACCTGCATCTGCGCGATGGCGCGGCGATGGCGGCGGTGCTGCCGGATACGGCGCGGCGCTTCGCCCGCGCCATTGTCATGCCCAACCTCAAGCCGCCGGTGACCAGCGTGACGCTGGCTGCGGAGTATCGACAACGCATCGTTGCCGCGGTGCCCGCAGGCATGCGCTTCGAGCCACTGATGACGCTCTACCTCACCGACAACACGCCAACCACCGAGATCGATGCAGCAAAGGCCAGCGGCATCGTTCATGGCGTGAAGCTCTATCCCGCAGGCGCCACCACCAACTCCGATGCCGGTGTCACCGACCTGGGCAAATGTTCGGCAGTGCTGGCGCGTATGGAGAAGCTGGCTGTTCCGCTGCTGGTGCATGGCGAGGTTACCGATCCGAGCGTGGATGTGTTCGACCGCGAGGCGGTATTTATCGACCGCGTGATGCTGCCGCTGCTGAAGAATTTTCCCGGATTGCGTGTGGTTTTCGAGCACATCACCACCAGGGACGCCGCAGATTTCGTGATGGCAGCGGGAACCAATATTGCGGCCACGATCACCGCCCACCATCTGCTGCTCAACCGCAACGCCATGTTCGCCGGTGGCATGCGCCCGCATCATTACTGCCTGCCGGTATTGAAGCGCGAAACGCATCGCCAGGCGCTGGTGAAGGCGGCGATTTCGGGCAAGCCGAAATTTTTTCTCGGCACCGATTCCGCGCCACACAGCAAGAGCACCAAGGAAGCGGCCTGTGGCTGTGCCGGCTGCTATACATCGCATGCCGCCATTGAGCTGTATGCCGAAGCCTTCGAAGCGGCCGGTGCGCTGGACAAGCTGGAAGGCTTCGCCAGTTTTTACGGCGCCGACTTTTACGGCTTGCCGCGCAATACTGATCGCATCACCCTGGTCAAGGAAAGTTGGATGGTGCCGGCCACTCAGCCGATGCTGCAAGGCGATTCACTGGTGCCGCTGCGCGCGGGTGAGCCGGTGGCATGGCGGCTGGGATAGCCGACTTCCGCATCGCGACCATGTATCACTTATTGGTGCGCAGTACCGGCTTGGTCGCCGCGATCATATTCAATTGTGCCTCCCTGCCGGTTGTTGCGGGTGACCGCATCCCCGCGCCGGTCGCCGCAGCACTCAAAGCAGCGGACATTCCGCAGAGCGCCGTGGCGCTGGTGGTGCAGAACACCGACGCGCGCCAACCCCAACTGGCGGTCAACGACGAGCGGCCGATGAATCCCGCCTCCGTGATGAAGCTGCTCACCACCTATGCCGCGCTCGACCTGCTCGGCCCCGCCTACACCTGGAAGACCGAAGCTTCTGCCATCGCGTCGCCGGTCGACGGCAGACTGGCCGGCGATCTTTATATCAAGGGCAGCGGCGATCCGAAGTTGATCCTGGAACAATTCTGGCTGCTGCTGCGCCAGTTGCGCGCACGCGGCGTGCGCGATATCGACGGCGACCTGGTGCTGGACAGCAGCGCATTCGATGTGCGCGATGAAACTCCGCCGCCCTTCGACGACAAGCCGCTGCGGCCCTACAACGTCACGCCCAACGCACTGCTGCTGAATTTCAAAACGGTGCAACTGACCCTGGTTCCCGACTCAGTGCACCACAAGGTCGATGTCTTGCCCGAACCCCGGCTCGACAATCTTGAGATCGTCAACCGGATTCAACTCGAAGGCGCCACGTGCGGCGAATGGAAGGACGCGCTGCAAGCCGGACAAACGCACCATGACGGAAAAAATCGACTGACCCTCAGCGGAACCTATTCAGTCGACTGCGGCGAAAAAGGCTGGAACCTGGCGGTGCTTTCCCACACCGAATACATCGGCGCGGTATTCCGCCAGCTTTGGCAGGAACTCGGCGGCAGCTTCGAGGGCAAGGTGCGCGAAGGCGCGGCGCCGATCGAAGGTCGTCTGCTGGCCGTCATTGAATCGCCCTCGCTGTCCGAAATCGTGCGCGACATCAACAAGTACAGCAACAATGTCATGGCGCGCCAGTTGTATCTGACGCTGGGCGTCGACGTCCATCGCCGCGCCGCGAGCCCCGCAGATGCGGAAGCGGTGATCAAGACGTGGCTGGCGGTGAAGGGCCTGAACTTCCCCGAACTGGTGCTGGAGAATGGCGCCGGCCTGTCGCGCCACGAACGTATCTCCGCATCCAGCCTCGCCCTGCTGCTGCAATCGGCATGGGCAAGCCCGCTGATGCCCGAGTTGATGGCCTCGATGCCCCTGGTGGCGGTGGACGGCACCATGAAAAAGCGCCTGAAGGATAGAAGCGTCAGCGGCCAGGCCCACATCAAGACCGGTACGCTCGACGACGTGAAAACCATGGCCGGCTATGTGCGCGACAAGGCGGGTCACTACAAGATCGTGGTGTTCCTCATCAACCACCCCAAGGCCGAGGCTGGGCAGGCTGCGCAGGATGCGCTGCTGGAGTGGGTGTATGAACAGCATTGAAGGGGTGCGAAGCAACGGCATCGGGCGACTCGGTTATGCCGGAAAACTTCAAATATGACATCAAAATTTCTCAATGTGCGTAACCATTTCTCAGAGAGTTGGCCTTGACCAACAACAGGTTTCATACCTGTCCAAGCGCGTTGTCGCTTCTGAGCATCAAAATGATAACTGCCCCTGCAAAGCTTGGGATCAGCCCGCGTATGAACCCATGCTGTATGCAATTACGATTGCCCCTTCGCCAACACCTATTGGGATTCTCTACGCTAACTTTTATGGGGCGGGTTTAGAGGTCGGATGGTGGATCGACAAAGAGTGGAGATCAAAGAAATTGAGTCGCCCGGCGGTCGTTGAATTTGCTGCATTTCTCAGGGCGAAGCATCCCTCTTTTGACGGCCCGATTGTCGCGCCAATCATGACCTTTGCTGGTAGCTACGATGATCGATCGCGCGCACTGTTAGCAGCATTCAAAAATCGCTTTTTGCGATTACATCGCCCACTAAGTTCTGAGTAGATTCGATTCTTTTAAAGCTTCTTTTGCAGGAACAACGCTGAGCCCGCCTTCGGTTCCAGCATATAGGGGGCGAACCCGGCGCGTTGATAGATCTTTAGCGCGGCTAGATTGTTGGACAGCACCTCCAGCGTCAGCTTGCAGCAGCCGGTTTCTTTCGCCACTGCCTCCGCATGCGCAAGCAGTGCCTGGCCCACGCCGCTTCCACGATGATCGGCATGGACGACGATGTCGTGGATGTTGAGCAGCGGTTCGGCGGCAAATGTGGAGAAACCGAAGAAGCAGTGGACCAACCCCACGGCATGGCCATCACCAAAAGCCAGCGCGCCGTAGAAATGGGGAATCTCGCGCAGGCGTTCGATCAGCGTTGCCTTCGTGTGTTCGGAAAGTCCGACGCCGCCGCCCATTGAATCGCGGGCGTAGTGGTCGAGCAGGGCCAGCAGGCTGGCGGCGTGGTTCGGGTTGTCGAGGTCGGCGGGGATGACGGAGAGATTCACGCGGGAGACTTTTTCAAATATGACTGAAACGCAGGCTGGCATGATAACTTCCATGCCTTGAATGCGCAGCGCTTTGTCTCTGCTTGAGGGTTTCCATGACCACCGAAAACAAGCCTTTGCCACCTGGCCAGTTTTTCTCTCCGTCATTCGACCGTTTCGGGCTCGGTCTTTTCGCCAACCGCTTTCCCGCCAAGCCTGACGTCATCGAATTCACCATCGGCGGCGATGTCGCGCAGTCGGTGAACGTGGGCAAGGAGCTGGCGGCGTTGCCGCGCATGGAGCAGGTGTCGGATTTTCATTGCGTCACCACCTGGTCGGTGCAGTCGGTGCGTTGGGGTGGCGTGCGTTTTTCGGATTTCTACGAACAGGTAGTGATGCCGCTGGCCAGGCCGCAGCAGGGCGCGGGCTTCGTGGTGCTGCACGGGCAGGATGGTTTTCGCGTCAGCATGCAACTGGCCGACCTGATGGCGCCGGACGTGCTGCTGGCCGACACGCTCGACGGGCAGCAGCTCGGCATAGCGCATGGCGCACCGCTGCGGTTGGTGGCACCGGCGCACTACGGCTACAAGAATCTTAAGCATATCGGCGCCATCGAGTTTTGGCGCGAGCGCGGCAGCTACCGCTTTCCGCTTCCGTATCCCGACCTGATGGACCATCCGCGCGGACGGGTGGCCTTCGAGGAACGCGCCCGCTTTTTGCCGTTGTGGCTGATTCGTCCGCTGTATCGCGCATTGATTCCAATGACGCGCTGGCAGAGCCGCAAGGCGCTCGAAGCTTATCGGAAGAAGCAGAGGGGGACCGCTTAAATACTACGCCGCTGCCAGTAGTGTCATGATGGCGGCCATTTCTTCCACCATGGGCCGGGCAAGATTGAGGCGCGCCGCGCGTTGTGCCGGATTGTCCGGGTAGTCGTGCACCAACGTGTTGCGCATGGCGCGAATTTCTTCCCAGCGATCAGCGAAGGGCAACAGGCGAAGTTGTTCGAGCCGATCCAGCACATCGCGCAATGCGGCATCTTCGAAGGGTTCCTTCAAGACGTCCACCAGCACGCCGCGAAACGCTTTTTGTCCGAGGATGTCCTGTAGCCGGGCAAAGCGAAAGGCGAACTGATCGAGTGTCGCCACCAACGTATCGGCGGGCGTGTCCATTTTCTCCGGCGTTATCGGCCAGGTGATTCGGTCAGCCGCGTCGCGCAGGTAACGAAGATGGCGCCGGCATTCATCCAGTATCACCGGTAGAAGCGACTGATCTTGTCTGCTCACAAGACTACACCGTCGCGCAACGCGACCTCATGGATCGGCAACGCCGGCCCCGCGGTTTTGACCACGAGATCGATACGCCGCTCACCCAACTGCCGGGCCAGACGCGCCAGCATGCGCAAACGGCGACGTTCGGCTTCTTCGGACGATAGTGTGGCTTCGATGTAGAGGTCAATGTCGCCGCCCCGCGCGTTATTGTCGACACGGGAACCAAACAGGCGCACCGCTTGGCCGAATATTTCGGCGGCCGTGTCGTGGATGATGCGGGCGGTTTCTGGGCTAAGCCTCATGGTGCGGCGATGATACCCCTGCGGGCGAAACATTTGCTACCCCTGCGTCTCGGCGCATTGCGAGCCGGGCGTCAGCGATTGGCGATAACATCCCGCAGCGTGTCATCATCCGCACAACCCATCTCCCACCTGCCGCAAAATGAAAATCCAGCCGCGCCTTGCGTTCCACTACGGCCTGACGATTTTTCTCAGCGCCTTCCTGTTGTTCCAGGTGCAACCGATCATCGGCAAGATGATCCTGCCGTGGTTCGGCGGATCGGCCTCGGTGTGGACCACCTGCATGCTGTTCTTCCAGATGGTGCTGCTGCTTGGCTACTTCTATTCGCACTGGGTGGTGCGCACCCTGACGCCGCGCAATCAAAGCCTGCTGCACATGGCGCTGCTGCTGGTCAGCCTGTCGTTGTTGCCGCTTGCACCCAGTGCCGACTGGCGGCCGACCGGCGGCGAAAATCCGACGCTGCGAATTCTCGGGTTGCTTACAGTGAGCATCGGCCTGCCCTACTTTGTGCTGTCCACCACTGGGCCGCTGGTGCAGGCGTGGTTCGCGCGCGAGCGCAGCGGCACGGTGCCGTATCGGCTGTTCGCCCTGTCCAACCTTGGTTCGATGCTGGCGTTGCTGGCTTATCCAGTGGCGGTGGAGCCGGTGCTGCCGACACTCTGGCAGTCGTGGCTGTGGTCCGGCCTGTTCGTCTGCTTCGGTATTTCCTGTGCATTGCTGGCGTGGCGCGGCCGGCATGGTGAAGTGCATCACGAGGTGCATCACGCGAATCATCCTGCGGTTCCCGTAAAAACGCATTTGCTGTGGGCGGCATTGGCCGCTTGTCCGTCGATCCTGATGGTGGCGGATACCAGTTACCTCACCGAGAACATCGCACCGATTCCGTTGCTGTGGGTGCTGCCGCTGGCGATTTATCTGCTCTCGTTCATTCTCAGTTTCGAGCGCAGCGGCTGGTACAAACGCGCGCTGTTCGTGCCGCTGCTGGCCATCGGGCTTGGTGCGATGGCCTACCTGCCGACACTGGGCATGAACGCGCTGCCGGTGGTGGCATCACTGGTTATCAACCTTACGTCGTTCTTCGTTGCCTGCATGGTCTGCCATGGCGAACTGGCACGGCTGCAACCGCATCCTTCGCAACTCACTTCGTATTACCTGATGCTCGCGACGGGTGGTGCGGCGGGCGGCCTGTTTGTCGGTGTGGTTGCGCCGTATTGCTTCAACAGCAACTACGAACTGTCGGTAGGCATCGTGCTGAGCGCTCTGGTGGCGGCGATTGCAGTGATCGGTCGCCATCGCTTCACCTCGTCACAGCACAGTGGCGCGGCATGGGCGGGGGCTGCGGTCTTGATACTGGGGCTCAGCTACATCCGCATCGATGACCACATCGGCGAACTCGAAGATGCCAAGGTCACTACGCGTAATTTCTACGGCACGCTGCGGGTGTTCGAAGGCGGCGAAGGCGAGGACGCCTATCGCACCATGATGCACGGACAAATCATCCACGGCCGGCAGTACACATCGCTCGATCGTCTCGACAGCCCGACTACTTACTACAGCGGTGAAGCCGGCGTGGGCCGCGCGATCAAGGCGTTGGGCGAACGCGGCCCGCTGCGGGTGGGCATCATCGGTCTTGGCGTCGGCACCCTGGCCAGTTGGGGCCGGCCCGGCGATTATTTCCGCAGTTACGAGATTGACCCGCTGGTGCTTGACCTTGCGCACACGCAATTCAGCTTTCTCTCGCACAGCAAGGCGCGGATCGAAGCGGTGCTTGGCGACGCGCGATTGTCGCTGGAGAACGAGCCAGCGCAGGGCTTTGATCTTTTGGTGGTGGATGCATTTTCGGGCGATGCGGTGCCGGTGCATCTGCTGACGCGCGAAGCTTTCGCGGCTTACTTCAAGCATCTGAAGCCGGACGGCATGCTGGCCCTGCATGTGACCAATCGCTTCCTCAATCTTGAGCCGGTGGTCAAGGCGGCCGCGGCGAGCTTTCACATGGATGCACGTCGCGTGGAATTCGAAGGCGATCGCTCGCGCCAGATATTCCATTCGTCGTGGGTACTGGTGAGCGGCAACAAGAAGCTGATGCAGCATCCGCTGATCGCAGATGTCAGCGAGGACATTCCCGTCGGGGCAAATACACGCATGTGGCGCGACGACTATAGCAGCGTACTTTCAGCGCTGAAATAGGACACTCCATCTTATGACTGGTCAACTCACGCCAAAGATGACGTGGGCTAGAATGAAACGCCTGACAAAATTGATATAACAGTTAGTGCATAAATTTTTTTAATCAATAACAGATCGCTGCTGCGAGACCAGATTTCGATTGCCGGCGCAAAAGGAGAGAGACATGTTTGAAGGTGATGGCGTGATTGTTCAGACCGCGTACGTAGTTGAAAATCTGGACAAGGCAATTGATTACTGGACGACCAACATTGGCGCCGGTCCATTCTTTGTCCTGCGTGGCTACGACCAGATGGAAAATCTGGAGTATCGCGGCAAGAAGGGATATTTCAATTGCGACTTCGCCTTTGGGCAGGCGGGGGGCGTCCAGGTGGAACTGATCCAGATCAACAGCGATGCCCCGAATGTTTTTGCGGAGTTGTCTGGCAAAGGCGTTCGTAGCGGATTCCACCATGTCGCCATGTTCCCGAAAGACCTTGAAGCGGCGATCAGCGCTTATCAGAGGCAGGGGCTTGATCTGGTGATGCGGGGTAACTTTGGAACAACACCGATTGCCTTCATCGACACCCGGCCATTGTTGGGCTTCATGGTTGAGCTGTATCCCGCTACCGATGACATGCGCGCGATGTACCAGATGGTTGCCGACGCGGCAAAGACCTGGGATCGGGTGGAGAAGACACGGTCGCTTTAAACCACACCACGAAAGGACGAATCATGAAGGGGATTGCCATTCTTGGAGCGACCGGCGGCTTGGGCGAGGCTATCGCAAGTCGTGTCGCAAAGCGCAACCCGGTCAGTATCGGGTTTGCCCGCAACAAGGACAAGGCTGTCGCGCTGGCCGCCGCAATTGAAAAAAACGGCGGTAGCGCCGGCATCTGCGCCGTCGATCTGCGCGACAGTGCATCGGTCAGGAACTTCATCGACAGCGCGGCGCGGCAATGGAACGGACTGGAAGCGATCATATCGGCGACCGGCCCGGCGATCCCGCTCTGTCCCCTGTCGGAAGTCAGCGAGGATGACTTCAGGCGCATCTACGATACCGACGTCTTCGGCGCTTTCAATGTGCTGCGCCACGGATCAGACGTGCTGAAAGGCATGGGCGGCGGCAGTATCGTGGTGTTGCTCACCACCGCCGTGCTGCGCACCCTGGAAAACGACGGCATGTCCGGCGGACCGAAGACCGCCGTCGCCGGACTGATGAAACAGATGGCACGCGAAATGGGCGTCCACAACGTGCGCTGCAATGGCGTTGCGCCGGGCGTAATCGACGCCGGTATCGTACATTCCTCGTTCGAGATCAATCAGGTGGCCAAGGCGGTGATCACTGACTGCATGAACAAGACGCCGCTTGGCCGCATGGGACAACCGCACGAGGTCGCCGCACTGGTGGATTTCCTGACATCAGCCGACGCTTCCTACATCAGCGGCCAGATCATTGCCGTTGACGGCGGATACAGCGCCTGATCGTTGATCGGTGGTGGGCGCCTTCCGGCCCGCTGCACGCCTTGAATGGCCCAAATCCGCGAAGAAGTCGGGTTGACAACTTTGTACGATTCCCATACTGTGTAAAAAAACAATCGTTTGGTAGTCTGTAAAAAAGCTGCTCTCAAGTAAGTAAACTGTGAGGAGGAATGGAATGGACAATGAAACAAAGCGGTTGGCGCAGCTTGCGGTTGCGTGGTGCGGCCCGGTATTCGTGATCGGCTACCTGATTTTCTGGGCGATACTGGGACATAACATTCCGCCACCCAATTTCGTTGGCATGACCGCCGAGCAACTGGTTTCCGAGTATTACGGCAAGTACCAAAGCCAGATCTCGATCGGCATGATCGGCTGCTGCGTGATCGGCTTGCTGTACTTGCCGTGGTCGTGCCTGCTGGCTTCGATGCTGCGCGACAAGGACGGAAGCCTGGGCGTATTCAGCTTCATGGAACTCACCGGCGGCACCCTGACAGCCTGGCTGCTCGCGTTTTGCCCGGCCATGTGGGCGGCGTGCGCAATCTATGCGACATCCGTGGACCCCAACCTGATCAAGTTCATGCATTCGCTGGTGTGGTACATCTACGATTGCACGTTCATGATCACCACCATTCAATGTGTCGGGCTGGGTGTGTATACCGTGCTGAACAAGGAACAGAAACTTTTCCCCGCGTGGGCAGGCTGGTGTTCGATCGCGGTCGGCATCATTTTCGTTCCGCTGGTGTTGATTCCTTTCGTGAGCGAAGGTCCTTTCACGGTCGCCGGCTCATGGAATTTCTTCATCGTCTTCGGCACCTGGCTGTTCATGTTCTTCTCGCCCTACAGCTATTTCATGCTGAAGGCGTTGATGAAACCCACGCAAAGCGGTCAGCTCGCTGCCGCGCACTGATTAAATATCCGTTTAGCAGGCAAATAAAGCACAGGATTTCCTGTGCTTTATTTTTTGCCCATTCCAAGTCGGGGACAATGCGCAGGCAACTGCCCGCTTGATCTGTTTCTATCGCAATCCCGGAAAGCAATTGATGCAAAAAGATACACGCCCGGCGCTGGCTGAAAAATCCTCACCCCATCCTGGGACGGAAGGGTTGTGGACTTTCGTGTTTATCGACATGGCTATTTTTCTGCTGATCTTTTTCACGTTCATGAGTGAGCGCCTGCGCCACTTTGAGGTTTATTCCGCGTCACAGCTTCACCTCAATGAGCTGTTCGGTCTTGCCAATACGGTCATCCTGCTGACCAGCTCGTGGATGGTCGTCGAAGCCGTCCAGGCCGCACGAAAGCAGCTTGCCAAAAAAGTCTCTGCTTATCTAATGGGCGCTTTTCTGTTGGGGGCGCTCTTCTCCATCAACAAGCTGATCGAGTACACCCTCAAGTTCGACGCCGGCATCACGCCCATCACCAACCCTTTTTTCTCGTTCTATTTTTTCATCACCATCGTGCACTTCATGCATGTCATTGCCGGGATGATTTTCATTTTCTACTTCAAGAATAATTCTGCGGCCTGCGTCACGTCGGACAAATATGTGACCGGGCTGGAGAACGTCGGTCTGTTCTGGCATTACGTCGACGTCCTCTGGATTTTCATTTTTCCCTTGCTGTATCTGGTGGGGCGAAAATGATGAACAGGATTGTCGATGTGCCGGCGATGGTCTGGCTGGTGCTGGTGGGGCTGACTGTTGTGGCGGTCGGAATATGTGAAGAGCAGTCGCTTGGAACGTATTCGTCGTTGGTCATCGTGATCATTGCGGCGGCAAAGGCGCGGTTTGTCATCCTCCACTACATGGAAGCCAAGCATGCGCCCGCGCATTGGCGGTTTCTCTATGAGACCTGGAATTTTTCGGCGGCGGCGACCATCATCATTGGCCACTATGTGACCCTGGCCAAGGTCGCCTAAACGCTGCTACTACGCCTGGCTCAAGCCGAGCCGGGTCCCAGGACGCCCTGCTTGGCCAGCGCCGCGATTGCAGCTTCATCGAAACCGAGCTCCTGCAATATTTCGTGTGAATGCTCTCCGAGCCTTGGTGGCAGGCGCCTGATCGAGGTTGGCGAAGCCGACATCGTGGTGCAATTGGTCGCCATGCGCAGCGTCCCCTCGGTGGGATGTTCGATCTTCTGCCAAAAACCGATGCTTTCCAGATGCGGGTCGGTCAACAAATCATCGAAGCTGTTCACCGGAGCGAACGGCACATCGGCCTCGGTCAGCAATCGGGTCCATTCAGCGCTGCTCTTGCGCGCGACCTGATTGGCAACCTCGTTCCAGAAGCCCGGCTGGTCTTTTTGCCGCGCGGCATGGGTTGAGTAGCGCGGGTCGGCGGTGAGCGCCGGATCACCGACCACTTCGCAGAAGCGCTTCCAGTGTTGGTCGGTATAAGGCAGTACGCACAGCCAGCCGTCGGTGGTCTTGAAAGGACGTCGCGATGCGGTGCTGATCGGCGGATAGCCGGTAGTGCCGAGCGGCGGCACGAAAATCTCTCCCCACAGGTGCTCGGTCATGTTGAACTGCACCATGGTTTCGAACATCGGCACGCTGACTTCCTGCCCCTCACCGGTGCGCAGGCGGTGCACAATGGCCAGCGCCACGGCATAGGCCGCCTGCATGCCGGTGACCTTGTCGCCGATGATCGACGGCACATACCTCGGGTCGCCAGTGACCACCGACTGCATCATGGCAAGGCCGGAGACAGCCTGCGCTACGTCGTCGTAAGCCGGTTTGCCGCCATAGGTGCCTTCGTCGGCATAGCCCTTGACGTGGCACAGAATGATCTTCGGGTTGATGCTGGAGAGCCGCTTGTAGGAAAGGCCGAGACGCTCGGCGGCGTCTGTGCGAATCGAGTACAGCACCACGTCGCTGCTGCGGATGAGACGTTCGAACGCCGGTTGCGTCTCGGGTTTTTTCAGGTCGAGCACGATGCTGCGCTTGTTGCGGTTGCTGCCAAGGTAAAACGCGCCCATGTCGGGTGAGTGGCGCGGGCCGATCCGGCGCATCAGATCGCCTTCGGGCGGTTCCACCTTGATGACGTCGGCGCCCATGTCGCCCAGCGATTGGGCGGCAAACGGACCGACGATCATGGTCGCCATGTCGAGAACACGGATGCCTTCCAGCGGGCCTTTGTTCGTGTTGCTTATGTTACTCATGTCACTATTCTCCAATCCAGGTCACGGCGTCGTCAACCGACGCGCGCGTGGTACGAAAACCGTTTGCCCGATGCCCGGCTTCGGCAAAGCCGAATGAAATCGCGCAGACCACGCGCCGATCTTGCGGCAGTCCGAAGTGGTTGCGGATGAAGTCAGGATAGCGCGCAATCGACGCTTGCGCGATGCAGGCCAGACCCAGTGCCTGCGCAGCGATCAGCAGGGTGCCGACATACAGGCCGGTATCCACTGCGCCGTATACACCCAGCGAACGATCGGTGGTGATGATCGCGATGTGCGGTGCGCCGAACAGACGAAAGTTTTCCATCATCTGGCGATCCGCCGCCTCACGATCACCGCGCGCTATGCCGACGCTCTGGTAAAGCTGTGCACCTGTTTCGCGCCGCCGCGCCAGACTGGCGCCACGGTATTCCTCGGGAAAGGGAAAGTCGGGCTCCTGCGTTTCCGTCGCAACGACCTTGAGCAACGCGTCACGGAATTTTTTTGTTGCTGCCCCGCTGGTGATCACCAGTTGCCACGGTTGCGTGTTGCACCAAGAAGCGGCGCGTTGCGCGGTGCGCAACCAGCTTTCCATCGTTTCGCGCGGCACGGCTTGCGGCGCGAATCCGCGACAACTGTAACGCGTGTCCAGCAGGCGCTGCAATACTTCGAGATCGGACTGCGTGCTCATCACGGCGGCCATTTTAACGATTGGTCCTGGGCATGTTCAGGCCACGCACCGCCACCATTTCGCGCATGACTTCACCGCTGCCGCCACCAAACGTGTTGAGTTGGCAGCGCCGGTATTGCGCCTCGACGTCACCGGCAATCAGCGCGGCGTCGCTGCCGTGGACCACCAGACCGCCGAGTCCCAGCACCTGCAACAGATCGCGACAAATGGCGACCAATGTCTCGACGCCCACCACCTTGGCGGCGCAGGCAAAGGCCGGATCGGGCTGCGCACTGGTCAGATTCCAGGCCAGCCGGTAATTGAAGATGCGCAAAGTTTCGAGGCGTGAATACACCGATGCCAGCAGGCGCTGCACCATCGGATCATCGATTGGCCGACGACCATGGTGTGTTTCGCGCGCCCACAACAGCGTGCGCCGGTAGAGTTCCTCGCCATGCACGCCGCGTGCGGCGATGCCGATACGCTCGTAGTTCAACTGTGACGTGATCAGCTTCCAGCCGCCGTTCAGTGCGCCGACCATCATGTCGAGCGGCACCTCGACGTCGTCGTAATAGGTAACGTTGGTATGCATGCCGGCAACGGTATCCATCGGCGTCAGCGAAAAACCTTTGGCCTTGGTGTCGACCAGCAGGATGGAAATTCCCTTGTGCTGTGGCGCTTCCGGGTCGGTCCGCGCTGCCAGCCAGATGTAGTCCGCACCCTCGGCGTGGCTGGTGTAAACCTTGCTGCCATTGACGATGAAGCGGCTATCCGTGAGCGTGGCGCGAGTTTTCAGGCTGGCGAGGTCGGTACCCGAATTGGCCTCGGTATAGCCAATCGCGAAATGGAGTTCGCCCGAGGCGATGCCGGGCAAGAGCTTTTTCTTTTGCTCGTCCGAACCATGCAGCATCAAGGTCGGGCCGAGCGTGCTCAAGGTGACAAAGGGAATCGGCGCACCGGCGCGCAACGCCTCCTGCACGAAGATCATTTGTTCGATGGCCCCGTAACCCCGCCCGCCGTGCTCGACCGGCCAGCCCACCGCGAGGTAACCATCCTTGCCGATCTGACGAATGACTTCCTTGTATGCCGGCGTCGCGGCATGCTCGCGCAGCACTTCCTTCAGTTGCGGTGTGATCAGGCGCGCGAAATAGGCGCGCAGTTCGTCGCGCAGTGCACGCTGTTCGCTGGTGAGTTGGCAATACATCGATCAATCCCGCCCGAGGATCAGGCCGCTGGTGGGCACCCCGGTGCCCGCGGTGACCAGAATATTGTGCAAGCCGCCAAGCTGGTTCACCGCCGTGCCGCGCAGTTGCCGTACTGCTTCGGCGATGCCGTTCATGCCGTGGATGTAGGCCTCGCCAAGCTGGCCGCCATTGGGATTGATCGGCAAACGACCGCCACGCGCATGCTGGCGCGAGCGCACGAAATCCTTGGCTTCGCCGCGCCCGCAGAAGCCGAACTCTTCGAGCTGTTCGAGCACATAGGGCGTAAAGTGGTCGTACAAAATTGCGCTCTGGATATCGTCGGCCTTAAGCCCGCTTTGTGCGTAAAGCTGTTTCGCCACGAGGCCCATTTCCGGCAGCGTGGTCATGTCGTTGCGGTAGAAACTGGTCATGCGGTGCTGGCCTTGCGCGCTGCCCTGCGCAGCGGCGCGCACGATGGCAGGCTTGTTGTTCAGGCTGCGGGCACGCTCCGCTGAAGTAATGACCAGCGCTACCGCGCCATCACTTTCCTGACAGCAATCGAGCAGGCGCAGCGGGTCGGCGACAAGGCGCGATTGCTGGTGATCGTCGAGCGTGATTGGCTTGCCGTAGAAATAGGCTTTCGGATTGGTGGCGGCAAACTCGCGCGCTACCACGGATATCTGCCCGAAGTCAGCACTGGTGACGCCGTACTTGTGCATGTAGGCGCGCGCCGCCATTGCCACGTAACTGGCCGGCGAGCTCAAGCCGGCCGGCAGGTACCAGCTGTAATGGTTGGCGTGCGTGAAGGTGGGTGACTGAGTCATCGGCGTGCCACTGCCGTAGCGGTACCACGAACGCTCGTTCATCGCGCGATAGCAGACCACCACATTAGCCACGCCAGTGGCGATTGCCATCGCCGCCTGCAATACCGGCGCACAGGCACCGCCGCCGCCGTAGTCGATGCGCGAGAAGAAGGTCATGTCCTTGCCGCCGATCAGGCGGTGCACATCCATCTCGGGATTGTTGTCCATGGTGAAGGTGCACATGCCGTCCACTTCTTCTGGAGCGATGCCGGCGTCGCCCAGCGCGGCAAGGCAGGCTTCCACCGCCAGCCGTATTTCGGTGCGGCCCGAGTTCTTGGAAAATTCGGTGGCACCAATACCGGCGATGGCAACTTTGCCACTGAGAAAATCAGACATTTGCCGGCTCCCGTAATTCGACCACCAGTTCCGCTATGACATGGTCACCGCGCGAATTGCTGCCGACGATGGCGATGGTCACGCGCTGCGTCAGCGGGTCCAGCGACGTGACCTTGCCCTTGAGGGTAAGTTCATCGCCGGCGTAATTTGGTACGCCGAGGCGCAGCTTGAGGCTCTTGAGGAAGGCATCGGGACCGGCCCATTGCATCACCAGTTTTTCAAGATAAGCAGCCGTGGTATGGGTGTTGGTGAACACCGTTTCGTTGCCCAGGGACTTTACCTTTTCCAGATCGTGATGCACCGGCTGATAGTCGCGCGTGGCAAGCGCCGTCGCCATCACCGAGGTAATGGTGACCGGCACCTTGAACGAGGGCAGTTCCTGGCCTGCACGGACATCGGAGATATGGAGACTTTTAGTCATGGATGTATTCCTCACAGGACTCCAGGGCGAGCGCGCGTCCAATGCGCGCCAGTTGTTCTTCGGCGCCGCCGCCGATGGCCGCCAGCGCCTGACTTTTCAGATAAAAGCGATGGATGGGATAGCGCAAGTCGGCACCGACGCCGCCGTGGAAATGCTGCACCGTGTGGCCGACGATGTGGCCGGCCAGACCGGCATGATGTTTCGCCACGCGCCCCGCGGCAGTCGCCGGCAAATTCTGATCGAGACGCCAGGCCAGCTGCCATTGCGCCGAGCGCAGCAGTTCCACTTCGATATAGGCATCCGCCGCGCGCACGGCGAGCGCCTGGAAACTGCCCAGCGGGCGCCCGAACTGATGACGTTCGCTGACATATACCGCAGTGCGCTGCAGCGCCTCGTTCAACACACCGAGTTGCAACGATGTGACGCACAAGGCAATGCGCGGTTCCAGCCAGGCGAATACCGCCGGGTCAAGATCGCAATCGTCGGGCAGTAAAGCATTGTCGAACGCGAGGTCGCACACCGGTTGCAGATCCGTCAGCACACCGCGCGTTTTGTTCATGCCTTGCTGCCTGGCCGGGATCAGGAACAAACGCGATCCTTGCTCAGTCGTCACGGGAACCAGCAGCCATGAATGCGCATCGTTGAGCAGCACCGCCGTGAGGCTTCCGTTCAAGACCCAACCGTCCGGCGTGCGCGCGGCTTGCAGGCTGGCGTTGTGATCGAGTTCAGTAGCGAGTGCCGCGATTTGCTCTCCGCTCGACAGCGCGGACAGAACACGTTGCTGCAACTGCGGTTTGCCATGCGTTTCAATGGCGAGGCTGACGAGCAGGTGCTGCCACAAAGGCACGCTGCCCAGATGGCGACCTTGTTGCTCCAGCACCAGGCCAAACTCCTGCATGCCCAGCCCGGAGCCGCCGCTGTCCGGGGCAAGGGCAAGGTTCAACAACCCTGTTTGCGCGAGCTGCTCCCACAATTGCGCATCGAAGCTGTGGCCCGACTCGGCGAGTTTGGCGTGGTAATCGTCCGAGCCATGGGCGCTGAAGACGTCTGCCGCGAGATCGGCAATCGCACGCTGCTCTTCATTGAATGAAAACTCCATGTCAGCCCTTTTTCACGGGACGAAAATTCGGCAGGCGGTGCTCGCCTTCGACCGCCTCGATGACGACTTCCATTGCCATGCCAATTTCAAGCACGTCCGGATCTGTTCCGGCTAGCGGGGCCACCAGACGCACCCCTTCTTCGAGTTCGATGAGGCCCACCGGATGCGGATAGTCGAAGGCGGGATGCTGGGGATGGTGCATCACGACGAATGAAAACAGCTTGCCGCGCCCGCTGGCCTGCACGGTGTCCCATTCCAGGCTATGACAACTGGTGCAGGCCGGTCCCGGCGGATGGCGCAGGGTGTGGCAGGCAGCGCAGCGCTGGATCAGCAGCTTGCCGGCCTGGAGTCCTTCCCAGAAGAAGGCCGTGTCCTGGCTCAGCGCCGGTTGCGGCGGTGAAGGGCGCAGCGGCTTTTGTTCCACCTTCGGCTGCGGCTTGAAGCGCAGGATGCGCAGGCGCATGCGACCCACCGGTGCATTGTGCTGATCAAAGAATTCCTGCAGGAAGGTGATGAAAAAACCGGGGCCGAATTTGGTCTGCTTTTCGTCGCTGATCGCTTCCACCATATGCGTGGTGGAGATCTTGTCGCCGGGCCGCAGGTAACGCTCGTATTCCTGTTCGCAGTTGGTGCCGAGGATGCCGATATAACCTTCGCGCTCCAGCACGGTCATGACTTCTCGCGGATTGGTGAGGTCCGAGCCGGGCGGGCGGGTGTTCCTGAGCCCCGGCATCAGCCAAACCGGCAACATGGTGGCGGGCGCGACCATGCCGCCGTGCACGCTGTCCGCCGCAGTGTCGGCAGCGAAAGGTGCAAAGTCGAAGTCCATCGCCTCGCACCACTGGCGGATCATCGACGCATTGACAGCATCCCACGCATGGATGACGCCATAGCGGCGGCCAACGTAGCTGCGCAATTCCGCAATCCAGGCTTTTCCGTCCGACACGGCTGACTCCATGTTGCCCCTCGAAAATCGGTTGTAACGCACAATTGCATGCCATGCTAGCATACCGGACGTTCGTTAGGTTTTGAGGACAAGAGATCATGGATTGCAAACCTCCCACCGGTCCGCTGGCAGGCATCAAGGTTGTCGAGTTGGCCGGTATCGGCCCGGCACCTTTCTGCTGCATGTTGCTGGCGGACATGGGTGCGGAGGTGATCCGGGTGGACCGCCTGAAACCGGCTGATCTCGGCATTCCCGGCGATCCGCGCTTGCAGATTCCGAATCGCGGGCGACGTTCGATTGCCGTGGACCTCAAGTCCGGCGAAGGCGTCAGCCTCGTGAAAGAACTTATCGTCAATGCCGACGTGCTGGTCGAAGGCTATCGCCCCGGCGTCACCGAGCGCATGGGGCTGGGCCCGGATGACTGTCTGGCGATCAACCCACGGTTGGTGTACGGCCGCATGACCGGCTGGGGCCAAGATGGCCCATTGGCCCAGGCGGCCGGACACGACATCAACTTCATCGCGCTGACCGGCGCACTCGACGCGATCGGCACGCGCGGCGGAGATCCGATTCCGCCACTCAACCTCGTTGGTGATTTTGGCGGCGGCGCGCTTTACCTGGCCTTCGGCATCGTCTGCGCATTGCTCGAATCACGCACCAGCGGCAAAGGCCAGGTGGTGGATGGCGCGATCGTCGACGGCGCGGCCAATCTGATGGCCGGTGTTTTCGCGATGATGGCGCGCGACGCCTGGTCGCGCGAACGCGGCGGCAACATGGTGGGCGGCGGGCGGCCCTGGTACGGCGTGTACCGCACGCGCGATGACCAATACATCAGCGTTGGTGCGGTGGAAAATCGTTTCTATACCGAATTGCTCAAGAGAACCGGCCTGAACGAAGCCGAACTGCCGCCGCGCGACGACAAGGCGGGCTGGTCCGACCTGTCGGAAAAATTGCGCGCCGTGATTCGCACGCGCACCCGACAGGAGTGGAGCAAATTGCTCGAAGGCACCGACGTATGTTTTGCCCCCGTGCTGAATGTTGATGAGGCGGCCGACCATCCCCACATGAAAGCACGCAAAGTTTTTGTCGAACAATACGGCATGCTGCAGCCGGCCCCGGCGCCGCGCTTCAGCCGCAGCGAACCGTCGATTCGTCGTCCGCCGCCCACGCCGGGCCAGCACACGCGCGAAGTATTGCAAGAGATGGGTTGCGACGCGCAACGGGTCGATGCGTTATTTGCATGCGGTGCCGTGGTATGAGTGCGGTGTTGCCAGTCATGAAATCCACATTGGTGCGCAAAACCAAGACGCGGGAAGTCGAACGCACTTCCAGTGGGCGCGAAAATATTCTGCACGAAGCGGCCACCCTGTTTGCCGCCAAGGGCTATGCCGAATCCGGTTTGCGCGAGATCGCGGAGATGGCGGGTGTTCGTTCCGCGACCGTTTATCACCATTTCGCATCGAAAGAGAAAATCTACGAAGAAATCATCCGCATCGCCCTTGATGCGATCTCTGCTGCGGTCACCGCCGAGCTGCTGGTCCTGCCGCTGGACGCGACGCCGCGCATGCGCATCGAGGCTTCCATCGCCGGGCATCTGCGCGCGCTGCATACCAACAAGCCCTTCACATCGACCAATGCGCATTCGCGCATCAGCCTGCCGCAAGGAGTCAACCTGGTTGTCGGCCCGATTCGCGAGCAATACAGTGATTTCTGGCGCGCCATGCTGGAAGAGGCCAAGGCCGCGGGATCATTCAAGCCCGGAGTCGACCCAAAGATGCTGCGTCCGCTCATATTGAGCACGCTCAACCGCACCCTGGGCTGGTTCGACCCACGCAAAGGATCGTTGGAGACATTGACGCGTACGGTAGTGACGATGTTCTCCGGCATTTGGCATGAACCTGACATGGCAACGCGCGTCCGAAAGCGACGCGCATGACACGTTATCAATGACTTGAGCGTTGCAGTTCTTGCCGGCAGCACCCAATGCGATAATGGATGGATCGCGAAACCATACAACGAGGAGAGTTGACAATGTCGAATGCAAAGAAGTGGACCAACGAAGAACGGGTCGCCGAACAACGCAAGCTGGTGGACCTGCATTGCGAGATCGAGAACTCCAATAGCCCGGATCGCATCAGCCGTGTCGTGGCGACCTTCACCAAGACGGATTCCTACTACCAGATCGCTGCCGGAGTGGTCCATTTTTCCGGCGTGCCTGAAATCACGGGCTGGTACGAAACCCTGTTCAGCGTGCTGCCCGACCTGCACATCACCATCAATCATGAACATGACGTGCCCGGCTGCTGCATCCGGGAAATGGTGGTCACCGGCACCCATTCGGCGGAATTTGCCGGCATTGCCGCCACCGGCAAAAAGCTCGTCTTCCCGGTCTGCGCCCTGTACATCTTCGGCGACGACCCGACGCAACTGATCGCCGAGCGCGCCTACTGGGACAACGCCGGTCTCATCAGCCAGATGCGCGGCGAGAGCGTGATCACCAGCATCGCATTGCCGTGGGATAACACCAAGTAATTTCCGAATACTGTCATCGTTTATTTTTAATTGAGGAGCGCAACATGCAAGTGAATATCAAGACCGCCGACGGCGTTGCCGACAGCCACATTTTCCATCCCCAGGGAACCGGCCCGTTTCCGGCCGTGATCCTCTACATGGACGGCATCGGCATCCGTCCCGAACTGCTCGACATGGGCCAGCGCCTGGCCGACAACGGCTACGTTGCTCTCGTCCCCAACCTGTTCTACCGCGCCGGACCGGCAGTGA
>JANYCD010000028.1 GCA_025360425.1 Sterolibacteriaceae bacterium
GTTAATTCTTTATCCGGACATGGATGCATTCTTGGCAATACACGTGCCAATATCATATGCCATCTGTTACTTGGATGTCCGCTTTAGGTCACCGCTAACGGATTTCCGCTTATGGCCGAAAGCAGACATCGGCACAAAATCAATTCTGAATTACGGATGCCACTTTCTTTAACTAAACCCAGTCTCGCGGCTTGAGAAATTCCGTATACAGCTTTTCCTCGGCGCTGCCCGGCTCGGGATGCCAGTCGTAGCGCCATTTGACGACGGGTGGCAGCGACATCAGGATGGATTCGGTGCGGCCACCCGATTGCAGGCCGAACAATGTGCCGCGATCCCACACCAGGTTGAACTCCACGTAGCGGCCGCGCCGGTAGGCCTGGAAATCACGTTCGCGTTCGCCATAAGGCACATCCTTGCGGCGCTCGACAATCGGCAAGTAAGCATCGACAAGACTGTCTCCGACGGCGCGAGTCAACGCAAAGCAGCGCTCGAAGCCGCCCTCGTTGAGGTCGTCGTAGAACACGCCGCCGATTCCACGCGGTTCATTGCGATGCTTGAGAAAGAAATAGTCATCGCACCATTTCTTGTAGCGCTGATGCACATCGGCGCCAAATGGGGCAAGCGTTGATTTGCAGGCTTGATGGAAATGCCGGGCATCCTCTTCAAAGCCATAGCAGGGCGTCAAATCCATGCCGCCGCCGAACCACCATACGGGATCAGCATTTTCCTTTTCGGCAACGAAGCTACGCACGTTCATGTGCACTGTCGGGCAATACGGATTGCGTGGATGCAGTACCAGCGACACACCGAGCGCTTCAAAGCGGCGGCCGGCCAGTTCCGGCCGGTGCGCGGTTGCCGACAGGGGCATATTTTCACCCATCACGTGCGAGAAAGCCACGCCGCCGCGCTCGAAGAAATTGCCTTCTTCGATCACCCGGGTGACGCCACCACCGCCAGCGGGCCGGGTCCATTCGTCGCGTCGAAACTGTTTGCCGTCGAACTTCTCCAACGAATCGACGATGCGATCCTGCAGACCGGTGAAGTAGGGTTTGAGTAGAGCCGTATCCACGACGCAAACCCTTCACCACAGAGACACAGAGACACAGAGGAGAAACGAGGGGTTTTCTCGCCTTTCTCTGTGTCTCTGTGTCTCTGTGGTTAAGGCACTTCTCATCTTTTGATCGCGCGGTGGCCGATGTCCTGCCGATATTGCATGCCGTCGAAGTGGATCTGCTCGGTGACTTCGTAGGCAAGTTTTTGCGCGAGCCGTGCTGTGTCGCCAAGCGCGGTGACGCATAGCACCCGGCCGCCGGCGGTTACAACTTTTTTGTCCTGCTCAGTGGTGCCGGCATGAAATACGTGGGCATCCTGAAGTGGACGCGACGGCAGGCCGTGGATGGCGTCGCCTTTTTTGGGATTTTCCGGATAGCCGCCAGCGGCCAGTACCACGCCGAGCGCAACGCGGCGGTCCCATTCGGCATCGACCTGATCCAGTCTGCCGTCGATGGCGGCATCGAGCAGGGTGACGAAGTTGCTTTTCAACCGCATCATGATCGGCTGGGTCTCCGGGTCGCCCATGCGGCAATTGAATTCGAGCACTTTCAGGTTGCCATCTTCGCGGATCATCAGACCGGCGTAGAGGAATCCGGTATAGGGAATGCCATCCTGTTCCATTCCACGCAGGGTTGGCATGATCACCTCGCGCATGACGCGGGCGTGAATATCGGGCGTCACCACCGGCGCTGGTGAATAAGCGCCCATGCCGCCGGTGTTGGGCCCCTCATCATTGTCCCTGAGCCGCTTGTGGTCCTGGCTGGTGGCCATGACCAGTGCGTGCTTGCCATCGGCCATGACGATGAAGCTGGCTTCCTCGCCTTCGAGGAATTCCTCGATCACCACGCGATGGCCGGCGTCGCCGAGCGAATTGCCGGACAGCATGTTGTCGATGGCCTGGTGCGCTTCTTCGAGAGACATGGCGACGACAACGCCCTTGCCGGCGGCAAGTCCGTCGGCCTTGATCACGATGGGTGCGCCTTGCGCATCGATATAGGCATGGGCCTCTACGGCGTCGGCGAAAGTTCCGAAATGTGCCGTCGGAATCTTGTGACGCATCATGAAACGTTTGGCGAAGTCCTTGGAGCTTTCCAGTTGCGCTGCCGCCTGGGTCGGACCGAAGACGCGCAGTCCACGCGCCCGGAACAGGTCGACGATGCCGACGGCCAATGGCGCTTCGGGACCAACGACGGTGAGGTGCACCTTTTCGCGTTCGGCAAAAGCGGCCAACGTGGCGGGATCGGTCAGCGGAACATTTTCGAGTTCCGGTTCGTGTGCCGTGCCGGCGTTGCCCGGTGCGACATAAACTTTTTGCAGGCCTGGCGCTTGCGCCAGGCGCCAGGCCAGAGCGTGTTCGCGACCGCCGGAACCGATAACCAATAACTTCATGAAAAGTCCTTCACCACAGAGGCACAGAGGCACAGAGAAAAACAGAGTTTTTTGAATTTCTCTGTGCCTCTGTGTCTCTGTGGTTCATATCAATGCCGAAAGTGACGATAGCCGGTGATGACCATGGCGATGTTCTGCTCGTCGGCGGCGGCAATGACTTCGGCGTCGCGCATCGAGCCACCTGGCTGCATCACCGCAGTGGCGCCGGCCTGGGCCAATACGTCAAGGCCGTCGCGGAAAGGGAAAAAGGCATCGGACGCAGCGACCGATCCCTTGACCGTCAACTTGGCGTTCGCGGCCTTGATCGCGGCGATGCGTGCCGAATCGACGCGGCTCATCTGTCCAGCGCCGACGCCCACCGTCACGCCATCCTTGCAGTAGACGATGGCATTGGATTTGACGTACTTGGCGACACGCCAGGCAAAGAGCAAATCGCGCATTTCCTGTTCGGTGGGCGCACGCTGGGTCACGACCTTGAGATCGCCTGTGGCAATGCGCGCTTCATCGGCCGATTGCACCAGTAACCCGCCGCCGACGCGCTTGAAATCGAGTGCGCCATCGTTGCGTCCAAGTGGCACGGTCAGCACGCGCAGATTCTGTTTGGCGGCAAACACGGCGCGCGCTTCGGTGGTGATTTCCGGTGCGATGATGACTTCGGCGAATTGACCCGAAACCGCTTCAGCGGCCGCCTTGTCGATGGCGACGTTGAAAGCGATGATGCCGCCGAAGGCTGATGTGGGATCAGTCGAAAAGGCTTTTCGATAAGCGGCTTCCGCTGTCGCAGCGATTGCGACGCCGCAGGGGTTGGCGTGTTTGACGATCACACACGCCACGCTTTTGTCATCAGCGTCGAAAGCCTTGACGCATTCCCATGCCGCGTCGGCATCGGCGATATTGTTGTAGGACAGTTCCTTGCCCTGCAATTGCTGATAGCTGGCGATGCTGCCGGGTACCGCCTTATTTGCGTCACTGGTTTCGCGATAGAACGCGGCCTGTTGATGCGGGTTCTCGCCGTAGCGCAAGTCTTCGACTTTGTCGAAAGCCAGCTGCAGGTGGTTGGGGAAGGGACCGGGTTTATTGTCCGCATCGAGACTGGTCAGCCAGTTGGCAATGGCCGAATCGTAGCGCGCGGTATGGGTGAAAGCCTTTTTCGCCAGGGCGAAGCGAGTGTTGTAGGACAAAGTACAACCATTGCTCTTCAATTCTTCGAGTACCGATGCGTAGTCGGCAGGTTCGGTGACAATACCGACACCACCCTGTTCGTTGCCGTGGTTCTTGGCTGCGGCACGCACCATGGTCGGGCCACCGATGTCGATATTCTCGATCGCGTCCTCCAGGGTGCAGCCGGGCTTGGCCACGGTTTCGCGAAACGGATAGAGATTCACCACCACCAGGTCGATGGGCGGAATGTTATGAGCAGCCATGGTCTTGGCATGTTCCGCCAGATCGCGTCTCCCGAGAATGCCGCCATGAACTTTTGGATGCAGCGTCTTGACGCGGCCATCCAGCATTTCCGGAAAGCCGGTGTAGTCGGAAACGTCGGTGACCTGCAGTCCGGCGTCGCGCAGTAATTTGGCTGTGCCGCCGGTGGACAGAAGCTTGACATCAAGCGCGCTCAACGCGCGTGCGAAATCGACAACCCCGTGTTTGTCGGACACGCTGATCAGGGCTTGAGTGACTTTCATGGATTTTATGGAAAAGAGTGCGGAAAAAAACTGGAAGTTCTCTTGTCAGAACTACCCAGCGGTCAATCGAGCTTCAGAGCAAATCGTAATCGTTGAGCTTGCGTCGCAACGTGTTGCGGTTGATACCCAGAATATCCGCAGCGGCAGTCTGGTTACCATCGGTCTGGCGCATCACGACTTCAAGCATGGGCTTCTCGACGCTGCGCAACACCATGTCATATACCGCGTGCGGTGCTTCACCGTCGAGATCGCGAAAATAGCGGTTCAGCGTGCGTTTGACGCAATCGTCGAGTTCGTTGCTCATGCCGCCAGCGCCTCTTCGTAATGCAGGTGATCGTTGGCGGCTGCCTGTTGCAGAAAGAATTCGTCGGTCGCCGACAATTGCGCCTCGACCGTCAATAATTGGTTCATGGCATGACGGAAGTGGGAAGAACCGATCAGTCCCCTGGTGTACCAGCTAATGTGCTTGCGCGCGATCCTGATGCCGGTCTCTTCGCCGTAGAAACCGTAGAGATCGGTCAGGTGTTCGCGCAGGATGCGATGGATCTCCGCCACTTTGGGTGGCGCCAGTTCCGCACCGGTACGCAGGTAATGTTCGATCTCGCGAAACAGCCAGGGACGTCCTTGCGCGGCGCGGCCGATCATGACGCCATCGGCCCTGGTGTAATCCAGCACGAATTTCGCCTGCTGCGGCGTGGTGATGTCACCGTTGGCGATGACCGGGATTTTCACCAGGCTCTTGACCAGCGCGACGGTGTCGTATTCCGCCTCACCCATGTATTGGTCGGCACGGGTGCGGCCGTGAATGGCGACGGCGCGGATGCCATTTTCTTCGGCGAGGCGGGCGATGGTCGGCGCGTTCTTGTGCTGGCGATCCCAGCCGGTGCGGAACTTGAGCGTCACCGGTGTACCCGGCACCGCGGCAACTACCGCGGCGAGTATCTTCGCCACCAGCGGTTCGTTCTGCATCAGTGCCGAGCCGGCCATCACGTTGCAGACTTTCTTGGCCGGGCAGCCCATGTTGATGTCGATAATCTGCGCGCCGTGGTCGACATTGTGTCGTGCCGCGTCGGCCATCATTTGCGGATCGGTGCCGGCAATCTGTACCGAGACCGGTGCGACTTCGCCTTCGTGGTTGGCGCGTCGGCGCGTCTTGGCGCTGCCATACAGCAACGAGTTGGACGAAACCATTTCCGATACTGCGAATCCGGCCCCCAGTTTTTTGCAGAGTTGACGGAACGGGCGATCGGTGACCCCGGCCATGGGCGCGACGAAAAGATTATTGCGCAGCTGAAAGCCGAGAAAGTCCATGCCGGTTTGTTCAGGGGGAAGGCGCGGATTCTATCGCAGTCCGCCTAATGTTTGTGCAGGGCATATTTCCTTGGTTTATGGAAATGCTCGTGCGCCGAACATCATGCGGCGCGCGAGGAAGGATCGTGCCGGCGGGATCAAGTCCAGTGCCAGCAATCCGGCGCCGCGCACATGTCGCAAGATCGGGTTGTCGTTGCTGAACAGGCGCACCAGGGTATCGGTGGTACCGATCGTGACGCGTCGGTCGATGCGGCGCGATTGCGCGTGGCGGACGAGCACTGTCGCGTCGCCTGCGTCGCTGGCATTGGCGAGGGAATTCGCCAGTTGGCGAATATCGCGCAAGGCCAGATTGAAACCCTGGCCTGCCACCGGGTGCAACGTCTGCGCCGCATTGCCGAGCCAAACCTGACGCGGGCCAATGGTGCTGCGCCGGTAGCGCAGGCCAAGCGGGAAGACGGTGCGCGGTCCGACCGAGATAAAGCGCATACGTTGTCCGAATTGCTTTTGCAGCAGATCAACAAATGCTGCGTCATCAAGTGCGGCGATTGTATCGGCCGTATTGGATTGGCAGGTCAATACCACCGCCCATTGCGCACCATAAGGGAGCAGTGCCACTGGCCCATGCGCGGTAAAACGTTCCCAGGCCTGGTTGTTGTGCGGTTCATCGGTGGCGGCGAGGCAGGTCACGGCATGCTGGCTGTAATTGCGTGTACGAATGCCGGCGCCTTCGCCAACCGAACCTTCAGCATAGGCAACCAGTGCAGCCTCGCAGTTGCCAGCGGTGGTCAGGATATTTACAGCAGCGTCTTTGACCTCAACGTTCTCCACGCGGGTCTGTTCACGGTAGACCAGGCCTGCGCGCTGAACTGCGCTATCCAGTGCAGTGATCACACTACTTGCCGCTGCGACATAACCCAGTGCAGCCAGGCCTTCTGCGGCAGCAGTGATGCGCGTACGGCCAAAGCCACCCTGCTGGGAAACATGGATGGTGGTAATGGGCGTGGTGTCGATGCTGTTCCAGACACCGAGCCAATCGAGGATTTGACGCGAGCCATGCGACAGGGCGAGGACGCGCTTTTCCCGGCGATGTTCTTCACGGCTGCGCGCATCGAAAATTTCGACCTGAATTCCGTAACGTGCCAGCGCCAGCGCCAGTGACATCCCGGTCGGTCCACCCCCGACAATGGCGACGGGCAGCGCAAGCGCTTCCCGTGCCGGGGAATTGGTTGGACTATCCTCCCGTCCCCCTTTCCGCACCCGTCCGGGTGTCTCCATCGAAGAAAGGGGGCGACTGGTCTGGCTCGCTACGCTCGCAACGAGAAGTCGGTTGTCGGTCATTTTCTTGCATCGCGCATCAAGGCTTCGATGTCGGCTACAGTTTTTGGCGCGGCGGAGGTGATGATTTCGCAGCCTTGTTCGGTCACCAACGCGTCATCTTCGATGCGAACACCGATATTCCAGAACGTCTCCGGCGCATCGTCAGATGGGCGGATGTAGCAGCCGGGCTCGACGGTGAGCATCTTGCCGGGAGTCAGGGTGGTCCATGCATCGCCGTTCTTGTACTCGCCGGCATCGTGCACGTCGATACCGAGCCAGTGGCCGGTGCGATGCATGTAGAAGCGTTTGTAGCTTTCGGATTCGAGGACGCCGTCGAGCGATCCGTTGAGCAGCTTTAGATCGATCATGCCCTGCGCCAATACGCGGACGGCGGCATCGTGGGGATCGTTGAATCCGGCGCCGGGTTTGATCAACGCGACGGCGGCGTCCTGGGCGGCGAGCACGAGGTTATAAACGTCGGCCTGCGGTCCGCTGAAGCGGCCATTGGCGGGGAAGGTGCGTGTAACGTCAGAGGCGTAGCCGTCGAGTTCGCAGCCGGCGTCGATCAGGATCAGGTCACCATCGGCGATGCGTTTGTCGTTCTCGATGTAGTGCAGCACGCAGGCGTTGGCGCCGGCGGCGACGATCGAGGTATAGGCCGGATATTGACTGCCGTGACGGCGGAACTCATGCAGCAGTTCGGCTTCGATCTCGTATTCGAATGCGCCGGGGCGGGTAGTCGCCATGGCACGCCGATGCGCGCCAGCAGTAATTGTCGCGGCGCGGCGCATGGTGTCAATTTCGCTCGCATCCTTGACCAGGCGCATTTCATTGATCAGCGTACGCACGTCGCGGATCGTGGCCGGCGCATGTTTGCCTGCGCGCGTCTGGCTGCGTACCGCATTGAGCGCGACGGTGATGCGTGCGTCCCACTCGGCATCGAACCCCACGCTGTACCAGAGCGCCGACTGATTGGCAAACAGTTCGGCCAGCTTGTCGGTAAGTGTGTCGATCGAATATGCCTCGTCGAAACCGAATGCTTCCGCCGCGCCTTGCGACCCGTAGCGAAAACCATCCCAGATTTCACGCTCGGCATTCTTGTCACGACAGAGCAGAATGCTTTTCGGTGTTTGTCCGGCGATCATGATGAGCACCGCTTCCGGTTCGGGGAATCCGGTGAGGTAATGGAAATAGCTGTCGGCGCGGTACGGATACGTTGCATCGCTGTTGCGAAACTTTTCCGCTGCGGTGGGAACAATGGCGACGCCGGAACCCATTTGTTGCAGAAGTTTTTCGCGACGCAGTTTGAAAGGTTGAGTGTTCATGAGGTCATTATAGCGAGCGTAGCTCGGCATCGAGTTGCGTCAGGCGCTGTGGGGTGCCTACGTCTTCCCAACGACCGGTATGTAATTCACCGGAAACCTTGCCTGCATTCATCGCGGTGAGCAGGAGAGGTAAAAGCCTGGCTCGGGCACCGCGTTCGATGCCCAGGAACAACGCAGGTCGGTAAACGCCAATGCCCGAATAAGTGAGGCGTGAGGGGTGAGGAGTGAGGAGGGGATCGGCCAGTCGGCCGTGGCCCAAGGCGAAGTCTCCGGCAGGATGATGCTGCGGGTTGGCAACCATTACCAGGTGCGCGAGATCATTGGCGTTCAACGCGGAGGGAGCCTGTGCAAAATTCCAAGTGCAATAGATGTCGCCGTTGACCACCAGAAACGGATCGCCACCGAGCAATGGCAGTGCATTGGCAATGCCGCCCGCGGTCTCCAATGCGCCCGGCGGCTCCGGCGAGTAATCGACGGAAAGCCCGAATGCGGATCCGTTGCCGAGTATGTCTTCAATTTTTTTGCCAAGGTGGGCATGGTTGATGACCACATCCTGAAAGCCGGCCGCCGCGAGGCGTTCAAGATGCCAGACGATCAGCGGCTTGCCTGCAACCGGCAACAAGGGCTTGGGTGTGTAGTCGGTCAGGGGACGCATGCGTTCGCCTCTTCCGGCGGCGAGAATCATGGCTTTCAACTGCGGGCTCCGTCTTTACTTGTGTGTGTGTCCGAGCAGCGAACGCAAATGGATTGCTCCCCACCCCCCAACCCCCGCCCCAAGGCGGGGGCGACTGATTGGAGTCCGCGCCCAGCCCGGTCTGGGTTAGGACTTGTCACCCCTCGCTCCGGATAGCGCATGCTTGTCCATCGTGGTGCCGAGTATGGTGATCTTGTCTTCCAACTGGTCAAGCAGTTTCAGCAGTGGACCGAGTTCGGCGTAGCGTTGACAGGCAGCGCGCAAATATTTTGCCACCAGCGGCATGTCCTTGAGATAGCCGTCCTTGCCGTCGCGGTGATAGAGGCGGGCAAAGATGCCGAGAACCTTGAGGTGACGCTGTACACCCATCCATTCGTAGTCACGATGGAAGTCGCCGAAATCGCTGCGTACCGGCAGGCCAGCCTTGCGTGCTTTTTCCCAATAGCGAATCAGCCAGTCGAGGATGATTTCCTCGTCCCAATCAACGTAGGCGTCCTTGAACAGCGAGGCCAGATCGTAACTGATGGGACCGTAGACGGCATCCTGAAAGTCGATCACCCCAGGGTTGGGATGGGTGACCATCAGGTTGCGCGAGTGGTAGTCACGATGCACAAACACGCGAGGTTCCGCGAGATTGACGGCGAGAATTTTTTCGAAGCATTGTTCGAGTTTTTCGCGCTGGTTTTCGTCCAATGTTGTACCAAGATGTTTGGTGACATACCAATCAGGGAACAAGTCAAGTTCACGCCTGAGCAGAACACTGTCGTACTCGGGCAGGCAATCCTGCCGGCTGGCGAGTTGGATACGGATCAGAGCATCAATGGCGCCAAGATAAAGTTGCTGGACGTTCCCCTGGCGATGAGGGGGTTGCAAGGCGGTGAGGTAGGTGGTCGAACCCAAATCTGACAGCAGGAGGAAGCCTTGCTCCATGTCTGCAGCCAATACTTCGGGGACGTGTACTCCCGCCGATTGGAACAATGACTGGACGTGAAGCCAGGGACGGACATCTTCGCGGTCGGGCGGCGCGTCCATGACGATGCAGGTCGAACCGTCGTCCAGCACAGCACGAAAATAACGGCGAAAACTGGCGTCGGCAGAGGCGGGTGCAAGCGCAAACGACCGTCCCGGCCTGAGTTCGCCCAGCCATGCCTCAATCAATCGCTGCCGCTGCATGTCAGGAGGTGGACCCAAGCTGATAGAATCGCGAATTCTAACATTCGACCCTCGGCCAATTCGGCAGGCACTCCGACCAACGCATGCCTTTCCCCCTGCGCGAACAACTCGGCCTCCTGATCCTGCTGGTAATTGCGGGAGAGGTCATGGCAGCAGATTCCCTTCAGCCATTGCGTGTCGATCCGGCACTGCTGGGCAATTCACCCGTAGTCGAGTCATTGGAGGAGACAGCGCCGGCGACACCCGCGCAAACACGGCAGATGCCACCCGCGTCGGCCGTAGTGTCAGCGCCGGAGAGCATGCCACCCGTCACTGCAAGGGCGCGCGCGGTGCCGGAAAGCGCGCCATCCGTCGCTGCAACGGTGCAATCAGCGACCGAGAGCATGCCCCCGGTCACTGCAACGAGGCGATCAGCGCCAGAGAGCCTGCCACCCGTTACTGCAACGCCGCGACCGGTGCGGTCCGAGCCGACCCCACCGGTGAAGAAGGCAAGTATCCCGGCAGCCGCTTCGACACTTGGCATGATCGCGGACGCAATGGAACCCTTGCGCGTCGATCCGGCATTGCTTGGCACGCAGCCCGCTCTGGCCGCCGAAGCGGTGCGACCGGCGCTGCCCGAGTCCACCAGGCAGGTGAAAAAAGCCAGCGTGCCGCCGGCCGTTGCAACGCCTGGGATGGTCGCTGATGGAATGGAACCCCTGCGCGTCGACCCGGCATTGCTTGGCACGCAGCCCGCCTTGGCCAGCCAGTCCAGCCCATCCAGTAGTCCGCCGGAGATTGCCGAAGCTCCGGCCGTGGCGCCTTTATATTCCGCACAGGTCGAGGCCGGCCTGCTCCCCGCCCCACATCTGAAATCAACCAAGACTTTTTTACCGCCGCCAGGTGAGAACGATGGTCCGCTGCCGTCGTTCTTGACGGCCGACGCCATCACCGGCAAGACCGATGTGGAAATGCGGGCCGAGGGCAATGCAGAGTTACGTCGCTACGGCAGCGTGATGACAGGGGACACGCTCATTTACCGTGATCCGATCGACGAGGTGGAAGTGACCGGCAATGTCCACCTCAGTAAGGACGATGACCGAATGTCCGGACCGCACATGAAACTCCAACTCGGCAAGAGCACGGGTTTTTTTGATGCACCGACATACTCGGTGACGCGGACGCCCCTCGACGAAAATGGCAGGCCTGCCCATGCCGCGATTACCGGACACGGAACCGCCGAGCGACTGGATTTTGAAGGCGAAGATCATTATCGGTTGACGAATGCCACCTACAGCACTTGTCCGGCCGGGAGTGGCGATCCCGATTGGTTCGCCCGGGTTTCCGACCTTGCGCTCGACTATACCGACGAGAATGGCACGGCACACAATGCCACGATTGTTTTCAAAGGCATCCCGATTCTTTATTCACCCTGGATGTCGTTCGCGCTCAACAATCAGCGCAAGTCCGGCTTCCTCTCACCCAGCCTGGGCAGCACCAGTCAGGGGGGGCCGGAATTCACCATTCCCTTTTACTGGAATATTGCGCCCAATATGGACGCCACCTTAGGTGCGCGCGCCATGGCCAAGCGTGGCACCCAATGGCAGGGTGAATACCGCTATCTGGGTGTTGACTACAACGGACAAATCAGCGGCGAGTATCTTGGACAAGACAAGATATTTGGCAAGAGTCGGGATGCGCTCTCGATTGTGCATGCGCAGAACTTTGGCAACGGATTCTCCGGTAGCCTGAACATCAATCGCGTATCTGACGATACTTACTTCACCGATTTGTCCAACCGCGTCACCAATGTTTCGCAGACTAATCTGGTGCGCCAGGGCGTCTTGAGTTATGGCGCCGGGTGGTGGAGTGCGAGTGTAGTCGCCCAGCGCTATCAAACCTTGCAGGATCCAGCGCGAGCGCGTGTGGCAATACCTTATGACCGTTTGCCACAAGCTACGCTTACGGCGACCAGACCGGATCTTCCGCTCGGACTGACGCTCAACATGCAGGGAGAGTATGTCGACTTTTCATTGCCTTACTCGGTTCCGACACAGGCCCAGGTTGAGGGGAAGCGAACTACGCTATACCCTCAACTCTCGCTGCCGTTCCAGACAGCGGCATTCTATGTCACTCCCAAAATCGGTTTCAGTTCCACGCACTACCAACTTCGACAGCAGGTGCTTGGTACTCCCGACAAACTGACGCGCAATGTTCCGATCATGAGTGTCGACAGCGGGCTGACATTCGAGCGCGATATTGACTGGTTCGGTCGCAACCTGACTCAGACACTGGAACCGAGACTCTATTATCTGCGTGTGCCGTTCCGCGATCAGAGTCAGATTCCGGTGTTCGACACCGGTGTGGCCGACTTCAATTTTGCGCAGATCTTTTCGGAAAATGTTTTCACTGGCGGTGATCGAATTGCAGACGCAAATCAGGCCACCGCCGCTCTGACCTCGCGGTTTATCAATCCAGATACGGGAGCTGAATTGCTCAAGGCGGCCATCGGAGAACGCTACTACTTCACCAACCAGAACGTGACCCTGCCGGGTGTGGCACCGCGCACCGGGCACGTAGCTGATTTTCTGGCGGCATTGAGCGGAACCGTGCTGCCGCATACCTCTCTTGAAAGTGGTCTGCAGTACAACACCCGCGACAAGCGTTTTGAGCGTTACAACGTCGGATTGCGCTATCAACCGGAAATCGGCAAGGTGCTCAATGCCGGGTATCGCTACAATCGAGGCCTTCTTGACCAAATCGATGTCTCAGGTCAGTGGCCCCTTGTAGGAGGTTGGTATGGCGTGGGCCGTTATAACTATTCGATCCGCGAAAAGCGTATTGTCGAAAGCGTGGCCGGCCTTGAGTACAACGGCAGCTGTTGGGTGGCGCGCGTAGTTGTTCAGCGTTTGGCGACGGCTATCGGGCGGACTAATAGCTCACTCTTTTTTCAGCTTGAGTTGAACGGTTTCTCGCAAATCGGTTCGAGTCCTCTCACCATGCTTAAACGTAATATTCCGGGTTATGGCCGACTTAACATGCCGGACACCGATTCCGAGTTTTCTACTGATCAATATCAGGCACCATGAACCTCTCCCGTTTGATTTTTCCTCTGCTGGTTCTCTGCTTCGTGTTTGCAGCACCGGTCCAATCCGGCCAATCCGCGATCCCTGCGGACCGCATCGTTGCGGTGGTCAATACTGAAGCGATCACGCTGAGCGAGCTTAAATCGCGCCTGGCTAATGTTGAGCGTCAGGCGCGCGCCCAAAATACGCAATTGCCTGCGCAAGATGTACTGCAGCGGCAGATGCTGGAAAAAATGATCTCGGACAAGGTGCAAATCCAGTTGGCAAAGGATACGGGCCTGGAAGTGCCGGATTCCGAACTTGATGCGGCACTGGGCCGTATAGCCGACAACAACAAGATGTCAATAAGCGCCTTCAAGGAAGCACTTGACCACGATGGCATCGACTGGTCCAAGTTCCGCGAGGAAATTCGCGAACAGATCATCATGTCCCATTTGCGTGAACGGGATGTCGAAAGCCGCGTTGTGATTTCTGACGGAGAAGTCGACAATTATCTGGCGAACCCGATCAGTACCGATGAGGTCGGACAAGTGGCTATCGCCCACGTTTTGGTGCGTGCCCCGGAACAGGCCAGCCCCGAGCAATTGACCAAGCTGCACACCAAGGCAGAGCAGGCTTTGGCCCAGGTCAATAACGGTGAGGATTTCGGCAAGGTGGCGGCGAGTTTCTCTGACGCGCCTGACGCGCTGAGCGGCGGCATCATCGCCCTGCGCCCGATCAGCCGTTTGCCGGCCTTGTATGCGGAGGCGGTGCAAAAGCTCAAGCCTGGCGAGGTGAGTCCGCTAATGCGCAGCCCGGTGGGTTTCCACTTCATCAAGTTGCTCGAACGCACGGGCGGCGGACTTGAAATGCCGTCCATGAAACAGACGCATGCCCGCCATATTCTGATCAAGGCCAATGAAGTCTTGTCCGATGCTGAAGCCAGGCACAAGCTCGAAGGGCTCAAGGAACGCCTTGACAACGGGGCCGACTTCGCCGAGTTGGCGCGCCTTTACTCCAGTGACCTGTCTGCGGCGAAGGGTGGCGATCTTGGTTGGCTTAATCAGGGCGATACCGTACCCGATTTCGAAAAAGCCATGGATGGTTTGGTAGTCAAGGAAATCAGCCAGCCGATAAAGTCGCCGTTTGGCTGGCATTTGATCCAGGTACTCGAACGCCGCACTGACGAAGGATCGCCGGAACGCAAACGTCTCGCTGCACGCCAGGTGTTGCGCGAACGCAGGTCTGATGAAATGTATCAGGACTGGCAACGACAGTTGCGCGACCGTGCCTATGTCGAGTACCACCTTGAAGATCAGTAAGGCGTAACGCATGAAACGTGAGGCGAGGGCTCCGGTCATCGCCGTCACCAGCGGCGAGCCGGCTGGTATCGGCCCCGACATCTGCCTGTCTCTGGTGGATGCAGATTTTCCCGCTCGCCTCATGGTTGTTGGAGATCGTTCGCTGATTGCGTCGCGCGCGAAACAGCTCGGCAAAAAAATCGATAACCTCGATATTCTCCATGTGCCGCTTTGTACGCCTTGCCAGGCAGGCCACCTTGACGCGCGCAATGCCGCATATGTGATCGCCTTGCTGGATCGTGCCTTGGCCGGCTGCCAGTCCGGCGAATTCGCCGCCATGGTGACCGCACCGGTACATAAGGGCATCATCAACGATGGCGGTATTCCTTTCACCGGTCATACCGAATATCTTGCCGATCAGACCGCAACGCGACGCGTGGTGATGATGCTCGCTGGAGCGGGCTTGCGTGTTGCATTGGCGACTACGCACCTGTCGTTGAAGGATGTGCCGGCAGCCATCACGCGCGACGCGTTGACGACTACGTTGCGTATCGTCGATGCCGATCTACGCAGCAAGTTCGGCATCGCCAAACCGCGCATTCTGGTAGCGGGCCTCAATCCACATGCCGGCGAAGGCGGCTATCTTGGCCGCGAAGAAATCGAAATCATCGCGCCGGTAATTGACGCGCTGCGCGCCGAAGGTCTTGATCTGGTCGGGCCGCTGCCGGCCGACACCTTGTTTACCCGCAATGTGCTTGCCGGGTCCGATGCACAGGTCGCGATGTATCACGATCAGGGACTGGCCGTGCTCAAATATGCCGCCTTCGAGGAAGGCGTGAACATCACCCTGGGTTTGCCAATCCTGCGCACCTCGGTAGATCATGGTACCGCACTCGATATTGCCGGCACTGGCCGTGCCGACCCTGCCAGCCTGTTCGCCGCAGTGCGCATGGCGGCGGAAATTGTGGCGCGGCGGTGAGGCAAGCACCAGCCTGTAAATGCAACTCCAGGATGTGATGAAACACATTCCGCGCAAGCGCTTCGGACAGAATTTCCTCGTGTCGGAAGGCATCATCAGACGGATCGTCGACGCCATCGCGCCGCAGCGTCCTGATCATTTGGTGGAAATTGGGCCCGGTCTGGGTGCATTGACCGAGCCGCTTCTCGCCGGGCTGGATCATCTGCATGTGATCGAGATCGATCGTGACCTGATCGCAGGCCTGCACGAACGATTCCCTCCGGAAAAAGTGACCATTCACGAAGGCGATGCGCTTGCCTTTGATTTCGGCAAGCTGGGCAACGACCTGCGCGTGGTGGGAAACCTGCCCTACAACATTTCGACGCCGCTGTTATTCCATCTTGCCGGCTTTGTATCCAAAGTACGCGACATGCACTTCATGCTGCAAAAAGAAGTGGTCGATCGCATGGTGGCCGATCCGGGTGGATCAGAGTTCGGGCGCTTGTCGGTGATGCTCCAATATCGCTTCCACATGGAGCGCCTGTTCATCGTGCCGCCCGGTGCTTTCAACCCCGCACCCAAGGTCGACTCCGCCATCGTGCGGATGATGCCCAAGCCCGCCTCGGATCTTCAGGCACGCGACGAGGCCATGTTGCAGAAAGTCGTGACCTCCGCATTTTCGCAGCGTCGCAAAATGCTGCGCAATACGCTGCGTGAGATCGTCAGCGAAGAAGCGCTGCTGGCATTGGGCATCAAACCTACTGCGCGCGCCGAAGAGCTCGGCGTCGACGACTATGTGCGCATTGCCAACAAGCTGGTGGACGCTCAGGAGAACTCGGCAATCACCGGCGCGTGATCGGAAGGCCGTTCGAGTTTACGGGGCGTCTTGTCGATGCGGCAGATCGTGCAACGTTCTGCGAGCGGGGCAGAAAGCAGAATGTGA
>JANYCD010000072.1 GCA_025360425.1 Sterolibacteriaceae bacterium
ACCGGATAAATGCTGGCGCGAACCCTGCCCGAATATTGCGGGGCAAGTTTGTAATAAATCCCTTTGAAGGGGATGAGTTTATATTGCAGTCCGACTTGGGCCAGTTTTGCCACTGAGTCTGCATAAGCTCCTGCTGCATTAATCAGAAAGCCATACCCATATCTTTTGTTTGCGGTTCTGGCTTCATGCCGTGTGTCGTCGATATCAAGTAGTTGCTGATTGAATGAGATTTCAACACCTTGGGCACCAAGCTCATTTTTCAAGGATTGCAAAACCTTGTGGCTGTCTATGACCGCAGTGTCTTTGCAGTATATACCGCCGAATTCTGCGCAAGCGTGCGGTTCTATCCGGCGAATGTCCGCGCTTTGCAGAATTTCAGCACTAATCTGATTGGCTTTTGCATTGGCAAGAAGTTTCGTTAGTCCTTTGGCATTTTCAGCTGAAGTTGCGACGATGATTTTGCCGTCTTTTCGCACTGGAATGCCATGCTCTTGCGCGTAGGTGAAAAGAGCGTCGGCACCTTTCTTGCAAAACTCTGCCTTGAGTGTTCCGGGTGGGTAGTAAATGCCGGTATGCAACACGCCGCTATTTCGCCCGCTGGCATGCAACCCCATGTTGGGTTCTTTCTCAAGAATCACGATGCTTGCTTTGGGGGAACGAAATTTTATTTCTCTGGCCACTGTCAAGCCAATAATCCCGGCGCCTACTATCAGGTAATCGCAATTGATCTTCATAAATGTGAGATCAATTGCCTGCGAGCCGCGCCAATATTTTGCTGGCGGAATCGCCCTGGCCATAGGGTGTTTCAGTGTGCGTCACCGTCTTTTGGGTCATCGCACCCACTGCCGTACAAATAGCTGTTTTGGATGCACCTACCAATCGGTTACAACCCAACTCTACCGTCTCTACCCACTCGGTCTCGTCGCGCATCGTCAGGCAAGGCACGCCGTAGAAGAATGCTTCCTTTTGTACCCCACCCGAATCGGTGAGGATGACCTTGGCAGCTTGCTCCAGCGCGACCATATCCAGAAAGCTGAGCGGATCGAGAACCGTGATTGAAGCAAGTTGGTGCTCCAGCCCGTAGTCATTGATCAGCTTGCGCGTGCGGGGGTGGAGGGGCAACACTACTGGCAAGTCGCCCGCAATTTCTGCCAGCGCAGCAAGTATTTCGCCCAGGCGCTTGGGATCATCGGTGTTCTCGGCACGATGGCAGGTGGCTAGTGCAAAACCCTGCTCGGTGAGCTTGAGGTCACGCAATATACTGCTTTGCTGCCGGGCGCGATCCCTGGAAAAAAGGGCTACGTCATACATGACGTCCCCCACGTTATGCACACCGCTGGTTATGCCCTCGGCAGTAAGGTTTTTCACCGCCGTTTCGGTAGGGCAAAACAGCAGGGTCGATACCTTGTCGGCAACAATGCGGTTGATTTCCTCGGGCATGCGCCTGTTGAAAGAACGTAGCCCGGCCTCCACATGCGCCACGGGCAAATGCAGCTTGGCGGCAGCCAGGGCACCGGCAAGCGTTGAATTGGTGTCTCCGTAGATGAGCACCCAATCCGGTTTTTCGGCGAGCAGGACCTTCTCGATGGATTCCAGCATGCGCCCCGTCATGGCGCCATGATGGCCACCGGAAATTTTCAGGTTGTATTTTGGAACGGGAATGTCAAGTTCATCGAAGAAAACCTGCGACATGTTTTCGTCGTAGTGCTGTCCTGTATGGACAAGAGTTTCCTCAACCCTGCTGGCGTAGCTGTTGCGAATGGCGCGCGATACTGCCGCGGCTTTGATGAATTGGGGCCGTGCGCCAATGATGGTGACGATTCTGGTGCTCACGGGGCAACGGCTTCCGCTACGGCCCGGATGATGATTTCTTGTGTGGAACTATCGAAGTAAGGATGCATGGGCAAGCTGATAACGCGACTCGAAACCCTTTCCGAGTTTGTCAACCCACTGGCAATGCGACATAGGCTTTGATAGGCGGGTTGATGGTGTAGTGGTACCGGGTAATGCACCGCGGTGGGAATCCCCACTGCCTTGAGCTTGTCGATGACTGAATCACGGTCGTTCACCTGGATGGTGAACTGTCCCCATACGCAATTGCGATCCTGCCGAACGACCGGTGCAGTAACGACGGAAATGGCTTCGAGCAATTTTAGATAGCGTTGTCCAGCGCTGATGCGTTGTGCAACCTCCTGGTCGAAGCACTCCAGTTTTGCCAACGTGACGGCACACTGCAAGGTATCCATGCGCCCGCCAACACCCACGCGGGCGTGATGGTAGCGACGCTCCTGACCATGCATCCGGATTTCGCGCATGACTTTGGCCAGACCATCGTCATTGGTGAAGATGGCGCCACCATCGCCATAGCAGCCGAGGGGTTTGCTGGGAAAGAAGCTGGTGCAACCAATGGTTGACAGGTTGCAGCTCCTGCGCCCTTTATAGCTGGCCCCAAAACTTTGGGCGGCGTCCTCGATTACCGGGATGTTGCCGTGGCGGGCTGCGATTGCGTTGATCTCGCTCATATCCGCAACCTGGCCATAGAGCGAGACGGGCATGATGGCCTTGGTCTTTTCCGTAATGGCTGCCTCAATAAACGCCGGGTCGATGTTGCAGGTATCGGGTTGAATATCGACGAATACCGGTACTGCACCAACCAGTGCGATGGCCTCTGCAGTCGCCACGAAAGTGAATGGCGTGGTGATGACTTCGTCGCCCGCTTTCACGCCCAGCGCCATCAACGAGATGAGCAAGGCTTCAGTGCCGGAAGCAACCGTTATGCAGTGCCTGGCTTGTGTGAAGGCTTCCAGCTTCTCTTCAAGCTCTCGAACCTCCGGCCCCATGATGTACTGGCCATGGTCAAGAACGGTCTGGATTCGAGCATTGATCGATTCTTTCAGATGGGCGTACTGTGCCTTGAGGTCGGTAAATTCAATCTTGTTGGTCATTGTTTGGTGCAGGTAAATTTGTCAATTTGGTAAATGGCGCCGCACATGCAATTAACCTCTCCATCCCCTTTTAATTGAACGCCGCATTGGCACATCCAGCCCCGCTGCCTTGCGGGTATGCCGACCATCAGCGCGTATGGAGCAACGTCGCGATTGATGACAGCCCCGGCGCCAACGAAAGCATATTCGCCGACGTCGACGCCGCAGACGATGGTGCAGTTTGCTCCGAGCGTCGCTCCGCGGTGCACATGGGTTTGTCGGTATTCATTCTTGCGCAATATTGCCGAGCGCGGATTATAGACATTGGTGAACACCATGCTGGGACCGCAGAATACGTCGTCATCAAGACGCACTGCGTCATACACCGAAACGTTGTTCTGAATTTTTACATTGTTGCCAATGACAACATCGTTGCCGACGAAGACGTTTTGACCCAGCGAACATCCTTGTCCGATGCGGGCACCACTACACACATGCACCCAGTGCCAGATGCGTGAGCCTTCGCCAATCTGCGCGCCTTCATCGACAATGGCAGTCGTATGGATCACGACACCCATTTTAGTAATCCAGTGGCAGTGCCACGCGCTTACCGTCGCGTGCCGACAGATAGGTGGCGATCATCACTTCAAGTGACTTCAGCCCTTCGCGCCCATCGGTTTCGGGCTCGGCCTCGCCCCGCAGCACTTTGATCACATTGTCGTAATAGAGCGGATGCCCAAAACCGTACACCGAGGTTGTGGCATAGCTGGCTTGAGCAACCTTGGCGTCATCTTCGTGGGGTTCAGAGAATTCCCAATGCTGTATCTCATTGACCGCCAGACCCCCGACCCTGACGGTACCCTTCTCGCCAATGATTGTGATGCTGCCTTCCAGATTTTTTGGGTAGGTCAACATCGTAACATTCATTGAGCCCAATGCGCCGGACCGCCACTTGACGCTTATGACCCCCGAGTCCTCCACCTCTATATTCCGTGCAAGCGTGGCGGTGTAGGCTTGAACGCTTTCAATCGGGCCAATCAGCCAGTCGAGCAGATCGACGTAATGACTCGCCTGGTTCATGAATGCGCCACCGTCGAATTCCCAGGTGCCGCGCCAGGCAGCACTGTCGTAATACTCTTGCGAGCGCGCCCAGAACACATTGATATTGACCATGTATACCCGGCCAAATCGACCGAGCTCCATGGCGCGCTTGAGTAGTTGCAGGGTGGGGTTGCGCCGGTTTTGTTTTACGACAAAGAGACGAATGTTGGCATCGTCGCAGGCTTTCACCATCCGCAAGCCATCGTGCCAGCGCGTGGCCATGGGCTTTTCGGTCATGACATTTCGACCCGCCGTGGCAATCTCTATGGTTTGTTCTGGATGCAGGCCACTGGGCGTAGTCAGGATCACGATGTCTGCATTGGTGTCCCCAAGCATATTGTCCAGGCTGGCATAGGGTTTGGCACCTGTTTCACTAACGGCCGATGCCAGTGCCTTGGCATTTACATCGCACACGCCTACCAGTTCTGATCGCTCCGTGTGCTGTTTCAATGCAGCAAAATGATTGTGCGCGATGCGGCCGCATCCTACAAGAGCGAAGCGGATTTTCCTGTCAGTGATTGGAGCTGGGTAATAGCGCATTTTAAGCCTTGATAATATGGGGTGCGTTTTCGAGATAACGACCACGAGAATCGACGATCAATTTTCCGTTTTGTTTGATCATGGCGTAGTCAAATTTGTCATGATCAGTGGCCAATAGTATGCAGTCGTAATCAGCCAATATTTCTGGCGTCAGTGGAATGCTCGACAGATTAAACTGGTGCTCACGCATTTTGGGGAAAACCGGAATGTGCGGATCGCTGTAAGAGACAGTTGCGCCCAGATCACGCAATTTCTCCATCAAGATCACTGACGGAGACTCCCGCATATCGTCTACATTTTTTTTGTAGGCAATGCCAAGTAACAGTATTCGACTGGCATTGATTGACTTCTTCATTGAATTGAGGGCGGCGGTTACCTTGGATATCACATAGTCTGGCATTGAAGAATTAACCTCCCCAGCCAGCTCAATGAAGCGAGTATTTACGCCGTACTCCCTTGCTTTCCAGGTGAGATAGAAAGGATCAATCGGGATGCAATGCCCACCCAGACCGGGACCCGGATAATACGGAACGAAACCGAACGGCTTGGTTGCGGCGGCACGGATGACTTCGTGAATATCGATGTTCATCTTGTCAGCAACAATCTTCATTTCGTTGACCAATCCAATATTGACTGCACGATGAATGTTTTCCAGGAGCTTGGTCAGCTCTGCCGCTCGCGTGGAACTGACTGGAATGACCTTGTCAATCACTTGACCATAAAGGGCAAGGCCAACTTCAAGGCAGGCCAAGGTATAGCCACCGCAGATCTTGGGGATGGTGCGCGTGGTGAATTTGGTGTTGCCGGGGTCTTCACGCTCGGGAGAAAAAACAAGGAACGCATCCTGCCCTACCTTCATACCTCTTGATTGGATACGGGGAAGCAATTCTTCATCGGTGGTGCCTGGATAGGTGGTGCTCTCCAGAGATACGATCTGGCCGGGTCGCAGATGCGGCACTAATGAGTCAGTTGTATCAATAACGAAACTGAGATCGGGCTCACGATACTTGTTGAGCGGGGTTGGCACACAGATAATCAGCGCATCTGCCTCCGATGCACGAGAGAAATCCGTTGTGGGTTCAAACCCGCTGGCAACGGCTTGTTGGATTGCAGTGGGTGAAATGTGCTCAATGTAGCTCTTGCCTTGCCGCAATGCGTCAACTTTGCCTTGATCAATGTCAAATCCGATAACCTTGTACCCTACTTCGCAATAGCGAAGTATTAAAGGGAGTCCGACATAACCGAGACCAACGATACCGATCGTTGCTGAGCGTTCATTGAGTTTCTTCAGCAAAGAACTCTTCATGAATAAATTTGCATATCAAATGAGAATTTTATTAGCATCTCTCGCGCAAACATTCAAAGTTGAATATGCCTAGAACCGGCGCCTTGTGTGGCGCTTCGTCAGCCAAATCCCGCAATTATTTGATTTCGGCGCGCCATCCGAGTTTTGACCAAAAAATAACTTACAGTTGATCTATCCAAGGCGCAATTTTAGTGCGCGAATTATACGGTCAAAAAGGTCAACTCTGGCCGATAGTCTCCGGACTAAACCATCAGAGTTTTGGTCTAATTGGCATTTACTTTCGGTTGGATATCTGTCGTATCCATTGTTGTTTCATGAGTCTTATAGAGGTTTCGGCCAAGCCATTGATGGGCCCAGATGGTGTTGGATCACGCGATGAGCGTGCGACGAAAGATGGCGCCGATCAAGACCGTTTGTGGGCAGCGTTGGAAGTATTTCTATGAGGGCCATGATTAGCGGACTGCACGCAATGTTCCACAGGCACTGCATAAGGTTCATGTCGCCCACATAGGCTGTGGTATACGAACGGTCCTCTTTGGCATCAGTATAGCGAATCGCAACGGGAATTACGGCAACATTCGCATCTATGGCAGCTTGCAGCAGTGCGCTATGAAAAGGCAACACCGTGTCGCCCGTCGAGGTGGTGCCTTCGGGAAACAATGCGACGCACTTGCCTTGCCGCAAATGTGCGGCACAAGTTTCGCGCGTACGCTGCGCCGCGCTGCGGCTGCCACGCGCCATGAAAATGGTGTTGGTATTGGCTGCGAACCAGCCGATCAGCGGCCACTTGCGCACTTCGTCTTTCGACACAAAAGACGCAGGCATGATTGCGTTGATGAGGTAAATGTCTAGGAAGGAAATATGATTGGCGACGATCAAGCCAATTCCGGAAGGCACGCCGCTACACCGCAGCTCGACGCCCAGTATGCGCACCAGATGCGCTGACCAGCGCTGTTTTAGGCGCTGCCGGTTTGCATCTCGACACACAGGGAACACCAGCGCAACGGTCAGCGCACCGCCCAGCACATGCAGGGCGGTGCGGGCAAGGCGGAATGCGGCCCGGACTTGCGTCAATGCGAAACGCGGGTGGAGCCGTCACCGGAGAGGATGCGCACGCGTTCGCCGGGCTTGAAGTCTTCGTCAGCGTCCTGGGTGACTGCAACGTAGGAACCGTTTTCCAGTTTCACGGTGATTTCCAGACCATCCTTCTTGGTGGCCTTTTCTTCTATCGCCGAGCCGGCGACACCACCCGCGATGGCGCCGAGGATTGTACCGATGCCGGAACCGCGGCCCTGCCCCACGGAGGAGCCGGCCACGCCGCCGATCACTGCCCCGGCGCCGGCGCCCAATGGGGTCTTGGTGCCTTCGATGGTGACGCGACGGATGCTGTCGACCACGCCCATGCGGACGGTCATTTCGTGGCGGGTCTGCTCGCGGCTGTAACTGCTGCCCGACTGGCTGGCACAACCGGCCAGCAACGCGACGGATGAAAGCAGAATTGTGGTGATACGAAGTGACGTGTTCATGGTGTGTGGCTCCTGATCAAAGTGTTTCGTTGAATGCAATCTTGTAGCGGGCTGCAATGTTGTCGCGTGTTGGTGTATGGTTCTGTCCGCCGCGATGGGCAATCTTGATCGAACCCATCACCGACGCAAGACGACCTGTTTTCTGCCACGGCCATCCCTGCGCAATGCCATGCAGCAGCCCGGCGCGGTAGGCATCGCCGCAACCGGTGGGGTCTGTCAGTGCGTCGGGAGCCACGCCGGGAATATCAATGCGTTGCCCATCAGCATAGATGTGGGAGCCTTCGCCCCCCAGTGTCACGATCAAGGCCTTGACCTCCTGTGCAAGTTGTTCAAGCGGCTTTCCGGTTCGCTCAACGAGGAGCCGGGCTTCGTAGTCATTGACCGTGCAGTAATCGGCGAGTTTCAGGAAGTTCATCAGTTCGGCGCCATCGAACATCGGCAGCCCCTGACCCGGATCGAAAACGAAGGGAATCCCGGCTTCACGGAATTGCCTTGCGTGGGCGAGCATGCCCTCACGGCCATCGGGTGAAAGTATGCCGAGTTTTACATCACGTGCCTCATTGACGTGATTTTGATGTGAGAAATTCATCGCGCCGGGGTGGAACGCCGTGATCTGGTTGTCGTCCAGATCGGTGGTGATGAAAGCCTGTGCGGTAAAGCTGCCGCTGATCGGGCGCACATGGCGGGCATCAAGGCCCAACTGCTGGAGTCGGTTGCTGTAGGGCGCAGCGTCATCACCTACCGTAGCCATGATCAGTGGTTCGCCACCGAGGAGTTTGAGGTTGTAGGCGATATTGCCGGCACAGCCACCGAATTCGCGCCGCATGTCGGGCACCAGAAAAGACACGTTCAGAATATGGATCTGGTCGGGCAGGATGTGGTTCTTGAAGTAGTCATGGAACACCATGATGTTGTCGTAGGCGATGGAACCACAGATCAGTGTCTTGCTCATGTCTTTTGCTTAAGGATAAAAAAGATAGATGCGATAACCGGCAGCGGGTACGTCGCCGACGTCGAGCGTGAGATTGACCGCGAGTTCGCCATTGCTGGCAAAGCCCCTGGAAATATTGATTTCCTGTGGCAGATAGTCGCGCGGGTTGAGATCTTTAACGATCAGCGGCCGGTCCGCGACGTCGTTCAGTGTGAGCTCGATGGCGGGAAGTTCCTGGGCGAAGGGTGCGTGATTGCGCAGGGTGGCGGCAAGCACCAGATGTCCCTTCTGTAGTGGGTCAGGATGAAGATCGGATGCTTCGATGCCAAGAAACTCGGCGTGTTGCGGCAGCAGTACTTCGCATCCAAGAGATTTGCAGACAGCAATCATGGTCGGCTTCAATGCCGGTTGGAGTACGGCAAGCTCGACCCTGAAATGCAGCGCGGCCTGTGCTGCCAGCCCGAGCAGTGCTGCGATGATGCCGATCACCCAGGGCCAGCGCCGGCGCGTTGTTTCTATTTCACCATCCGGCACTGCTTCGAAAGTGGTGTCGTAGGGTTCTTCCAATGCCGAAGATTTTTGCACGGCATCTTCGGACGATGCTGGAGCAATGGTCGCTGCCACGACCGCCGGTTCATCGGGAAGATAAAAAATTTCCGCCGCGTCATCCGTCTCTGCAAATTCCTCAGGAGCGTGAAGGGGCTCAGGTTCCGCTAAAAAGGTGGCTTGCTCGGCCATCTCGGGAAACGCTTCGACAATGTCTGACCCGGTTTCCGCGACGGTTGGCGAAACCATCTCTTCGGACGGTTGGATCGTATCTTCATGCGAGGGGTTTGTTGTCGCCGGGAAGATGCTTTCTTCCACCAGCGTGTCGAGCGCATTGAACTGTGATCGACATTCGCCGCAACGTACTTTGCCCGCGCGTGCCTTCAACTGTTCCGGACTGACGCGGAAAGCTGTCGCGCACGCAGGGCACCGCGTCAGCATCATGGCGCGCTGCCTTCCAGACGACACCATCCATCCAGATCTGCGCCTTTGCGCAGAACAACATAAGGGCCGTATGCCGCGATGACGGATTCCGCCTGGGCTTCGAGCACACCCGAAAGCGCGATGCGTCCTCCCGTTGCGATACGTCCGGCCAGCAATGGCGCGAGCACTTTGAGTGGGTTGGTCAAAATGTTTGCCACGACAATGTTGAATTTCCGCTCCAGAGATTCGCGCGAATGATGCAATTGCAAGGTGACGTTGTTGCGAAGCGCGTTGTCGCGCGCTGCTTCGAGTGCCTTCTCGTCAATATCAACGCAGACCACTTCGGCAGCCCCCAACTTGGCTGCTGCAATGGCGAGGATACCGGAGCCGCAGCCATAGTCGAGTACCTGCTCGTCACCTTTTACAACGTCGGACAGCCATTCCAGGCAAAGCCTGGTGGTTGGATGCGAGCCAGTTCCAAAGGCCATTCCCGGATCTAGTTGCAGAATGCAACTAGATCCGGAAACCAATTTGTTGAGCCCACCCCCCTGCCCACGCCCCACGGGCGAGGGTGACGAAGTTTGCTCGCTAGGCTCGACTGATAGATAGTCTTGTTCAAATTTGTCCATGTGCCAGGAGGGCACGATCCACAAACGATCATTGATGCGGATCGGTTCGAACTGGGATTGCGTCAGTTGCACCCAGTTTTGCTCGGCGACTTCCGTCAATTCGATTTCGGGCAGATCGTCGAGACCGGCTGCGCGGGTGGCTTTGGCGACGCGTCCGACCAAATCATCGCTAGCTTCGAACAAGGCGATGACGCGGCTTTGTTCCCAAAGCGCTGTGGGTTCGTCACCGGGTTCGCCGAACTGGGGTGTTTCCCGTTCTGTTCCGGCCCATGCATCCTCGATGCTGACCGAAATCGCGCCCTGCTCCAGCAGTGCTTCCGACAGTGCCTCGGCGCGGATCGCATCGGCAGGCAGCGCAACGGAAATCCACATACCCGCTCGACCTATTTGCCTTTTTCGGCGAGCAGTTTTTCCAGGTAATGGATATTGGTTCCGCCTTTGACGAAGCGGTCATCCAGCATCAGTTCCTGGTGCAGCGGAATATTGGTTTTGATTCCCGCCACCATCATTTCCGAGAGCGCGATGCGCATGCGTCGAATCGCCTGCTCGCGAGTGTCGCCGTAAGCGATCACTTTCCCGATCATCGAGTCGTAGTTGGGCGGGACGGTATAGCCGGAGTAGGCGTGTGAATCAACACGGATTCCCGGCCCGCCCGGCGCATGCCAAGTGGTGATTTTGCCGGGAGACGGGGTGAACTTGAACGGGTCTTCCGCATTGATGCGGCACTCGATGGAATGCCCCTTCACTTCTACATCGCGCTGCTTGAACCAGAGTTTTTGGCCGGCAGCGATGCGGATCTGCGCCTGAACGATATCGATCCCTGTCGTTTCTTCGGTTACCGGATGCTCGACCTGAATCCGGGTATTCATTTCGATAAAGTAGAACTCGCCGTTTTCATAGAGGAACTCAAACGTGCCGGCACCACGATAATTGATTTTGCGGCACGCTTCGGCGCAACGTTCGCCTACGCGCGTAATCAGACGCCGGGGGATACCCGGCGCCGGGGCTTCTTCGATGACCTTTTGGTGGCGGCGCTGCATGGAACAATCGCGCTCGCCCAGATACACGGCGTTGCCAAAGCTGTCGGCCAGCACCTGTATCTCGATGTGGCGCGGGTGTTCGAGAAACTTTTCCAGATACACCACCGGATTGCCGAAGGCGGCCTGTGCTTCGGAGCGTGTCATGTTCACGGCGTTGATCAGCGCAGCTTCGGTGTGAACCGTGCGCATGCCGCGCCCACCACCACCACCCGCTGCCTTGATGATCACCGGATAGCCGATGGAACGCGCGATTCGTCCAATTTCTTTCGGATCATCCGGCAATGCGCCTTCAGAGCCGGGTACGCAAGGCACGTTGGCGGCTTTCATGGTGTCCTTGGCGCTGACCTTGTCGCCCATCAGGCGAATGGTTTCCGGACGCGGGCCGATGAAGACGAAGCCGGACTTTTCGACGCGTTCGGCAAAATCGGCATTTTCGGAAAGAAAGCCATAGCCGGGATGGATCGCCTCGGCGTCGGTGACCTCTGCGGCCGAGATGATGGCCGGCGTATTCAGGTAACTTAGTGACGATGGTGGCGGGCCGATGCAAACCGATTCGTCGGCCAGCTTGACGTACTTCGCTTCGGTGTCGGCGGTGGAATGCACGGCCACCGTTTTGACACCCAACTCGCGACAGGCGCGCAGGATTCGAAGCGCAATTTCGCCGCGATTGGCAATGAGAACCTTTTCAAACATTTTGAAAACCCTTATGCCGCCAATCAGGCGGATTCGTCACAGCGTTGAGCCATGGCGACATATCAACCAATCACAAAAAGCGGCTGGCCAAATTCCACCGGTTGCCCGTTCTCAACCAGGATGGCCTTTACCGTGCCGGAAACGTCGGCCTCGATTTCGTTCATGAGCTTCATGGCTTCGAGAATGCACAGGGTTTCTCCCTGTTTGATGGCCTGGCCAATTTCGACATAGGAAGCTGCGCCGGGTGTGCCGGAACGATAAAAAGTGCCAACCATTGGGGCGGTGACCACGTGCCCTTCGGGTTCCGTGGAAGCAGTGGCTGCGGTGTTTGCTGTCCCTCCCGCAACTTCAGTGGCGGGTGCAGCGAGGCTTGCTGCCGGTGCGCCCATCAACACGGTTGCAGGCGCTGCGTGGGCCGGCGCCGCAACGTGCTTGGCGATGCGGATTTTCTCTTCGCCTTCGCTGATTTCGAGTTCCGAGATTCCGGAGTTTTGTACGAGGTCGATCAATGTTTTAAGTTTTCTGAGGTCCATGGATTTACTCCCTGCTGGTGGTAACGGGCGCATAACGGCCCCATCGCCATTTAACGGAGGCTTAGCGCCTGCCGAGATGGGTCAAAGCGGATTCAACGGCCAGTTCGTAGCCTTGGGCGCCGAGGCCGCAAATTACGCCTGTGGCGATATCGGAAAAATGTGAATGACGACGAAACGCTTCGCGCGCGTGGATATTCGAGAGATGCACTTCGATAAAAGGGATGGCCACCGCCGCGAGGGCGTCGCGCAGGGCGACACTGGTGTGGGTGTAACCCGCCGGATTGATGATGATGAATTCGATGCCTTCGGTCCGCGCATTTTGCACGCGGTCGATCAGTTCGCCTTCGTGATTGCTTTGAAAACTTTCAAGTTGCACGCCGGCGGCACGGGCACGAGCTTCCATGGCGAGATGAATTTCTGCCAATCCGACCTGGCCGTAAATTTCCGGCTCGCGACTTCCAAGCAGATTCAGGTTGGGCCCATGAAGCACGAGAATACGCACAGGGGGCTTTGACTTCTCCTGTTTTGTTTTGGTATTTTTGCCGCGAGTTGGCTTCGTCATGACGGTAGTTTGCCGCAAATCACCGCACTTTGTCCAGTTTTAAGGCTTTATCGCAATCAGCGGCCGGATGTGTTCTTCGAGTTCGTCATCTGACATGCGACCAAGCTTGGAGGATATTAGATGTCCTTCTCGACCAAGGACCAAGGTAAACGGCAGCCCCTGACTGGCGTTGCCGAGGCCGGCTGTAATGCCCAGGGTTGCAGCGGACCCAATCATGACCGGATAGCTGACCGGCATGGTGCGGATGTATTCGCGGACCTGATCGGGACTGTCGATGGCGATTCCAACAAACTGTACGTCCTGGTTCCCCAGTCTCAATTGGGTGTGCGAAAACGCTGGCATTTCCTCCCGGCAGGGCGGGCACCACGTAGCCCAGAAGTTCACCACAAGGACTTTCCCGCGCCAGTCACCCAGCGTATGCGGGCGTCCATCGAGGCCCTGAAACGTCGCAACCAGCAACTGGGCGATGGTTCCGGTGGCTTCTACATTGCCTTGTTCATAGCGCGAGGCATTGAAGCGAAACCCCGCCCAACCGGAAACGATGGCCACCACAATAACCGCCAGCCAAATCGAAAAGCGCGTCAAACCGCTTTTCCTGCTTCCTCGGCGACCAACGTGGCCACTTGGCTGGCCCGCGCCCGCTGGCTGCGATTTCCGCTGTGCGCGTTACGACGCTGCTGGCGTTCCAACTGCAACGGAAAGACGGAAAGCAACACTGGGGTGCCTTCGCAGTCGATCTGCAATTCGGCTTCGGGCGTGTCCGGTCCGCGCCGTCTGGGTTCTGCAATTTCATAGGGAATTTCTCGGGACAACAGAGAAATTTCGACATCTTTGGCGCTATCGGCAAACAGATCAATTTCCACTGCGGCATAGCGACCAGCGGTGCCATCCAGTACGGCCCCGGTGAGATAGGGACGAAATTCCGCCAGCAATTCCATGACCTCAAGGGCAACCTGACGCAGTTCGCGCAAGCGTTCGGGTTGTTCGTCTTCCTGATAGAGCGCTTGGTACATGCGCAGTTCAGTTTCTACTTCGTCGTTGGTGGGCAGCGCTTCTTCTTCGCCCATTCCCAAGCTGCGGGCGGCCTTGCGCTTGGCGTGGCCGTAATCGTCTATGCCGTCCTCTGCGATCATGCGGGCTGCGAGGCTGGCAATTGAACGGCGAGCTTGCGTGTTGGATCGAGGCGGCGTCTTGTGGCGGGCCATGTGAGCGGGTTCGATTAGAATCCGCAGCCATTATTCCATGGAAATGCGCCATGCACATTCACATCCTTGGTATCTGCGGCACTTTCATGGGTGGCACTGCTTTGCTCGCGCGGGCGGCAGGGCATCGCGTTACGGGCTGCGATGCGAATGTGTATCCACCCATGAGCACCCAACTAACCGAACAGGGAATCGAACTCACCGAGGGTTATGGAGCCAAACAGGTTGCACTGGATCCCGATCTGTTCGTGGTGGGGAATGCTATTTCACGTGACAATCCGTTGCTGGAAGAAATTCTTAACCGGGGTTTGCCTTACATCTCGGGACCGCAGTGGCTGGCCGACAATGTGTTGCCCGACAAATGGGTGCTGGGCGTTGCCGGGACTCACGGTAAAACGACCACAACATCACTTCTGACCTGGATTCTGGAGGAAGCCGGCCTCAATCCGGGTTTTCTGATCGGCGGAGTTCCACTGGACTTCGGTATCTCTGCAAGACTGACCGACTCGCCATTTTTCGTCATCGAAGCCGACGAATACGACACGGCCTTCTGCGACAAGCGTTCCAAGTTCGTGCATTACCGGCCGCGCACTGTAATCCTGAATAATCTGGAGTTCGATCACGCTGACATCTTCGCCGATCTTGAAGCCATCGAAACGCAATTTCATCATTTTGTTCGAACATTGCCTGGAAACGGATTGATTGTTGCAAATGGCGATGAGGCATCGATCAAGCGCGTTTTGGCGCGCGGGTGCTGGACGCCCGTTGAGTGGTTCAATGACGACTCGGCATGGCAAGTTGGCAATTCGATCGGAGATGAATTCAGTATTCTGTTTGAAGGCAAGACTCTGGGTTCGACGCGTCTCTCGTTGCCTGGCGCACACAACCGCACCAATGCTTTGGCTGCGCTGGCGGCGGCAAGGCATGCGGGGGTTCCGGTCGGTGTCGGGATCAAGGCGTTGGGTACATTTCAAGGCGTAAAGCGCCGCCTTGAGTTATGTGGAACGGTGCGCGGCGTAACGGTTTATGACGATTTTGCCCACCATCCGACCGCAATTGCCGCGACAATTGCGGGTTTGCGCGGAAAGGTAGGCCGGAACAGGATTCTTGCCGTGTTGGAGCCGCGTTCCAACACCATGAAGCTGGGGACAATGAAGGCGCAATTGGCCGCAAGTTTACGCGAAGCTGACCAGGTTTTTTGCTATTCCCGCGATCTTGGCTGGGATGTCGCTGCCGCACTGTCACCGTTGCAGAGCAAGGCGGCTACTTTCGATGATCTGGAGACGCTGATAACAGCGGTGGTTCATGCCGCAGAGCAGGGCGACCATGTGCTCCTGATGAGCAACGGTGGCTTCGGTGGGATCCGGAAAAAATTGTTGAGCGCACTTTCCAGGTAGCCGATACTTTGCTTTCACTTGTAAGCAAAAAGAGTCGTTCTATTCGAGACATGGGCGCATCCCGAACTGAAACAGGGTTGCGCAGGCCGCCAAAGCCTGAAATAATTCGCGACTAATTGTCGCAGTGCGTTGCAACAAGAAAAGGGTTTTCCTGCCAACAAGTCAGGCAATACTTGCAGGATATTGCTGTGGCCGGACGTGCGGGCGATTGATTTTGATTGGAGGATTGAGGGTGAACGTCACCATGAACACACTAGTAAAGTGGTTGAGCGCAACAGCGCTTGGTTTGATGCTTTTGCCCGGGACAGCTTCCGCCGCTTGGCAGCTCAACCTGTCGCCCCCAGTGTCACACGCGGGCTTTGTCGCCTACGAGTTACACAATTTCATGACGCTGATCTGCCTGGTGATTTTCATCGGCGTCTTTGCGGTTCTCGGATACTCGTTGTATGCCCACCGCAAGTCCAAAGGTCACAAGGCTGCGGGTTTTCACGAGAATCTCGCGGTTGAGATCGCGTGGATAGCGGTTCCCTTTGTGATTCTGGTCGTCATGGCCGTTCCGGCCACCAAGGCTCTGCTGGATTTACGCGATGCCTCGGAGCCTGATATCACCATCAAGGCGACAGGCTATCAGTGGAAATGGGGCTACGACTATCTCAAGGGGGACGGTGAAGGCGTTCATTTCATGAGCGTGTTGGCGACCCCGCGCGACCAGATCGAAGGCAAAGAACCCAAGGGTGAGCATTACCTCCTCGAAGTTGATAATCCGGTGGTTGTTCCGGTTAACAAGAAAGTGCGCATTCTCACCACGGCCAACGACGTGATCCATTCGTGGTCCATGCAAGAGTTTGGTATCAAGCAGGATGCGGTGCCGGGCTTTATCCGCGATGCGGCATTCAAGGCCGAGAAGGAAGGCACTTATCGCGGGCAGTGCTCAGAACTGTGCGGCAAGGACCATGGCTTCATGCCCATTGTGGTCGAAGTGGTTTCCGCCGAAAAATATGCCGCTTGGGTGGATGAGCAGAAGAAGAAAATGGCTGCAGCGATGGGCGACCCGAACAAGGTGTGGACCCTGGACGAAATGAAAGCTTACGGCGAGAAGGTCTATACGACCAACTGCGTTGCTTGCCATCAAGCCAACGGCAAAGGGATCCCCGGTGCTTTCCCGGCATTGGATGGTTCGAAGATTGCAACTGGCCCCAACGCTGATCATATCAATCGCGTGCTCAACGGCAAGACTGGCACCGCGATGGCCGCGTTTGGCAATCAATTGTCCGACACAGATATCGCCGCAGTGATTACTTACGAGCGCAACTCCTGGGGCAACAAGACAGGTGATCTGATTCAGCCCGCTGAAATCAAGGCTGCCCGCAAGTAACAGAATTCCAACCCGGCCGCGCAACGGCCAGGTTGGCTGACAGGATTCGACGGAGTTCAGGAGAGATACGATGGAAGCAGTACATGATCATCACGCAGCTGACCACGATCATCATCAACCTTCGGGGTTGATGCGCTGGATCACCACCACCAACCACAAGGACATCGGTACGATGTATTTGTGGTTCAGCTTCATCATGTTCATGGTGGGCGGGGCCATGTCCATGGTGATCCGGGCGGAACTGTTCGAGCCCGGATTGCAATTCATTTCTCCGGAACGCTACAACCAGATGATCACCCTGCATGCGCTGATCATGGTGTTCGGCGCGATCATGCCGGCCTTCGTCGGCTTCGCCAACTGGATGATTCCGCTGCAAATCGGTGCACCCGACATGGCCTTTGCGCGGATGAACAACTGGAGCTTCTGGATCCTGCCGGTAGCCGGCTCCATGCTGGTGGGTTCGCTGCTGGCACCGGGTGGTGCCGCCGGAACTGGATGGACACTTTATCCGCCTCTTTCAGTGCAGTCGGGAATGGGAATGGATATGGCGATTTTCGGTATCCACCTTCTGGGGATGTCGTCGATCATGGGCTCCATCAACATCATCACCACCATCCTTAATCTGCGTGCTCCCGGTATGACGCTGATGAAGATGCCGTTGTTCTCCTGGACCTGGCTGATTACCGCCTACCTGCTGATCGCGGTAATGCCGGTGCTGGCTGGGGCTGTCACCATGCTGCTCACTGACCGTCACTTTGGCACCAGCTTTTTTAGTGCCGCAGGTGGTGGCGATCCGGTGTTGTTCCAGCATATTTTCTGGTTCTTCGGCCACCCCGAGGTATACATCATCGCCTTGCCAGCCTTCGGCGTGATTTCTGAAGTGATTCCCGCTTTCTCGCGCAAGCCGATCTTCGGTTACGCCTCGATGGTCTATGCCATTGCTTCGATCGCCATCATTTCCTTTTTCGTCTGGGCGCATCACATGTATGTCACCGGGATTCCGCTCACCGGCCAACTGTACTTCATGTATGCCACGATGCTGATTGCAGTGCCGACCGGTGTAAAAGTGTTCAATTGGGTGGCCACAATGTGGCGCGGCTCGTTGTCCTTCGAAACGCCAATGCTCTTCGCACTGGGCTTCTTGTTCTTGTTCACACTAGGCGGCTTTAGCGGCTTGGTGCTGGCGATTACTGCGGTCGACGTACAACTCCAGGACACTTATTATGTCGTTGCCCATTTCCACTACGTTATGGTGGCCGGCGCGTTATTCTCGGCATATGCAGGTGCCTACTACTGGTTGCCGAAATGGACAGGGCATATGTACAACGAAACCCTCGGCAAGTGGCACTTCTGGCTTTCCCTGATCTTCTTCAACATGACCTTTTTCGTGCAGCACTTTCTCGGTCTGGCCGGCATGCCGCGCCGCATCCCCGATTACGCGTTGCAGTTTGCGGACTTCAACCGGATTTCGTCGCTTGGCGCGTTCGGTTTCGGTTTGTCGCAACTGCTATTCCTGTACATCGTGATCAAGACCATCAAGGGTGGCAAAAAAGCCGAGGCCAATGCGTGGGGCGATGCACCGGGACTTGAATGGACCGTGCCGTCGCCCGCTCCCCACCACACCTTCGAAGTACCCCCGGTTATCAAGTAAGCGGTGACGACTGCGAGATATTCGATCATGAACTCCGAGCAAAACGGCACTTTCCGCAAGCACAATTTGCGCACAGGATTGATCCTGGCGTCGATTGCGCTTGTTGGATTCCTCGGCGTTTTCGCAAGGTATTGGCTGTTCGGATGAGTTCTGGCCAAAAGAACCGCCGCACTCTGGGCAAACTGCTGGCTTTTGTGGCGGTGGTCATGTTCTTTTTCGGTTTCGGTCTGGTACCGTTTTACAAGGTGATGTGCAATCTCACCGGAATCAACAACATTGCAACGGCGGACCAGGTGGCAAATACGCAGGTTGATCACTCTCGGTTGGTAACTGTAGAGTTTGATACCAATACCCACCAACTGCCTTGGCATTTTCGCTCTTTGCAAGCGAGTCTCAAGGTACATCCAGGGGAGTTGACCCAGGCGTTGTTTGAAGTCAGCAATGACAGGAATTACGCGGTCAGCGGACAAGCTATTGCCAGTTACGGTCCGGCATTTGCAGCCCAGTACTTCAAGAAAATCGAGTGCTTTTGTTTTACCCGCCAAACCCTGAATGCGAACGAAAAGCGGCGCATGCCGGTGGTGTTCATGGTGGACGGCAAGCTGCCAAAAGACGTGAATACAATCACATTGTCATACACTTTTTTTGAGGTTGACGGCAATCGTGCTGCAAGCAATACGGGATTGCAGACAGTCGGCGCAGCAGGAACTTAAGTTTAAGTAGTTGGATAGATACTGTCATTGGAGATTCCCATGAGTCAGCAGGCAAGCCGTTACTTCGTCCCCCAGCCATCCCATTGGCCCATTATTGGTTCTCTGGCATTGGCGCTGATGGGGGCCGGTGCAGTGATGTGGGTCAACAAGGTCGCCGCCGGACCTTATTCAGTTGCGGCCGGTTTTTGTGTATTGGTCTACATGCTCTTCGGCTGGTTCGGCACGGTGATTCGTGAATCCGAGGGCGGCAAATACAGCAAGCTGGTGGATGGCTCTTTTCGCTGGGGCATGAGCTGGTTCATTTTTTCCGAAGTCATGTTTTTTGCTGCTTTCTTCGGTGCTCTTTTTTACACGCGTACTTTGTCTGTTCCTGATCTGGCCAGCGCCGACAACCTCGGTTTGCTCTATCCACATTTCAGCGACATGTGGCCGAGCGCCGGACCGGGTTTCAAGGACAAGTTCACGCCGATGGCAGCATGGGGAATTCCTGCAATCAATACGTTACTGTTGCTGAGTTCCGGTGCCACTCTGACTTGGGCACATTGGGGTTTGCTCAAGAACAAGCGTGCCCAGTTGACGATCGGGCTCATCCTGACCATCCTGCTGGGCGTAACCTTTATCTATCTGCAGGCCACTGAATATGCGGAAGCGTATTCCCACTTAAACCTCAAGTTGACCACCGGTGTCTACGGCTCAACCTTCTTCATGCTGACAGGTTTCCATGGTTTCCATGTCACGCTGGGGGCCACCATGCTGACGGTGATTCTGTTCCGTGTCATGTCGGGGCATTTCAAGCCGGATCACCATTTTGCCTTTGAAGCAGTGGCGTGGTATTGGCACTTTGTTGACGTGGTGTGGCTGCTGCTGTTTGTGCTGGTTTACTGGCTTTGATTCCTGCCTGACCGCAATAGAAAATTCGTCGCGGTTTGGGCATCGGAATAACGCCGCCTTGTGTGGCGTTATTGCTTTTAAGGGATCAAAGATGACTGCCGATAAATCCGAAGCGATAGCCCGCCATCAACAGCACAAACAACCCGATTGAAAGACCGACGCGTAAGGTCAGCGCCTTGATCGTGCGCGTGCTCTGGCTGCGGTCGTGATAGAGAAAGTAGAGCGCTGACGCAAGGCTGCCGAGTATGAAAAGTAGAAATATAATGACGATGATGCGCATGATTGCGTGATCCTGGTCGGAATGTTCGAATGATCTTACCCGACCGATAGTCGCAATGGTGTCTTTCTAAAGCGCATAACGCGTGATTTTCAATGCTGATTGACACATTCTCAAGACGAATCAACCCCTGGCTGGTTTCGTTCGGCGTTGCCTTGTTCATGCTGTTCATCGCTGCGGGAATCTGGCAGGTGCGGCGCGCCCATTACAAGGAAGCCCTCCAGTCGGAGATGGCGCACGCCGCGCTTGAACCACCGATCCTGGTGGCCGGAGCAAGTACCAATGTCAAAGATCTCGATTTTCACAAACTTGCGGCGAAGGGTGTCTGGATTGCGGACAAGACGGTATTCATCGACAACAAAGTCAGCGATGGCATTGTCGGGTATTACGTTGTTACTCCGCTTCGCATTGAGAACAGTCAGCTTTGCGTCTTGGTGAACCGTGGCTGGGTTGCCGCACCTTCGTCTCGCCAGGAGCTGCCGAAAATTGAAACCCCGACTACATTAATCGAGGTGGGCGGCATTGCTCGAATACCCACGGAAAGATTTCTGGAGCTATCCGCACAAACAGTCGATGGACGTGTCTGGCAGAATCTTACCGTCGCACGTTTTCAAGCTTGGTCTGGATTGGCGCTCCTACCTGTGGTGATCTATCAGGAAACCCCTGCTGAAACTAGTTTGGTCGGGGTCACCCCTGTTCCAGAAGCCTCGGGATTAGGCGCAGATCGGCACTGGGGTTATGCCTTTATGTGGTTTTCTCTTGCTGTCCTGACCGTGATTCTGATCGTTGTTACAACACTCAAAGCGGCAAAATAAAGTGAGCGAAATGAGCCAAACTAAATCGCGTCTGTTCCTGTTGTTCCTCTTTCTCGTTTGTGCGTTGCCGCTGGCGTTGTCCTATTTCACCTATTACGTTTGGAAGCCGGAACGACGCATGAACTATGGCGAACTTCTCGATTTGCGCAAGCTGCCTGCAACGAGTGTTGTCACGCTTGACGGAAAGCCGCTGGGCGCTGATGTCTTGAGCGGGAAATGGGTGTTGGTACTCATGGACCCCGGCAGTTGTGACGACCAATGCCAGCACCGGCTTTACGTCATGCGTCAATCCCGCTTTGCCATGGGTATCAAAAAAGAAAGCCTTGAAGCGCTATGGCTGGTTGCGGACCAGAGCCAGCCAGCGGAGCCGTTACTACTGCAAATGCAGGGAATGCGAATCGGGCGTGCAACTGCGTCATACAACGAGTCGTTTCCGGTACCGTCGCAGAGCCGCATATTTTTGCTCGACCGCAGTGGACGCCTGGTGCTGCGTTATCCGGAAAATCCGGATCCGGCGCGCATGATTCGCGATCTGGCGCGTTTGCTCGACGTCAAAAAAATGTAAGTCAGATTTGCCCCGGCGCGCGGCGCGTCATCGCCCGTAGACAAACGATGACGAACATCACGCCACCGATGATGGCAATCAGTCCTCCCAGCCCCATCATGGCCATGCCGACTTTTTGCGGGAGGCTGGTCAGCACCTGTTCTGCACCCGCCACCTTGCGCTGCACGCCGTAGCCACCCGACCACGCCAACCCAAGGATGTGCATGAGCTGGCCGCCGCCATAGACATAAGGCTGCCATCGCGCCATGCGGTCGCTCACTTCGCCAAAGCCGAGCCGCGGCAACAGGATGTAGCTGAGCCCCATGAACGCCAGCGTTACGCCGACGATAGATCCGTGATAGTGCGCGGGGATTACAACATTTACGCCGTGTATCAAGTAAGCCAGTACGCCACCTGCGGCAAACAGCCCGAAGGATGCAATTAACGCTGATTTTGCAGGCGACTTCATCAGCCACACCCTCGGCAGAGTACCTGCGGCGACCATGATGAGTGGCAGCATGAGCGGGTGTCCGAACTCCATCAAGCGAGCAAAGTAAGCCGCGTGCTGTGCTGTTCCCACTGGCCAGTAAGTGTAGATCACCGGCATGGCGAACAGCGGCAGCGAAGCCAGCGCGAATAGCGCTAATGTCATGCGTGGCGAAATTCTGGGGGGTGCGCCAAGCTCGGTCGCCAACCAGAACCAGGCAACGACCATGAGCAACGCATGTTGAAATTGAAGCGTATGTCCTCCGCCCCAGAACACCGCTTCATAAAGCGCCTGGCCGTCGTAAAGAGGTTGGGTCAGCCAGGCAATGACGAATCCGGAAAGTGCCAGCGATCCTGCAATGGCGGCCATGAATACACCGAAGCGCAACGCATTTTCAGACGCGGTAGCAGATTCGGCAGGCCACAGCGTAAGCAGCGCGCGTAGCAGCGTTAGTCCGAATCCCGCGCCAACGATCACCAGCCCGACGAAGAACACCGGTTGCTGCAAAACTGGAATGTAATTGTTCAGCAGTGGCTCGGTGTCTGGAAAGAAAGGGGACACTACCAGCAGCGCGGTACCCAGCGCTGTCAGCCAAAGCCCGCTCCAACCAAGCGCCACGAAACGCTGATTTCCAGCAAGGCTCCAAAAAACGCCGCCGAACGCGACGAACCAGATCAGTACCGATAGATCGACGTGAACGATCAGCGCTGCCCGAAAAAAATCGCGTAGTGGGAAAACATCCTGAATTCCAGGCGTTCGCGACAGCACCAAAAGGATCGCCAGCAGGCCCGCGCCAATCAGCGCGATGACACCGAGCAGCAGCCAGCCACGCGCCAGTTGTCGTGCCGCGCCGAGGGGGCTTTTAAAGGCGCAGTGGAGTGTGTTCACAGAAGCATTCAGGAGCAAGTCAGCGTACCAGTATACCTTTCCGCCCATGCTAAAATGGCAGCACTGAATGACGCATCAACGCCCGCCTTCCTCCCCCGGATTTAGATGAAAGCAACTGTTCTGACCCTGCCCAGCGCCAGCCATCGGCTACAGCAATATATGGCGCTGACCAAGCCGCGCGTGATTACGTTGATCGTATTTTGTGCGGTGATCGGCATGTTCCTCGCTGTGCCGGGCATGGTGCCGATGCGCATCCTTGTTGCGGCTACCGTCGGAATCGGTTTGGTGGCAGGGGCGGCAGCTGCGATGAATTGCCTGATCGAGCAAAAAATAGACGCCGTGATGGCGCGTACCAAGGGCCGCCCGCTGCCGACCGGAGAAGTGAATTCGCTGGAAACTTTGCTCGTTTCCGGTGTGCTGGGCGGAATTGGTTTATCGCTGTTGTACAGTCTGGTGAATCCGCTAACCATGTGGCTGACGTTGGCGACCTTCGTCGGTTATGCGGTGATCTACACGATTTTCCTCAAGCCGAATACCTCGCAAAACATCGTGATCGGTGGCGCGTCCGGCGCCATGCCACCGGTGCTGGGATGGGCAGCGGCGACCAATTCAATGCCTTCCCAGGCTTGGGTGCTGTTCCTGATCATCTTCGTCTGGACTCCGCCACATTTCTGGTCGCTGGCACTTTATCGCGCCAAGGAATATGCCGCGGCCGGTGTGCCCATGCTGCCGGTTACCCACGGTGCGGCCTATACGCGGCGCCATGTATTCCTCTATACCATCGGTTTGTCGTTGATCACCCTGGTTCCTTTTGCCATCGGCATGAGCGGATGGTTCTATCTGTTGGTGACCCTGGTACTCGATGGCATCTTCCTGAAACATACGTGGGTGGTGTGGCGTCATTATTCCGACTTCGCCGCGCAAAAATCTTTCCGCTGGTCGATCATGTATCTCGCCCTGTTGTTCGCCGCATTGCTGGTTGACCACTACCTGCAACCGCTGTTTGCCTGACCATGGTGCGGGCGCCACGGGTGCTGTGGGTCCCGTTGCTGTGTTTTATGCTGGCCTTGGTCGGTTGCAGCCAACCCGCGCATTTCAACGCGACTGACATTACCGGCGCCGACTGGGGCCGCGACTTCCACCTTATCGACCACAACGGCAAAATGCGCCAACTGGCCGACTTCAAGGGCCACGCCGTTGTGATTTTCTTCGGTTACACGCAGTGCCCCGACGTTTGTCCTACTACCCTGTCCGGCATGGCCGAGGTCACCAAACTATTGGGTGCTGATTCAGGACGGATGCAAGTCCTGTTCGTCACACTTGATCCGCAACGGGATACGCCAGCTGTATTGTCGCGTTATGTTCCTGCCTTCCATCCGGATTTCCTGGGTTTGTACGGTGATCTTGCAACGACCGCTGCGACAGCGAAAGACTTCAAGGTGTTCTTTGAAAAACAGCCGGGGTCTTCCCCTGGCAGCTATACCATTGACCATTCCTCACCGACGTATCTTTTCGACCCCCAAGGCCGGTTGCGTCTATACGTTGCCTATGGGACAGCGCCGCTAAAGATAGCCGAAGACCTCAAGCAATTGCTGGCCGGAAAATAAAAAAGGCGAACCAATAACTCGGTTCGCCCTGCGCAATTGGCCTGCCGCAGGTTCAGGCGGCTACTGTCAACGCGCCCTTCATCTTCTGCAAGGCCTTGGCTTCAATCTGGCGAATACGTTCCGCCGACACGCCGTACTCGGTCGCCAATTCATGCAATGTGGCCGACTGCTGGTCTTCGTCGACCAGCCAGCGGCGTTGCACGATGTCGCGGCTGCGTGCATCCAGTCCGGCCAGCGCATCGCGCAGACCTTCATCCTGTAGCCGGTCGTATTCCTTGCGCTCCAACTGCATCGAAGGCTCGATACTTTTATCAGCCGCCAAATAAGCGATCGGCGTGAAACGCTCTTCATCATCATCCAGCAGCGGTTCGAGCGACACATCGGAACCCGAAAAGCGAGTCTCCATTTCCACCACTTCTTCGGGCTTGACGCTGAGTTTGATGGCCATGGCATTGACTTCGTCAACGCCCATGGTGTTCAGGCTCTGCTTCAAGCTACGCAGGTTGAAGAACAGTTTGCGTTGTGCCTTGGTGGTGGCGATCTTCACCAACCGCCAGTTGCGCAGGATGTATTCGTGGATCTCGGCCTTGATCCAGTGCATGGCAAACGACACCAGACGCACGCCGCGGTCGGGATCGAAACGCTTCACTGCCTTCATCAAACCAATATTGCCTTCCTGAATCAAGTCGGCATGCGGCAAGCCATAGCCCAGATAACCACGAGCGATGGCAACCACCAACCGCAGATGCGACACCACCAACTGACGCGCGGCATCAAGATCCTCCTGCCCGCGAAATTTGCGGGCTAGGGAAAACTCGTCCGACTCAGTCAACATCGGCATGCGCTTGGCGGCCTGAATGTAAGCCTCCAGGCTGCTGGTACTTGATAGGACCGGTAAATTGGGTAGCATCAATGCATTACTCATATAGGCACCTCCAGATAAATCAATATTAGCACTCACCGAATGAGAGTGCCAACAGGGGGCAAAGTTCGGTTTGGAGCCAGTAACCACTCCGACCGTGTCCAAAGATGTAGCGCTAACGTCTTTTAGGTCAATTAGTTATCTTTAGATACCGGCCACATGGGCCTGCTGATCGGCGTGGTACGAAGTACGCCATTGAACAGGATCATTCTTGTTGAGAGAGCCGGCCCCGGAAATTCGGACAGGGAGATAAGTGATAGCTTTGCTCAACCCACGGCCCGGAAGGGCTCTGAAATGGAGCAAGCACATGGCAAGAAGGAAACGGCGGAACCACTCCGCCAAGTTCAAGGCGCAAGT
>JANYCD010000015.1 GCA_025360425.1 Sterolibacteriaceae bacterium
GCGGCTGTCGCCAGACCCACGCTACCCGTGCCCGCCGAGATCGCGAGTGGCGTTGACAATGCAATCGTATTGCCGGCAGTCAACGTAACGTTGCCGTCATTGGTCGTGATGCCACTCGTCGAAGCGAAGCCAGTGGCGATACCGACTGTTCCAATTGAGAACCCGGCGTTGTCCTTATAGGCGAATTGGTTAGTCGCGCCCGAGACGTTGGCTGCAAGTGTCGTCACGTGATTCGAACTGGTGCCGCCGTTGATCGTGGCATCGCCGACGGAACGCACACCCAGCGCGCTGGCAGTGATGTTGCCCGCAGTCTGGTTGACCGTGCCCGCCGAAACGAGGCGCAGCGCACCTGTGCCAAGCGTGACGTTGTCACTTAAGACTATATTGCCCGCCGTCGTAATCAACGTAACATCGTTACCTGATTCAACAATTGGATTGGTCGCACTTACCGTCCACGGGCCCGCGGTCGAGGTAAATGTGAGCGCGTGACTACCGGCGCCCAAAGTGCTCGGTGCGGCGCTAAACGACCCGCCCGTATCAAGCGAGCCGGCCTCAACCAGCGTCATGTTGCCTGCTGCATTGGCACCATTGGTCGTAAGCGTAAGCTTGCCGCCGCCTCCGAGATTCGTGTTGACCGCGCCGCCGATGCCTATGCCGCCACCCGCGTTGAGCGAGATGCCTGTTCCCGAATTCGACGAAGAAATCGTCCCGCCGCCGCCATCGATGTTGCTGGTTGCGCCAGTGGTCGTAACGCTGACGAAGCCCGTGCCCGCAGCGATGTTCTGCGTCACCGCAACCGTACCGCCAGCGTTGAGCATCACATTATTGCCGCCGCTCGTAATGCCCGCCGTGTTTACGGTCCCCACCGTAAGCGCGCCGGCGTTCGAGTATTGAATTGCGCCCGTAGTGTTGGCAGCAAGCGTTGTAACGCTGTTTGCCGCATTGTCGAGCGTATACGGACCCGCGCCCAGGAGTTCAAGACCACCAGCGGTAATCTTTCCAGTGTCGGTCACTGCACCCGTGTTCGTGAGGGTGACGTTGCGGCCGGTGTTGGCGATGTTGCCCGCAGCAATGACCAATGCACCCGTATTGGTCAAGCTGATGGCATTGGCTGCGGTGTTGGTAGCGCTAAAGTTACTGACCGCATTGTTCGTTCCGCCGAGCGTGATGCCCGAATCGGCCGTAACAGTCAGCAAATTCGCATTGATGAATCCACCGGATTGCTCGTTGATGAATTTACCTGCACTACTTGCCTGAAGCATCACATTGCCCGTCGTGCGAATATGGCTGGCAGCGCCTCCGCCATTAAGCAGCTTAATGTCGCCGCCCGTCGCCGTGACACTGATATCACCCCCGCCGGGCGTGAGGTCGGCAGTACTGTGGCCGATGCGCGCCACTCCGACCGTACCGGGAGTGAGCGTAATGTTCTTGCCGGTAATCGTGAGATTGGTCGTAGCATTGTCTTGCTGACGGCCCGAACCGATCGCGGCGCCGGCATTGGTCGCACTGCCGCCGTTCAAGAGAACGTCACCAGTGGTGCCGGTGAAGGTGACGGTAACGCTGCCGCCGCTGCCACTTCCGGCGAGTCCGATAAAAGCGCTCGAGTTGTAAGTGGTACCACCTGTCAACGTTGTGTCACCCGCGACGTTTAACGTCAAGGTGCGCCCACTGGCCCCGCTGCCGCCAATTGATGCAGAGTTATGGCCTCCCGTCACTGCTGTGGGGTCGCCATCGCCGCCTTTCATGACCAGACCGCCCGCGCCGATGTCGAGTTGCATGTTCCCGCTGTTAACAAAAATTCCCGCGATGCCTGCTATACCAGTAATGCCGCCAATATCACCGCCCTTTATGTCGATTTTATTCGCCGTGATGTGCTGTAACACCGTCGTTCCCGTGGCGCTGGAACTGATAAACGCGCACGCGCCCCCAGTGCCCGAACAATCAAATGTAGTGGCGCCGGTGGACACTCCGCCCGTGAGCGCCAGTGTGCCTGTAGCGCTAATTGTCTGGTTCCCGACGGTACCGCCCGCGTTAGAGAAGATTCCCGCATTCTTGCCGGCGGTTACACCCCCTTGAATCGTGATCGAACCAGCCTGGATGCCCGTTCCCGCCGTGACACTCTGGTCCTTCGCACTGATGGTCGAGCTATTCGCCGAGGCAGCGTTGCCGATAATTAAATTATTGTTGGACGCCGCACCCTGGATTAGAATTGTTTGATCGTTTGTTGAATTAATACTGGCGCTGCCCGCCCCGCCGGTAACCACGACGTTGTCAGCATTATTCACCGTGATTGTCTGCACGCCGGAGCCGGTGTTACTTATCGACGCATTTCCAAGGGAGCCCGTCGCGCTGATGACGGCTAAGCCTCGACTTGAGCCGTCCATGCCGCTGGTCGTGAGCATTTGGGTGCCGGATGCAAAATTCGTGATGCGCGCGTCGCCCAACCCGTTCGCAAGCACGTCGACGAATTTCGCTGCAATCGTCTGACCAGCATCGGCACGCAAAATCGCCTTCGCAGTAACATTACTGCCTGCGAGGGACTGCACCGTCAGCCCACCTTTCAGATTGATGTTCTGGGTGCCGCCAACACCTGTACTGATATTCACGTTACCGGTGCCGAGTCCCGACGGTGAACCCTGCATCGTCATGTCGCCTGATCCCGCAGCGGCACTCGTGTCAAAGGTCTGCAGTCCGGAACCAACCGTGACCGCAAGAGTGCCACCGGTCGTATTATTGATAAAAATAGTGTTATTACTCGTGAACGTTTGCGCACCGGCACCCGTTACCGCGATCGTCGACGACCCGCCGCCACTGAGGGCGAAGTTGAGATCCTGCCCTTGAATCGACATAACGCCAGTCGTATTGCCGGCGCCGGTTCCTACTTGAACGATATCGCCGCCGATATTGACGCTGCCCGTCGCAACCACCGTCAAATTCTTGTTGTTGGCCAAATACACGTTGCCGTTCGTGATGTTGACACTGCCGGTCGCCGTGAGCTTGAGATGATGATTAAACTCAGTGCCGGATGCGCCGATGTCGTTACCACCGGTGATATTCACGTTCTGGCCGGAAAGCAGTTTCAAGGTGCCCGCATTGACGTTCGCGCTAGTCAAATTCGCGTTCACATTGATATCGCCCGTAGCGCCGGTTGAACCAAGCTGAAGCGTTCCACCGGTGACAGAGACCAATTGAATCTCCGTCGGCGCAAGATCGAGTTGACCGGTACTGCCCCCCGTGATGTTGATGGTTCGGTTGGTCGCGTTCGGTTTCAGCGTAACGATGTTCGCTCCGGTGCCGGCATTGACCGCGGCGGTAATCGCCATATCATCGGCAGTGAGCGTGACCGATGCACCGCCCGTCGCGCCTCCACCGGTGGTGTTAATGCCGCTGCTCAACGTCAACAACGCGCCACCGCCCTGCGCGGTCAAGTTAACGTCGCCGCCCTTGGTTGTTATCGCGCCCCCCGTGACCGTAAGACTGGCGGCACCGGTTTCCATAACACCAAACGTGCCCGCGGCCGCGCTGTTCGTTCCCGTAACCTGAGTCAAACCGCTATTCGCGCTTTGATAGAAAACGTTGCCGGTCGGCGTGCCGTTCGTGTTGTTGAGCGTTACGAGCCCGGTCACCAAATTATTGCCGTTGAGGTTAATACCGGACGAAGCGGCGACAGTCAGCGCGTTCAACGTATTGATTACGCCTGCACCGCTAACCGACCCGGCGATCGAGTTCAAGCTTATGGTGCCACTCGCGCCAGAAGCGAGACCCGTCCCACCTGTAGCGGTCAGACTGTTCGGCACCGAAATGCCGGCATTGCCGGAACCGCTCAAATCAATCGCGCCAGCAGCGCCGCCCGAACCTGTGGCCGCGACATTATTACCGCCACTGGTGGTAATTCCTGCGACCGCCACCGTACCGGATCCGGCGGCGCCACCCGTATCAGCCACTTGTACCGTCACGTTACCACCGACGCCACCGGTACTTACCGACACCAACACATTCCCACCTGAGGTATCGACCGTGCCACTCACGGCGATGTTACGATTTGCAGCATCTGCATTGAGCACTTGGATCGTGACACTGCCACCCGCGCCGCCGGCCCCGACTGCGACGGTCGCATCGCCGCCGCGCGTGGCAATCCCCGCCACATTGGTCGTTCCGTCCTGAGCGGTGATCAATACATCGCCGCCTTTGAATCCGGCCCCGACGGCATTGATGTCACCCGTGGTGATGATATTGCTCGCGAGGTTAACGCCATTGCCGGCACCGGTAGCCTGGATGGTTACATTGCCACCCGCAGCCCCCGCCTTGGTCGTGTCGATATTGTTTGTCGCCGTACTCGAAATGGTACCGCCCGCGCTACTAAGCTGAACCGCACCGCCAGTCGTGGCTATGCCCTGAGTCGCGCCAACTTGCCCGACCGTGAACGCTGCATTGTCCGTATAAGTAACCGGGCCGGTTACGCTCGCGGCGAGCGCTGTCGCCACATGATTGCTGGCATTGCTGAGATTGAATGTTCCGACTCCCGTCAGCAGCAACTTGTCCGCCGTGATTGCAGCAGCGGTTGCAGTTACGCCACCCGCCGTCGGATTGAGCGTGACTGTACCCGCTCCCGCACTGATGTTTTGCGATATCGTCAGCGCGCTGCCGGTGTTAAGCGTGACGTCGTTGCCGCCCGATGTAATCCCGTTGGTGGCGCCAACAGTCCCAACGGTCAGAGCATCAAAATCTTTATACGTGATCGCGCCGGTCGTATTGGCAGCGATGGTAGTTATGTTGTTATTGGTCTGGTTGAGCGTGAACGTGCCGGTGCCTGTCAACAACAATTGGCTCGCGAGAATATTATTTGCGGTCTGGTTGAAGCCACCTGCGATTGAATTCAGCGTTACTCTCGCAAGGCCGACGTTGACGACTTGATTCAGTGTAGAGGCAGCGCCGACAGTCAAGGAAGTGTTTGCGTCGGCGCCTGCTGCGCCTGCGGAGCCCCCTCCGGTACCGCCCGCGCCACCAGTTGCATTCAGCGAACCGCCAAACGAAATGCTGCCGCCATTGGCGGAAACGGAGATGGTGTTGGCTGCGCCACCGACACCGCCGACTCCGCTTCCCGCGCCACCAGCACCGCCCGCTGCTCCATTGGTCTGAATAGTGCCGCCCAGCGTAACGTTCTGCCCGGCACCAAGTGCGGTAACCGATATCGCGCCCGAGCCGCCAGCTGCTCCGCCGTCCTTGTTTCCATTGTTTGCCGTCCCGCCGGCCCCGCCGGTAGTCGATATTGCTCCAACGCTGATTGCACCGCCGGTTCCAGAGGTTGTTGATACGAGGATATTTCCGCCCGTACCACCCGCACCGCCATCGTGGCTGCCAGCGCTTGGGTTGCCTCCGGCGCCGCCATTTGCGGTAAGTGTACCTGCGCTGACAGCACGAGCAGACGTCGGCGCGGTGACTTGCAAAGTTATGCCGCCTGCATTTCCGCCAATTGTCGTGGCATTGCCGGCACCGCCCGCGCCGCCAGAACTGTTAATGGTACCGGTTGTAATCGGACCATCGGCAGTCGTGGCGGACACTACCCCACCCGCGCCGCCGGCATTGCCGGAAGCGCCAGCACCACCGCGAGTATCAATTGCGCCTACGTTGATTAAACCGGTGCCCGCAGCAACCGACAGAGTAACTGCGCCGCCTGCAGTATTCGCCGGTCCCAGCGTCGTAATATTGCCGGCGTTTAATATGCCGCCCGTGCCGGTGGGCGTACCGCCCGGGTCATTGGCTATCAAGGTAACCAAGCCGCCGGTAGTTGTAATGTTGCTGCCTTGCAAATTGATATTGTTGCCCGCCTGCGCGATGAAACCTGCTCCCGCAGTAGTGAAATTTATATCCCCGTTGCCAGCGTTGGCGAAAGTAATGTCATTCTTGGCCTGCAGCGTGACTGTCGCGGCGAGCGAATTCAGGAATGTGGGTCTGACATTACTCGTAGTAGCGGGGTCTTCGGTAAACGCGTACGTATTTACATTGCCATCAGAAGGAGCGCCGACCAGTGATCCGTTTGCCCCAGTTTCATCGATGGTGATATTAAGCGGGTCGAGGAGAAGATTGCCCGTCAACCCATTCGCGGCGCCTAAATTCACCCCGCCATTGAAGTCTAGTAGCCGCGCACCGGATACCTCGACAAAACCGCCGTTACCCGATTGCGCGCCACCGCGTGCACTGATGTTGCCGTAGTAGCGTGTAATGTCATCCGACCAGATGATGACCTTGCCACCGTT
>JANYCD010000019.1 GCA_025360425.1 Sterolibacteriaceae bacterium
CATCATGCTCAAGCAGCGCACCCTGAAAACGCTTATCACCGCCACCGGCGTCGGTCTCCATTCCGGCGCCAAGGTGACGCTTGTCCTGCGCCCGGCACAACCGGGCACCGGCATCGTTTTTCGTCGCGTTGATCTTGAGCCGCCGGTCGATTTGAAGGCGGATTGTTTTGGCGTCGGCGATACGCGCATGGCCTCGTGTCTGGAGCGCGACGGCGTTAAGGTGGCTACGGTCGAACATCTGATGTCGGCGCTGGCCGGGCTGGGCATCGACAATCTCTATGTCGATGTTGATGCGGCCGAGCTCCCCATCATGGATGGGTCGGCGGGTCCCTTCGTGTTCCTGTTGCAGTCGGCAGGGATCGAGGAACAGAACGCGCTCAAAAAATTCATCCGGGTGAAAAAAACGGTCGAGGTGCGCGAGGGCGACAAGTGGGCGCGGCTGGAACCCTACGACGGCTATCGCCTCTCCTTTTCCATTGTGTTCAATCATCCGGCGGTGGATCGGACGTCAAGCTCGGTTACCATCGACTTTGCCGAGAATTCCTACCTGTGCGAAGTCGCACGTGCCCGTACTTTCGGCTTCACGCAGGAGGTCGAGTACCTGCGTGAACAGGGTCTTGCTCTGGGTGGCAGCCTGGAAAACGCCATCGTGATGGACGAGTACCGTGTGCTGAATACCGACGGTTTGCGCTACGCGGATGAGTTCGTCAAACACAAGGTGCTGGATGCGATCGGCGATCTGTATCTGGCCGGACATCCATTGTTGGCATCATTCTCCGCCCACAAATCGGGACATGCGCTCAACAACATGTTGTTGCGGGCGCTGCTGTCGGATGCTTCCGCCTGGGAATTGGTGACTTTCGACAAAGCCGAGACGACGCCGGTTGCGGTGGCAAACCTTTATCCGCAAGCGGCCTGATATCCATGCTGCTGCTGCGGATCGTCGGTGTACTTACGGCGATCGCCATCGGCAGCGGCATCGTCGCTTATCTGTTTACCCACGACAAACTCTATTTACGATTGGCCGGCCGCATCGCCAAATGGGCGCTGATTTTTGCGCTGGTCGTGTTGGCGTTGATGTTTCTGGAACGCGTCATCGTTTTGTAATTCGAAGTTCGGCCCGTTCGATGAATCGGTCCAGCGCCTGCCGCAAAGGCGAGCTTTGTGGCAGTTTCTGGGCCAGCGATGTAAGTCCCTGCTTCGTTTTCTCCCCAATGCTGGAGCGGGTTTCAGATTTTTTCACATCTGCCGTGAAGGTGCTTGGTTGCACTCGGACCTGGATTTGGTTAAGGTCAACCCCCTCTTGATGGAATACCTCGGCGAGACGGGGGGCCAGTTGCCGGATTTTCGCCGCCACCGCGCCGTTTTGGGCGTGAATAACAACGCTGCCTGATTTCACATTGGCTACCCGGCCATGGCGTGCAAGCGCCGCAGGGATGGCCTGTTCGTAAAGTCGCTGAAGTTTCAACAGGCGCCCCGCCTGAGTTGATAGCCGGGCCATACCGGCATCGGCGTTTAAACAGTCGGCAAGGCTGCGAGGGCGCATAAAATTAACAGGGAAGGAAAGACGTGCATATTATTCTCGTCTCCAACCGTTTGGCAAAAGCTAGGACCATCACAATTACACCCATCATCTTGGTGTCGGCGGCCGTTGCTTTTGCGCTGCTGATTTTGTGCCTGTCTTCCGTATTTTCCTATTTTGCCGTTCGTCACGCTGCGGAAATCCGCCTGCCTTTTGTAGAGGAACTGGTGCGCGCCGTGAGCGCCGAAGATGCGGCGCGCAGCAAGGAATTCGTTCGCGAAAACCTCAAGGCGATGGCGGTTCGCCTGGGTGAAATGCAGGCCCAACTGACGCGCATGGATTCTCTCGGTGATCGAATCGCCAAACTCACTGGCATCAAACCCCAGGAACTGGCTGTGCCGCAACGGCCAGTGCTCGATGGCCGCGGTGGGCCGCTGATCAGAGCTGCGGCGCCTTCGACGGGCGAGTTGCAGCAGGCGCTTGCGGATCTTTCGAATCAGCTAGAGTCACGTTCCGACACTTTGGCGTTGCTGGAGTCGCGGTTGTTCGACGAACGCGTGCGGCAGAACATGCTGCCGTCTTCGCTTCCCATCGAAGTGCAGTGGAACGCGTCGGGTTTCGGCTGGCGCGTTGATCCCTTCACTGGAGAGAACGCGCTGCACGAAGGTGTGGACTTTCCCGCCGAGGTGGGTACGTCGATACGCGCAGCAGCAGCGGGTGTGGTGCTGCGCGCGGAAAGACATCCGGAATACGGCAACCTGATCGAAATCGACCACGGCAACGACATTACCACCCGCTATGCGCACACATCAAAAATGCTGGTGACGCCGGGTACCATCGTGAAGCGCGGCCAGATCATCGCCGAGGTCGGCACCAGCGGCCGTTCCACCGGTCCCCATCTGCATTTTGAGGTCCGTTACAAGGGCATCGCGCAGAATCCAAACCGCTTCCTGCTCCAGGCCACAAATAACACGCCGCATCTCGCCCGCAGCTCACCATGAGTCGCTGAACCGTCATGGGTGGCCGCGGCCACCATGGTAAAATCGACGTTTTTCACGCTGCGGCGCACCCTGCATGATCACCGGTTTTCTCAAGAAAATATTCGGCAGTCGCAATGAGCGGCTACTGCGCCAGTACCGAGTCACTGTTACCCGCATCAACGCGTTCGAATCCGGACTGCAGTCACTGTCGGACGAACAACTGACCGCCAAGACCGCCGAATTCAAGCAGCGTCTTGCCAACGACGAATCGCTCGACGCGATTCTGCCCGAGGCCTTTGCCGTGGTGCGCGAAGCCAGTAAGCGCGTGCTGGGCATGCGCCACTTCGACATGCAGATGATCGGCGGCATGGTGTTGCATTACGGCAAGATCGCCGAAATGCGCACCGGCGAAGGCAAGACTCTGGTCGCCACGCTGCCGTCCTATCTCAATGCGCTCACCGGCAAAGGTGTGCATGTGGTGACGGTCAATGATTACCTCGCCAGTCGCGACGCCGCATGGATGGGCCGCCTGCATCGCTTTCTCGGGCTTTCGGTTGGCTGCAACATGTCGCAGATGTCGCACGACGACAAGCAGGTCGCCTACGCTGCCGACATCACCTACGGCACCAATAACGAATTTGGCTTCGACTACCTGCGCGACAACATGGTCTATGCCGCCGGCGAGCGTGTGCAGCGCGGCTTGAGTTTTGCCATCGTCGATGAAGTGGATTCGATCCTGATCGACGAAGCGCGTACACCGCTGATCATCTCCGGCCAGGCCGAAGACCACACCGATCTCTACGTCAAGATGAATGCCGTGGCGCCGCTATTGATCAAGGGCGAAGCCGCGAAACAGGAAGGCGAGTCTGACACCGGCGACTACACGGTGGATCTCAAGTCACATCAGGTGCTGTTGACAGAAGAGGGACATGAGCGGGCCGAACTGATTCTGTCGCAGCAGGGACTGTTGCCGGAAGGCGGCAGTCTCTACGAGCCGGCCAATATCCTGCTGATGCATCATCTCTATGCTGCGTTGCGTGCCCACAACCTGTTCCATCGCGACCAGCAGTATGTGGTGCAGGAAGGTGAAATCATCATCGTCGATGAATTCACCGGCCGCTTGATGGCGGGACGACGTTGGTCTGAAGGCCTGCATCAGGCGGTCGAGGCGAAAGAGGGCGTCAAGATCCAGTCTGAAAACCAGACCCTGGCGTCGATCACCTTTCAGAATTTTTTCCGCATGTACGGCAAGCTGGCCGGTATGACCGGTACCGCCGATACCGAGGCCTACGAATTCCATCAGATCTACGGCCTCGAAACGGTAGTGATCCCCACCAATCGGCCGATGGTGCGCAAGGATACCAACGACCAGATCTACCGCACCGCCGCGGAAAAATACACCGCCATCATCGCCGATATCCACGATTGCCACGAACGCGGCCAACCGGTGTTGGTCGGTACCACTTCCATCGAGAACTCGGAACTACTGTCAGATCTGCTGACCAAGGAAAAATTGCCGCATCAAGTGTTGAATGCCAAGCAGCATGCGCGCGAAGCGGAGATCGTGGTGCAGGCCGGCAGCTCGGGCATCGTCACCATCGCCACCAACATGGCCGGCCGCGGCACCGATATCGTGCTGGGCGGCAGCATTGAAAAATTGCTCGATGCGATTCGTGAAGATGAATCGCTGTCCCCGGAAGAAAAGAATCGCCGCACTACCGAGCTCAAGGCTGACTGGCAGGTAAAACACGACGCCGTGCTCGCTGCCGGCGGTCTGCATATCATCGGTTCCGAGCGTCACGAATCGCGCCGCATCGACAACCAGTTGCGCGGCCGCGCCGGGCGTCAGGGCGATCCGGGCTCCTCGCGTTTTTATCTCGCGCTCGACGATCAACTGCTCAAGATTTTTGCTGGCGACCGACTCAACACCATCATGGTCCGCCTCAAGATGCCCGAGGGCGAGGCGATCGAGCATCCGCTGGTCACGCGTTCGCTGGAGTCGGCGCAACGCAAGGTCGAGCAGCGTAACTTCGACATGCGCAAGCAATTGCTGGAGTACGACGACGTCGCCAACGATCAGCGCAAGGTCATCTACCAGCAACGCAATGAACTGCTTGAGACCGGCGACATTTCCGAAACCATCACAGCCATGCGCCAGGGCCTGATCCACGACATCTTTCGTGTCTATGTGCCGGCGGAAAGTGTCGAAGAGCAGTGGGATATTCCCAGCCTTGAAAAAGCGCTGGAAGCTGAGCTGCAATTCAAGCTGCCGGTCGCTGAGTGGTTCAAGTCCGATCCCAACCTCAGCGATGACGACTTGCTGCGTCGTCTACTGGACGCCGCAGATGCCGTCTATGCGGAAAAGTTGGCGGCCGTCGACGCTGAGGCCTGGCATGGTTTTGAACGCAATGTCATGCTGCAAAGCCTCGATAGCCATTGGCGTGAGCATCTGGCCGGGCTCGATCATCTGCGTCAGGGCATCCACCTGCGCGGCTATGCGCAGAAAAACCCGAAACAGGAATACAAGCGCGAGGCCTTCGAACTGTTCGAGACTTTGCTCACCGCGGTGCGCACCGACGTGAGCAAACTGCTGATGACAGTGGAGATCCGTTCGCAGGAACAAATCGAAGACGCAGAGCAGAACCATCCGCAAGTCGAGAACGTGCAGTATCACCACGCCGATTATGATGAAGCACTCGGCAGCACGGCCGAAAAGTCGGCCCCGCAACCCGAGCAGCGCGCCCTGCCCAAAGTCGGCCGCAATGATCCGTGTCCCTGCGGGAGTGGCAAGAAATACAAGCAGTGCCATGGCAAGTTGAGTTAGAAAAATCTTAACCACCAAGGGCACAAAGGGCACCAAGAAAACAATTTTGTTAATTTGTTCTTAAGAATCTCTTCGTGCCCTTTGTGCCCTTGGTGGTGAATAAGCCCTTTCAAACCCTTGTTGAAGAAGATGGCACCATCGTCATCCTCGACCAAACAAGATTGCCCGCCGAGGTTGTCTTCCAGCGCCTGAGCACGCTCGATCAAGTTGTCCACGCCATCCGCAGCATGCAAGTGCGTGGTGCCCCGTTGATCGGTGCCACTGCTGCCTACGGTGTGGCAATTGGCCTTGCCGACAAAGCCGACGTTCTCGCGCATATCATCGATACCCTGGCAGCTACCCGGCCCACGGCAGTCAACCTGAACTGGGCCTTGAGTCGGATGCAGAGCGTGTTAGCGGCATTGCCTACGCAAGACAGGCTCACCGCCGCCTGGCAGGAAGCGCGTGCCATCGCAGCCGAAGACGCGACCGCCAATGCTGCAATTGGCCAACATGGCATACAGCTTCTGCGGCAGATCGCATTAACCAATAAGCCAGTCAACGTCATGACGCACTGTAACGCCGGCTGGTTGGCCACCGTGGCGCACGGCACCGCGCTTTCACCAATCTATGCGGCGCACGCTGCCCACATTCCGCTGCATGTTTGGGTCAGCGAGACACGGCCGCGCAATCAGGGACTGCTCACAGCGTGGGAACTGGCGCAGGCCGATGTTCCGCACACCCTGATCGCCGACAACGCCGCCGGGCTGTTACTGATGCAGGGCAGGGTCGATTGCATCATTGTCGGCGCAGACCGCATCGCCGCCAACGGCGACACCGCCAACAAGGTGGGAACCTACCTCAAGGCGCTCGCCGCCAATGCGCACGGCGTGCCGTTCTATGTTGCTGCGCCATTGTCCACCATCGATTTCGATTGCGCCAACGGCGCCGCGATTCCCATCGAACAGCGCGCTGCTGCAGAAATTGGCGCAGGCAACACACCAGTCGCCAACCCGGCTTTCGATGTAACACCGGCGGCGCTGATTTCCGGCATCATCACCCAACGCGGCATCACCTTGCCCGCAGCACTGCACACACTGAGATCATGAAAGAAAACCAACTGAAAGCAAAAGTACTCGAAACCGCGCAGGCCATGAACACCATTGGTATCAACCGCGGCTCGTCCGGCAATGTCAGTGCGCGTTCGGACAAAGGCTTCATCATCACGCCGACCGGTATGCCTTACGAGCGTTGCTCACCCGATGACATGGTGGGCGTCGGCTTCGACGGCACGCCGCACGGCGACCGCAAGCCCTCGTCCGAATGGCGCTTCCATCGCGACATCTATCAGGCCTACCCCGAAGCCGGCGCGGTGGTGCACACCCATGCCACTTTCGCCACCAGCCTTGCCTGCATGGATGTGGAGATTCCGCCCTTCCACTACATGATCGCCCGCTTCGGCGGCGACACCGTGCGTTGCGCCAGCTATGCCTTGTTCGGCACCCAGGAACTGTCGGATGCAATGATCGTTGCGCTGCGTGATCGCCGCGCCTGCCTCATGGCGCATCACGGCATGGTGGTGTTCGGCCGCAACCTGGAACATGCGCTGGCGCTGGCGGTGGAACTGGAAACGTTGTGCGAGCAATACTGGCGGGCGTTGCAAATGGGGGAACCAAAACTCCTCTCCGGTGACCAAATGGTCAGGGTGTTGGAAAAGTTCAGCAGCTATGGGCAACAGTAGGAGCTCTGCCCCTTGATGGATATCCCAGGCCGGCCGCAATTTTTAGACTGAATCAGGTCCACACGCGGACATAAAAATCGCTTCGTTTTACTCAATACGTTGAGTAAAAATACTCAACGTATTGAGTAAATGAAAAGTCGAGTATGGATTGGGGCAGATTGGGTAGCGGGATAAATCCGGGTGAAAAG
>JANYCD010000030.1 GCA_025360425.1 Sterolibacteriaceae bacterium
AAATTGGGAGAGAAAGTGTTGCGCCCGCGACACAAAAACACGCATTCCGGCAATTCAGAGCACGGCCAACCGAGGCAAGGGTCAGATCTCCGGGGCCACACGCACCCCTAATGTAATATCATTGAAGGGTTTGCCAATCAGGCGCGGGTAGCGCGGCTTGAGGATGAAGCAGCTCTGTGCGCTCGCGCACATACGTAGAAAACCGCGTGCTTTACGCTGCTTCCATGCAAGCGATATCGGGAAATCCCGCAGCTCTTGACCGGCCTGGCCCACAGGATCTGGCATTGTCGGGTTTGTGGACTGCGCGAGGCATCGGTGCGATCGAAAATCAGCTTGACGCGCTGCACGTTGCACCCCAAACGGAAGTCATTGCCGACGGCGCGCGTATCGAGGCGCTGGATACCGCTGGCGCCTGGGTGCTGCAAAAACTGCTGTTGCGGCTGCGCGCCGAAGGCATCGTGGTGAACTTGCGTGGTTTGCGCCCGCCATTCGCCAAACTGCTTGAAGTGGTGGCGCAACACGACGCCGCCCAGGCCGGCAGATCTGCGCCTGCCACCAGCCCCCCTCCAACGCTGTTGGCAAACGTCGGCTGCAGCACTGTTGCCGCCTGCGCACAAGGTATTGCATTGCTTGGCTTCGTTGGTGAAAGCGCAGTCGCGTTTGCAGGATGCATCGCTCACCCGGCGCGATTCCGCTGGCGCCCTATCCTCTTCAACATCCGTAGTGCGGGGTTCGACGCGCTGCCCATCGTCGGGCTGCTGTCATTTCTGCTCGGTATTGTGGTCACCTATCAAGGCGCAAACCAGCTCAGGCAATACGGTGCCAACATCTTTGTTGTCGATCTGGTTGGTTTGTCGATGCTGCGCGAGTTTGCCCCCTTGATCACCGCCATCATCATCGCCGGACGCTCGGGTTCCGCGTATGCCGCGCAAATCGGCACCATGGCCGTGACCGAGGAGATCGACGCCATGCGCACCATCGGCATTGCGCCGCTGGATCTGCTGGTACTGCCCAAAATCATCGCGCTGGTGATCGCGCTGCCGCTGCTGACGGTGTTCGCGGACGTGCTCGGCGTATTCGGCGGCATGCTCATGGCACGCGCCAAGCTTGGCGTCGGCATGGGGGAGTTTCTCGATCGCTTTGTTAACGCGGTGGGCACCAATGACTATCTGATCGGCATTGGCAAGGCGCCGGTATTCGCCACCATCGGTGCTGCCTTATCGTATACCCAAGCCGATACTGCCAATCGGATCGCTTGCGACGGTTTTCCACACGCGAATTCGGACATCTACGACAAGGCTATTGGCGGGTCCAGGCAATACAAGACTGGGTGCGCCTGCGTACCATCTTCACTTCAGGGAGTTCAAATGTCAGCACGTCGGCAGTCGATACACTGATCGACCAGGTCGGCGTGTGCCGCGACTTTGCCCACCTGATGATTGCCCTTTGCCGGGCTGTGAATATCCCCGCCCGTTTTGTATCTGGAATAGATTACGGTGCCGATCCGATATTGGGCCCCACCGACTTCCATTCCTACGTCGAAGTTTTCCTTGGAGACCGATGGTATCTATTTGACCCGACCGGCATCTCTCCGCCTATGGGTCTGGTCAGGATCGGCACGGGACGCGGCGCCGCCAACGTGTCCTTCTCCACCATGTTCGGCGCTATCAGTTCACAGGCACCGCTGATTGTTATCGAAGCAGTAGACGATGCCAACCATGGATTCCTCATGCCCCAGCATAGTTGTGACGCATTGTCGTCCATGGCAGAAGTCTAAACGTCAATTTACACGCTTCGTCAGCACTTCCGCAGTGACTATCCAGCCCCAATAACCCAATCCAGAGAGCGCTCCGCAGCGGAACATGCGTGGAAGGTCGCTTGATTTTTGCACACGCCGCACTTCGCGATCCTGGGTTATCCTTGCCGCCATCGCTTTTTTGGCCGTAACCCATGAATCCTCGTCCCGGCATCGCGCTGGTCACTGGCGCCGCGCACCGCATCGGCCGTGTCATTGCCCTTGCGCTTGCGCAACGCGGCTGGGACATTGCGGTTCACTACAGCACCTCCGCTGCCGAGGCCCAGCAAACGGTCAATGAAATCCAGGCCGCCGGTCGCCGTGCGATTGCGCTGCAAGCAAATTTGGCCGACGCCACCCAGACAACAGGACTGTTGGCCCAATGCGCCGCCGCGCTGGGCGAAGCTTCATGCGTCATCAACAATGCGGCGCGCTTTGACTTCGACGACGCCGCCACGCTGTCGCCCAGGCAGTTCGACACGCACATGCACATCAATTTGTTGGCGCCACTGCTGTTGACCCGCGAGCTGCATCGGCGGCTGACGACGGACTCGGCAACCACGCAAGGGGTGGTGATAAATCTGCTTGATCAGAAACTCGATAACTACAACCCGGATTTCATGTCATACACGCTGTCGAAAGCTGGTCTCGCGGCAGCAACCGTGATGCTGGCGCAGGCAATGGCGCCACGCGTGCGCGTCCTCGGTGTTGCTCCGGGGATTACCCTGATCTCTGCCAACCAGAGCGAAGCCGGCTTTGCACGCGCTCACGGCAACACCCCGCTGGGTTACTCCAGCACGCCACAGGATGTGGCCGATGCAGTTTGCTTCGCGGTCGAAGCACGCGCCATGACCGGCACCACGCTGGTGGTTGATGGTGGCCAGCATCTGGTGGCGTCACCCCGCGATGTGATGTTTCTCACCGAATAGACAATGCCTGATCTGCTCCACCCCCGCCTGTCAGACTGCCGCCGCCTGTTTCTGCGCAACTACACGGTGGATGCCAACATCGGCATCCATGCGGCAGAAAAAGAGGGCGCACAACGCATCGTCATCAACGTCGAATTGTTTGTGCCGCTGGCTGAGACGCTTCCCGTCAATGACGAAATCCATGAAGTGCTCGATTACGACCTTATTCGCCAGAAAGTAGGCGAACGCATCGCCCGAGGCCACATCAATCTTCAGGAAACATTGTGCGACGACATCGCCCGGCTGCTGCTGGCGCACCCGCTGGTGCGCGCTGTGGGCGTATCAACAGAAAAACCGGATGTCTATGCCGACTGCGATGCCGTGGGCGTCGAGGTGTTCCACTTCAAACCGTGAGGTCTGCCACCGCGGATCGTCTTATTTTGTTTGCATCGTCCATACCCCGTCCCACTCGCCCGGTGGGGGGGCTTTGAGGTAGGTCTCGCAACGCTCGATATAGACTTTCGATGGACCATCGTTGGGATTGGCCGCCAGCGCATCGCGGAAGTTGCGTTGTGCATTGCTCCATTCACGGCTGCGGTAGCGCTGCAGCCCCTCACCAAAGGCATCCAGCGCCGGCTTCAGATTGGGAAACGTTGCTTCGGTGTGATGCGCCAGCACTTCATAGATCGCGACCGGTATTTCCATGCCGCGCATGCGGATCAGGTCGATCTCGCGGACCGAAGTCTTGTCCTTGATTCTGGCGTAGGTATTGTTGCAGATGAGAATCGAACTGCCGTAAAACTTGTTGGCGCTCTCAAGCCGTTCGGCGAGATTTACCCGGTCGCCGATCACGGTGTACTCAAGGCGCTTGAGCGAACCGATGTTGCCGGCCACCACCTGGCCGGTGCTGATGCCAATGCCGATACGAATCGGCTCGCCACCCTTTGCCAGACGACGGATGTTCAGCTTGCGCAACGCAATCAGCATTTTGTTGCCGACCAGCACAGCGTTGTCGACATCGTTTTCGGTCTGCTGCACCGAGCCGAATACGGCCATGATCATGTCGCCGATGTATTTGTCGAGAACACCTTCATGCTCGAACACCACATCGACCATGTCGGTGAAGTACTCGTTGAGCAGGGCCACCGTCTCCTTGGCGCCGAGGCGCTCAGAGATCGAAGTAAAGCCACGAATGTCCGAAAACAATACGCTGACGTCGCGACCGGTACCGCCCAGCACGGCCTCGCCGCTTTCCAGCAACTGATCCACCACCGCCTTGCTCATGTAGCGCGACATGGTGTTGCGCAGCCGCTTTTCAAGCGTGATGTCTTCCATCACCAGCATGTAGCCGATGGCTTCCCCATTCAGGCTGGTGAGCGGCACCGTGGTCATGTTCACCGAGGCAGTTTCACTCCCCTCGACGAACAGATCGGTATCGACCGACATATCGATCTTGCCGACCTTCATCACTTTTTCCAGACTTTTGGTGACCCATCCGTTGCGCCCGGGAAACACTTCATCAAGCATGCAACCGACAAGATCGCCAGCGCTTCGGCGCAACAGACGAATGGCGGATTCGTTGACCTTGCGAATGACGCCGGCAGCGTCAAGCGTGAGCACCGCATTGCTCATGCTGAGGAGTATTGCCTCGTTGTAATTGCGTTCGGCATTCACTTCTTCGAACAGCTGCGCACTCTCGATCGAGACAGCGGCTTGCGCGCAGAAGGCGCTGAGCCTGCGCTCGTCGGCGGCATTGAACATGCCGCCCCTGCGATTGAGAATTTGCATGATGCCGATCTTGCGCACACCCTTGGCAATGATGGGCATGCACAGCATGCTGCCGGTACGATAGCCGGTGCGTTGATCGAACTCGGGATTGAAGCGGGAATCCTGGTAGGCATCGGCGATGTTGATGATGGCGCCGCTGGAGAAACATTCGCCGGCGATGCCGGCATTTGCGGGAAAGCGGATCTCCGCGGTACTGACGCCGCCTGATACGCGCGAATACAACTCATCCGAGTCCGGGTCATAGAGAAACAAGGTGCCGCGGTCTGCTTCCAGCATATGCGTCGCGGCGGCCATGATCTTGGCCAGCAGCGGATCGAGGTGAATTTCAGAAGCGATTGAACTGACCACCTCCAGCAACATCATTTCCTCGCGCTGCTGACGCTCGACCTTCTCGAACAGGCGCGCATTTTCCAGCGCCGCCGCGGCCTGGCGCGACAGATTTTCCAGCAGTCGCTGATCGTCGGCGTCAAAGTCGCCGACGTGCTTGTTCAGTGCCTGGGTAATGCCAATGACTTCATCCTGCTTGTTGCGGATCGGCACGCAGAGAATATTGCGCGTACGGTAGCCGCTCTTGCGATCAAACTCCTGATTGAAGCGGGCGTCGGCATAAGCGTCGGAAATAATTTCTCCGCGGCCCGAATTGAACACCGATCCGGCAATGCCAAGATGGCTGGGGAAACGGATTTCGCCGATGACATTGCCCTGCATGACGCGGGAGAAAAGCTCGCCGCTTTCGGCATCGTGGAGAAACAGCGAACTGCGATCGGCGTTGAGGGTTTCGGTGACCACTTCCATCAAACGTGGAAACAACACATCGAGCGACAGTGTGTCGGAAACCCGGTTGGCAATTTCCGCCAGCGCCGAGGTACGACGCACCAGCTCGGTGATGCGAAAAAAGAGCTGCGCCTTTTCCGTCTCATCGAGGCCGTGCAGCAGCCGTTCGATATCGGCCTGATGCAGGCGATGCTCGAGTATTTCGCTGATCGCCTTTAAGTCGATGCTCATCTGGGTTTTGTTTGGCTCGCCTTGGTCACGGTCGCGCTTATTGTAATGTTGCGCGCCGGTTCCGGGGCACTGTTTCAGGCAGGTCGCAGCCTTTTATGCCTCAGGCCACGCCGGAGATACTCAGGGCGACCGCCTGAGCCACCTTGATGCCGTCCACTGCTGCCGACAGTATGCCGCCAGCGTAACCGGCACCCTCCCCGGCCGGATACAGCCCGCGCGTATTCAGACTCTGGAAGTCGCCCCCGCGCTTGATGCGGATCGGCGACGAGGTTCGGGTTTCGACCCCCGTCATGACCGCATCATCCATGGCAAAGCCACGTATCTTGCGGTCGAAGGCCGGCAGCGCCTCACGAATCGCCATGACCGCAAAATCAGGCAAGCAGGCTGCAAGGTCGGTCGGATGAACGCCAGGTTTGTACGACGGCGTCACCGCGCCCAGCGTGACGGATGGACGCCCGGCCAGAAAGTCGGCAACACGCTGCCCCGGCGCGGCGTAGGCGCCGCCACCCGCCTGGAATGCGAGGGACTCCCAATGGCGCTGGAATGCAATTCCCGCCAGCGGATGGCCCGGATAATCGGCTGGTGAAATGTCGACCACGATGCCGCTGTTGGCGTTGCGCTCATTGCGCGAGTACTGGCTCATGCCGTTGGTGACCACCCGTTCCAGCTCCGAAGTGGCAGCCACCACCGTGCCGCCAGGACACATGCAGAAGCTGTAGACAGCGCGGCCATTGGCGCTGTGATGCACCAGCTTGTAATCGGCAGCGCCCAACAAGGGATGGCCCGCAGACTTGCCATAGCGCGCCTGATCGATCAGCGATTGCGGATGTTCAATGCGCACACCGATGGAAAACGACTTGGCCTCGACATAGATCCCCCGGTCATGCAGCATCTGAAACGTATCCCGGGCACTGTGGCCGACCGCCAGCACCACATGGTCGGCGGCAATCCGCTCGCCATCGGCCAGGACCACGCCACGCACCTGCCCCTGGTCAAGCTCGATGTCCTCGACGCGGCTCTGGAAACGGATTTCACCACCCAGCGCGGCAATGCTGGCGCGCATGTTTTCCACCATCGTCACCAGCCGGAAGGTGCCGATGTGGGGCTTGCTGACATAGAGGATTTCGGGCGGTGCACCGGCCTTGATGAATTCAGTCAGCACCTTGCGACCCAGGTGCTGCGGATCCTTGATCTGGCTGTAGAGCTTGCCGTCGGAGAACGTGCCAGCGCCGCCTTCGCCGAACTGCACGTTCGACTCCGGGTTGAGCACCCCCTTACGCCACAACCCCCAGGTGTCCTGAGTACGTTCACGTACCGCCTTGCCACGCTCCAGAATGATCGGGCGAAAACCCATCTGGGCCAGGATCAGTCCGGCAAACAGGCCGCAGGGGCCGCTGCCGATCACCACCGGACGCAAAGCCAACTGTCGGGGCGCCTGCGCCACGAAACGATAACTTGTGTCCGGCGTGGGGCCCACATGCAGATTGGCCTTGAGCCGCGCAAGCACCGCCGCTTCGTCGCTGACTTCGACATCGAGCGTATAAATCAGCAGGATGGCCGACTTCTTGCGCGCATCAACGCTGCGGCGAAACACGGTGAAGCCGAGCAGCTCGTTCGCGCAAACCCCAAGCGTGGTCAGGATTGCGGCGTTGACCTCCCCCTGGGCGTGGTCAAGAGGCAGCTTGATTTCGGTCAATCGCAGCATGCGGAACAGTTGCGCTCGGTTAGCGGAATTGAAATGGCGGGCAAAGTCTAGCAGAGGCATTGATTGCTTACATTCGGTAACAACAACACGCCAAACTGCCACGTGTCTGTTACAGGCGCGCACCAGAATGCAAGTCGTCCCATTCAACTCCAAGGAGAAAAAATGCAGCCCATCCACCTGGCCCGCAAGCTGATTGCCATCACCGCCTGTGCCTGGGGGCTAGTCGCCGGATCATCGGGCATTGCCCTGGCCGACGACACGCCGCAAGCCGCGGCTTCCCCGGATCACATGGAGCGCTTCAAGGACACGACCCCTGCGCAACGTGAGGCCATGCGTCAACAGATGCGCGAGGAGTGGTCAAAGCTTACGCCTGAACAGAAGGAACAACGTCGCAATGAAATGCGTGAGCGGGTGGAGAAAATGACGCCCGAGCAGCGCGAGAAAATTCGCCAACGCATGCACGAGCGAATGGAGAAAATGACTCTCGAAGAAAAAGAAAATTTTCTGAAGGAACGACAAGAGCGGAAAGAAAAACGGCGGAATGAAACAAATGAGGAACACGACAATGCTCCGCCCCAGTCGGTAACCAAGTAATTCCGAACAAGAACACAGGGCAGTTGAGCGGCAGAAACTTCGAAACAATTTATTCTGCACCTTCGGGCGGTTTTTTGGCCTCGGGATATTTGGCATAGTCTTCGGAAGGCAGTGCTGCATTCGCCGCAGCCCAGAAGCTTGCATCATCGCAGGCACCGAAATTTTTACGGGTGTCTTTTATATCAGCGCAAAGACCATAGCCCTTCTTGATCATGGTAAAGAAATTGCCGTTGTAGCGCCCGTAGAGGATGTAGCGTTTTGCGGTGGGGTCGCCGGTGCCATTCACACAACGCATGATATTGGTTTCGATCTCGATCATCCGGTATGGATTATCGGTGCAATCCAGGCCAGCCTGCGCATAGCCCGCGACCAGCAATGCCAGAAAAAATATTTGTTTTTTCATGTCTCAATAATAACAAATTTATTGAACAGCACGTTCCGGCAATTGCCCTGGCTCAACTGTCCGCAACCACCACTATGCAAGATCACTAAGCGGTCGCGGGGTCGATACGCCAAAGCCTTGCACGAAATCGACACCGAGCCCACGCAACTTGACAATGCAGTCATCGCTTTCGACAAGCTCGGCCACAGTACGCACGCCAATGGTCTTGGCAACGCGTGCAATCGCGATCACCTTGGCCAGTTCCGTGGGATCTTGCAGCAGATGGAGGATGATGCTGCCGTCGATCTTGAGATAATCGACCTTGAGTCCGCGCAGGGATTCGAACGACACCCGCTCATGCCCGAAGCCGCTGATCGCGACACGACAGCCATATTCCCTGATTCGCTTGACGAACACGACGGCATCATCGTGACGCTGCATCAGCCCCGAATCGGTGATCTCAAAGCACAACAGCGCGGGCGCCACCCCATAAGCATCCAATTGGTCATGCACATAGGTCGGAAACTCCGGGTCGCTCATCGTCGGCAGCGCCAGATTGATGAAAAATATCGCCTCTGGCGATGGCGCCGGCCGTGGTGGTCGTGAGGCGGCCCAATCAATGATGTGGTGCACCACCCAGCGATCAAGGTGTGGCATCAAATCGTATTTTTCAACCAGGGGAAAGAATGCGCCGGGCGGCATCATGCCTTCCTCTTCCTCGATCAGGCGGATCAAAACCTCGTGATGATCGGCGTGCGGCTCTGCGGTAGCCAGCGGCACAATACGCTGGCAATAAAGACGAAACTCATCCTGCTCGATGGCGGCCATGATGCGCGCGACCGCGTCGTTGCCTCCGCTAAGCTCCTCGGAAAATGATTCGATGAACATGTCCTGCTCGGCACTTGTCTTTCCTGCAAGCGGCTGCGCGCTGACGGCTTCGGTCAAGTATGCCGGGCGGAATGCATCACCCCCAGCCGCCAGCGCAGTTTGCAAGGCGAAAAATCCGCTGGGCTTGCCGTCGCTGCCGAGATACGGCAGATAATCCACATGGAATTCGTGCGTCCTGCCGTCCAGCCCGGTGCAGGAATGTTTGAAGGCGACTGGTTGCCCAGTCAAGGCCTTGCCAACTGCGACGGAAACTTCCCCAAACGTCTTGACACCCAGCACATCACGCAATGAACGACCGTCGATATGTTCACCACGCAACCCTAGCCAGTCACGAAAGGAGCGATTATGGAACCGGATCAATCCTTCAGCGTCGACATAAATCGCCGTGACCGGCAGGAGTTGTTCGAGCAGGTGCAACTGGATCTTGCTGGTTCCCAGCTTGTGCATCAACCCATGATGCATGCGCATTTCATTGTTCAGCTTTTCCTGCACTGAGGCGAGCTTCGCCTCGCGCCGCGTGATGATCCATTCCGCCCGCGACGCACGGCTCGCCATGGCCGGGATTGCCGCCGCCAGAACGCCGGTCAAAAACGAGACCCAGGGCAAACCAAGTTCGTTGTAATAAATCGCTGTAACCATCAGTGTCGCAGTAATGACCACCGCGACCGCCGAAACGTAAGGTCGAACCGACCGATAAATCAAGCGACGACGCACGTTCCAGTTCTCCTACAGCGTGCCTAGCTGACAGGTTAACTCCAGCAACATGAACCCGTATGGCCGGGTTCCGCGGTTGGCACGCACGATATAATCTTGTTATCGGCATTCGACGCACAACATTGAGATCATGGCCACACTCTACGGCATCAAAAACTGCGAAACCATGAAAAAAGCCTTTGCCTGGTGCGACACGCATGGCGTCGAGGTTCAGTTTCACGACTACAAGAAGAATGGCGTCGAACGCGAACGCCTGGTCCAATGGTGCAAGGCATTGGGCTGGAAAACGCTGGTCAATACCCGCGGCACGACCTGGCGCAAGTTCACACCTGAGCAGCAGGACATCACCACGCAAGGTCAGGCGGTGGCGTTGATGATGGAGTACCCCAGCTTGATCAAGCGCCCGGTGGTCGAAAGCGGTGGTCAATTACTGGTGGGTTTCGATCCGGCCCTGTTCGCGAGTTTCATCAAATGAACGACGCCGTTTGCAGCTTCCTGTTTGAAGACCTCGACATTCGCGGTTCACTGGTACAGCTCGGCTCGGCCTGGCGCAGTCTCTATGCTGGCCGCAATTACGCCCCGGCCACACGTCAACTGCTGGGTGAAATGGCGGCCGTCACCGCGCTATTGGGCAGCCAGATGAAGTCCCCGGGACGCCTCAGCTTCCAGATCCAGGGGCGCGGCGCAATCCGCCTGATGCTGGTCGATTGCAATGAGCAAATGCAGTTGCGCGGCGTCGCCAAGGCGCCTGAAGACTTGCAGCCGGCGCCGGTGCCGCAGTTGCTGGGCGATGGCAAACTGGTGCTGACCTTGCAGGACAAGAGCGGCTCACAGCCCTATCAGAGCATAGTGCCACTCGAAGGCGAAACCGTTGCCGCCATATTTGAAAACCACCTGCAGCAGTCGGCACAACAACCGGCCCGGCTATGGCTCAGCGCAGATGACGTCGCGGCCTGCGGCCTGTTCCTGCAAAAGCTGCCGCAGGCCGATGAGCGCGATGCCGATGGCTGGAATCGCATCCAGATCCTCGCTGCCACACTGCAAGCAGGCGATCTGGCGCTGCCGCCAAAAACGCTGTTGTCGCGCCTGTTTCCCGAAGAAACGCTACGCTTGTTCACGCCATGCGCCACCAGCTACCACTGCCCGCGCGATGAAGCCAAAGTACTGGATATGCTGCGCGCCCTTGGCCGCGAGGAACTCCAGGCCATCATCGTCGAACATGGCGCTGTAGTCATCCACGACGACATCTGCAACCACGAATACCGCTTCGGCCCGGACGTCATCGAACAGTTGTTTCCCGCGCCGGTCCGCACGCTGCATTGAAACGCGGGATGGAAATCGAAGTCAGCGAGGAAGCTGGCGTCCGCTATCTGCACTTCGGCTCCGACTGGATCCAGGGCGCCATGCGCATTGCCCGCCCGTGGTCACTCGAACTCGACTACACGCGCGAGATGATGACCTGTCTGCTGTTGCGCCCCGAACTGCGCTGGCCGCGCCGCGCTTTGCTGGTCGGCTTGGGTGCCGCATCGCTGACAAAATTCCTGCACCGCCACCGCCCCAGCACCAGAATCACCGTGGTGGAAATCGAGCCGCGCGTGGTGGCCGTTGCGCGCCAGCACTTCAAGTTGCCGGAAGAATCAACGCATCTCGACATTGTCGTTGCAGACGCCGTCGATTTCATGATGCAGCAAGGCCCGCGCTACGACCTGATCCTGGTCGACGGCTTCGACGCCGACGCCCGCGCCGGCATGCTCGACACCCTTCCCTTCTACGTCAATTGCCGCGCCCGGTTGGCCGACGACGGCATGTTGATCACCAATTTGCTCAGCCGCCGCAAGGATTTTCGCCACAGCGTGGCGCGCATCAAACAGGCGTTTGACGACCGCGCCTTTGCCTTTCCGTCATGCGACAACGGCAATGCAATTGCCGTTGCAGTGATCGGAGAACAATTGGAATTGACGATGGAAGAACTGAAGAAAGCGGCTGTGAAGTTGAAGAAGCAGACGGGGTTGAACCTTTTGCCTACTGCGGCTCGGCTGGAGCAGTCGACGACTTGTGCGGGTGGAGTGTTGAGTATTTGAGTTAATGCCGGGACTCGCCCCGGCATTAGTGTCCTCATGCTTCGACAAGCTCAGCACGAACGGAGGTAATAGGTCGACCGACATTGGGAATGGATTCCCGCTTTTCGACGGAGACATCCGGACGGGTGCGCGGGAATGACGGCCTAGGTCGAGCCCAACACTCTCTCCACAATCCCCACCCAATACCGAATCCCGACCGGAATGACCGCATCGTTGAAGTCGTAATGCGGACTATGCAACATGCACCCTCCCTCCCCCGGCCCATTCCCCAGCCATACATAACAAGCCGGCACAGCCTGCGCCATGTAGGCGAAATCCTCCGCCCCCATACTCGGCTTCAGATCGGTGTGAACACGCGCATCACCAACCACGGTCCGCGCCACTTCGATACACAACGCGGCCGGCTCAACGGCATTGATCGTCGGCGGATAGCCGCGCTCATACTTCAACGCCACGGTGACACCGTAGGCGGAACCAATCCCTTCACAAACGCGATGCATGCCGGCTTCCAGCGCATCCTGCAACTTCGCATTGAAGCTGCGCACTGTGCCGCCCAGCACCGCATGCTGGGGCAATACGTTGTCGGCAAAGCCGGCATTGAAGCGTGTGACGCTGACCACGGCTGAATCCAGCGGGTCGGTATTGCGTGACACCAGCGTTTGCAGCGCCTGCACCAGCGCACTGCCGGCCACCACCACATCGGTCGCCTGATGCGGCATGGCGGCGTGGCCGCCGCGGCCGGTGATGGTAATTTCGAAGTGGTCGGCGCCGGCCATCACCGGGCCTTCCATGATGCCGAAATTGCCGGCCGCCATGCCCGGCCAGTTGTGCAGGCCGAACACGCTCTCCATCGGAAAGCGCGTGAACAAGCCTTCTTCGATCATCACCTTGCCGCCGCCGTTGTGTTCTTCGGCTGGCTGAAAAATGAAATACACCGTGCCATCGAAATTACGCGTCGCCGCCAGCGCCTCGGCCGCGCCGAGCAGCATTGCGGTGTGACCGTCGTGGCCGCAGGCGTGCATGCGGCCGGCGTGCTGCGAGCGATGGTCGAAGGTATTGAGTTCGGGCAGCGGCAGTGCATCCATGTCGGCGCGCAGGCCGATGGCGCGCGCGCTCGAACCAACCTTGAGGCGGGCGACAACACCGGTGCGGGCCATGCCGCGAAATACTTCCAGCCCGAGTTTTTCAAGATGCGCGGCGACCACGTCGGCGGTGCGCGTTTCGTTGAAGGCCAGCTCGGGATGTGCGTGCAGGTCGCGACGCAAGGTCGCGATGCCTGACTCTATTTGTCCGATGAGATCGTTCAACTGCATGGGAATTGTGGGCAGCGTGGGATGTTCACCATCAACAGCGCAGGCTTGATCAAGCTCATACAATACTACTGTCCAATCACCGATACCAGCCGCACATGACGACACCCATTCTCCGTTCCGCCGAACTGCGCCGCATTGAGCAGGCACATGGCGCCGACAAGTCGCCGCTGATGGAGCGCGCTGGCGCAGCCGCTGCCGAGCTTGCCATGCGGCTGCAACACGGGCTTGCGGGCGTACCGCTGATATTCGCCGGGCCGGGCAACAACGGCGGCGATGCGTTGGTCGTCGCCCGCCTGCTCAAACAGCATGGGTTAAAACCAGTGGTCGTTTTCAGCGGTGAAGCCGACAAACTGCCCATTGATGCGCACGTCGCTTTCGCCGCCTGGCGCAATGCCGGCGGAGCGATACATGAAACTGTGCCCGGCGGTGAATATGGTCTCGTGATCGACGGTCTGTTTGGCATCGGCCTGACTCGCGCCATCGACGAGCGCTACGCCGAATGGATACGGCGCATCAATGACTATGGCGGCCCGGTGCTGGCCCTCGATTGCCCATCAGGGCTCGATGGCGACACCGGCGCAACACGCGGCGCGACGGTGCGTGCCAGCCATACCATCACCTTCATCGCGATGAAGCCAGGGCTGTTGACGCTGGACGGCCCCGATCATTGCGGCGAGACCTCAGTGGCCGATCTCGGACTGGAAAATGCAGTTCGCGACACAGCGAGCGGATGCATCGTCGAGCCCTCGCTGTTTGCCGATCAACTCAGGCCGCGACCACGCAACAGCCACAAGGGCAGCTATGGTTCAGCTGGTATTCTTGGTGGCGCGTCGGGCATGGCCGGCGCCGCGTTGCTGGCGGGGCGTGCCGCCTTGAAGCTGGGTGCGGGACGGGTTTATGTGGGCATGCTGGGACGCATTGCTGTCGACCCGCTGCAACCGGAACTGATGCTGCGGGCAGCGGAAGGATTGTTTTCTTTGTCAACTGCACTGGCCATCGGGCCTGGCCTGGGTCAATCAACAACTGCCGGCGATCTGCTGCTGCGCGCGATCGAGTCGCCATTGCCGCTGGTGGTCGACGCCGACGCACTCAATATCCTCGCCGAACGGCCGGTCATCGCGCGACGGCTCACGCGCCGCGAACGCCCTGCCATTCTCACGCCGCATCCAGCCGAAGCGGCACGCCTGCTGGCGATCACCACTGAAGCGGTTCAGGGTGATCGCGTTGCAAACGCACTGGAACTCGCACGCTGCTTCAACGCCCATGTGGTGCTGAAGGGGTGTGGCAGTATCATCGCGCTGGCCGACGGTCGCTGGTTCATCAACACCAGCGGTAACCCGGGCCTGGCAAGCGCGGGGGCAGGCGACGTGTTGACCGGGATGATGGCGGCACTGCTGGCGCAGGGCTGGTCGGAAGATGCAGCCGCATTGTGCGCGACCCATCTGCACGGCTGCGCGGCCGACAATTTGGTGAATGAAGGTGTTGGCCCGATCGGCCTGGTCGCCAGCGAACTGATAGCCAGCGCGCGCCGGGAGTTGAATCGCTGGATCAGTTCGGGTGCGCGATCTGCTTCGGGTAAGGATCAAGCATGTTGAGCGCAATGCTGCGCCCGTCAGCCTGAACAATGCGCACATGCTCGCGGCGCAACTCGCGGGCATGGTGCAGACCGCAGCTGTGCGCGATCATGTCCAACTCCTTGTTCATGTTCCTGCAGTAGTTCGCCACCCGTTCGAACTTTTCTTCCACCACCAGCCCGCGTTGCAGGCGTGGGTTGTGCGTGGTGACGCCGGTCGGGCAGGTGTTGGTGTGGCAACGCAGCGCCTGGATGCAACCCAGCGAAAACATGAAGCCGCGCGCCGTATTCACAAAGTCGGCACCGCAGGCCAGCGCCCATGCGGCACGCGCCGATGTCACCAGTTGCCCGGCGGCGATCACCCTGACGCGTTCCTTTAAGCCGCTTTCGATCAACGCATCGATCACACGCGGCAGACCTTCCTCGATCGACAGCGACATGTGGTCGGCCAGTGCTTGCGGCGCGGCACCCGAACCACCTTCGCCGCCATCCACGGCGATGAAATCGGGGGCACTGACCAAGCCGCGCCGTATCACTGCTTCGCACAGCAGATTCATGAAGTCCCAGCCGCCGATGGCCGTTTTGATGCCGACCGGCTTGCCGGTCATTTCGCGCACATGCATCACCATGTCGAGCAACTGATCGATGTTGGCGATGTCCAGGTGCCGATTGGGCGAAAGAGAATCCTGCCCTACCGGTATGCCGCGGATGGCGGCAATCTCGGGCGTTACCTTGGCAGCCGGCAATACGCCGCCCTTGCCCGGCTTGGCGCCCTGCGACAATTTGATTTCGAATGCGCGCACCGACTCATAGGATGCAATCTCGCGCAATCTTGCATCCGACAGATTGCCTTCCGAATCGCGCACACCGTACTTGGCAGTGCCGATCTGCATCATCACATCGCAGCCGCCTTCAAGGTGATAAGGCGACAGACCGCCCTCGCCAGTGTCCATCCAGCATCCGGCTGCCGCCGCGCCGCGCGACAACGACTGCACCGCGGGTTTTGAGATCGCGCCGAAACTCATGCCGCTGACATTGACGATGGAGCGCGCAATGAACGGCTTCTCGCAATAGCCTTCGCCGATCGCCATCGGCGGCGCAGGAAAGCGATCCTCTTCCAGAATGGCAAAGGGTGCATTGACGAACAGCAGTGCGCCGGACTCGTGCAGGTTGTAGGTTGAGCCGAAGCCGATAACGCCGCCTTCGTTCTTCGCCAGGCGATAAACCCAGCTCCGCGTGGAACGATTGAACGGCCGTTCCTCGCGATCATTGAGAAAAAAATACTGGCGAAAATATTCTCCGAATTGTTCAAACAGGAAACGGAAGCGCCCGATGATCGGATAGTTGCGCAGAATGGAATGCTTCTTCTGCGACACGTCCTTGACGTAGAAGTAGAGCAGAACAGCCGCAAAGGCCAATGCAATCAGCACGCCAATGCTGACGTTAAAGATCTGGATCATGCCCGCCTCCGCTGAATGCTAAAATTGATACATCTTTTTTTTGCACGATAGCATGAATTTTCCGCTGCAACTCACCGCCGAAGTGGACCGTAATGTGGTCGCCGCACTAGCAGAAGATATCGGCGGCGGTGACCTCACCGCCCAGCTCATGCCCGCTGGGCACATCGCGCGCGGGACCGTCGTCAGTCGCGAAAACGCCGTGCTGTGTGGCATCGCCTGGTTCGATGCATGTTTCGTGCGGCTCGATCCGGAAGCGAAAATCGGCTGGACCGCGCAGGACGGCGACACCATTCGTGAAGGCCAGGTGCTGTGCGAAATCCTTGCCGAAACCCGCACCCTGCTCAGCGCCGAACGTTCGGCACTGAACTTCCTGCAATTGCTCTCGGCCACCGCTACCAAGACGCGGCGCTATGTAGATGCGATTGCCGGCACCGGCGCCACGATTGTCGACACCCGCAAGACACTGCCCGGCCTGCGCCTCGCGCAGAAGTACGCGGTGAGTTGCGGCGGCGGCGCAAATCACCGTCTCGGCCTCTATGACGGCATTCTCATCAAGGAAAACCACATCATCGCCGCCGGTGGCGTCACTGCGGCGTTGGCCCAGGCACGAGGGCTCGGCCGTAGCGATGTCTTTATCCAGATAGAAGTCGAGAACCTCGCCCAACTGACGGAAGCACTTGATGTCGGCGTGAAAATGATCCTGCTCGACAACATGGACCTCGCGCAAATGCGTGAGGCGGTAAGGATCAACAGTGGCCGCGCCCTGCTTGAAGCCTCGGGCGGCGTGCGGCTGGAGACTGTGCGCGCCATCGCCGAGACCGGCGTGGACCGCATTTCCGTTGGCAGCTTGACCAAGGACATACGCGCCATCGACCTGTCGCTGCGTCACGTCGAACGCTGATTCTCTGCTAGAATCCGCGCCTCTTTGCGCAGGCAAAGACATTCCGGAGAGGTGGATGAGTGGTTTAAATCGCACGCCTGGAAAGCGTGTGTGGGATAACATCCCACCGCGGGTTCGAATCCCGCCCTCTCCGCCAG
>JANYCD010000002.1 GCA_025360425.1 Sterolibacteriaceae bacterium
GCTCTCCGCCCGCCAACCCATCGTCCATTGCACCGTGTTGTCGAACTGCATGTCCCAATCCGGACCTGCGTCCACTTTGAAAGCGTGCGCCGTGCCAGCCGTACATACGGCCGCGACTGCTAACGTAAGCGCTTTCAACGAAAATCGGTTCTTTTTAATACCCCTCATTGCTCTTCTCCTTTATCACGAATTTAGTTCACATTTACTCAACAAACGCTGGTTTGACAGATGGCGAAACGGTGGCGATGGTAATTCAACTTCAGCGACTTGAAATAGCTAATTTCATTATTTGTATTATTTATACCACACTACCACTCACAGCCCCATATCCTTGGCTATGATGCTGCGCAGAATTTCGTTGGTGCCGCCGCCGACCATGCCGTGCTTGGCCTCGCGGAAGTAGCGTTCCATGTCGTATTCGGGCAGTTGCGCATAGCCGCCCAGGGCCTGCATGCCATTGAAGGCAATTCTGAACAGGGTTTCCGAGGTGATCAGCTTGGCCATCGAGACTTCCTTGACCGCGCGTTCGCCGCGCGCCATCTTGCTCGCAGCGGAATAAACCAAGAGGCGGGCGGCAGCGAGCTCTGCCTCGTTTTGCGCCATCCTGTGCTTGAGCACCTGGAATGACGACAGGGGTTTGCCGAATTGCTTGCGGTCCTTGGTATAGCGGATGGTGTCATCCAGTGCGGTACGCGCATTTCCAACCTGCGAAGCGGCAATGCTGAGGCGTTCATATTCCAGATGCTCGCCGATGTAATGCCAACCTCTGCCCACTTCGCCAAGGATCGCGTTCTTTGGAATGCGCATGTTGTCCATGAAAAATTCCGTTGTGCCCAGACTCTTGCGGACGACGGTGTTCATCTTCTTGATGTCCAGGCCCGGCGTCGTGTTCGGTACCAGGAAAAGACTGAATCCGTTATAACGGTCCTGGTCTGTCCGCGCCAGAATCGCGATGGTCGCCCCCGGCAATTGCGCCCCGGAGCACCACACCTTGTTGCCGTTCAACACCCATTCGTCACCTTCGAGGCGCGCCGTGGAACGCGCCGACGCGGCGTCCGAACCTGAGCCGGGTTCGCTGATCGATATTGAAAACTTGGCGTCGCCCTTCAGAAAGGGTTGCAGGTATTTTTGTTTTTGCTCAGGCGTTCCGTGGCGCGAAATATTCCCTGCGGTGAACATTGAGGTCATGATGCAGGCGGCGGTATCGAGGCTATGCTTGCCGATGGCCTCGCAAAAGATCGCGAACATGATGGGATCAGCGGCGACTCCACCATCCTCTTCCGGCACCATCAGCCCCAGCCAGCCCTGATCGGCCATTTTTCGATATACATCTTCAGGAAAATCGCGGTTGGCGTCATGTTCCCGGGTGTATTCGCGACTGACTTCCTTCTCCATGAATGAATGGAGGGTGTCGTGCCAGATACGCTGTTCTTCAGTGAAGCTGAAATCCATGAACTTTCCTTTTTGAATCGTAGCGTTGACGCCGATTGCTGCAACCTGTCGTGCAGGTAAAAGTACGAGAGGCCGGATTGAAGCTGCGGTTGGTGTAATTGGCTTGTGTTCGTCGCAGGGTCCAAGCGCTGCTTGACGCTGCATGATTTCGCTACGGTGGTTTGACAAACAGCAATGGTGCGAAGTACATTAAAACAAATGTTAGTTGGGTTGATTTATGTTGTCAAGCCGACTCGAATCAACTCGATAAAACCGAAACCTATTCATGATTTTTACGCCGTCCCAACGCCGTGAGCTGCTCGAAGCGCGCTATCCGGTCTGGAAACCGATGACCATTTCGCAGGCGCTGGACGCAGCGACAGTTGAGTTCGGTACCCGACCGTTGGTCATTACGGATGAGCGGAACTACAGCTACCAGGACATCCAGGATTGGTCGCGACGCCTGGCTTCAGGCTTGATCGCCCGCGGCGTACGCGCGGGCGATCATGTCGCGATCATTCTCGCCAACTACCCGGAATATGTCGCAGCTAAATATGCCATCGCGCGGGTCGGCGCGGCGGCGGTGCCGATCAACTACCTGCTGAGACGCCAGGAGCTGCGCTACATACTTGAGCAATCGGATACTACCGTGCTCATCACCATGAACCGGCTGCGCGATCACCACTATCTGGACAACCTGGATGAAATTGCGCCCGGCTGGGCCACCGCTGGTGGCGGTTCGCATCTGCCCATGTTGCGTGACGTCTTTGTGTTTTCTACCGATGACGCGCGGCGCGCGGGCACCGCGGATCTCGACGATCTGGCGCGGCTGGCCACGGCGCAGAGCGACGCCGAGCTGGCGCGGCGCGAAGCAAGCGCCGACTCTGGCTCCCTCTGCGACGTAATTTATACCTCCGGCACCACGGGCCGCCCCAAAGGGGTCATGCTCAGCCACGACATGATTCTGCGTGCGGCCTATGCCTCGGTCTACACCCGCGCGTTTGAAGACGGCCGCCGCATTCTTTTTGCACTGCCGATGTATCACGTCTTCGGCTATGTGGAATGTTTGATCGCGTGCGCCTTCAGCGGCGGCGCAATTATTCCGCATGTCGCTTTTGATGCCGAGCAGATGATCGCGGCGGCGGAACGCCATCACGCCAGTGAAATCGTTTGCGTGCCGGTGATGACGCTCAAGCTGCTGGAGGTGGTGCGCCAGCGTGGTTTTGATCATTCGAGCCTGATCGCCATGTTCAATTCTGGCGGGGCGTCGCCGGCGACGATCTGGCAGGAGATCCGCGATGTGCTCGGCGCGCGCGAGATTCTTACCGGTTACGGCATGACCGAAACGACCGCTTCGACGACGTGCACATTTCCGGAAGGTCCGGACGACAAGCTGCTCACTACCAATGGACGACTCAAGTACGCGGGGGTCGCGGGCGATCCCGCGCTGGATGGGCTGCTTGCCTTGTACAAGACCATCGACCCGGAAACCGGCGCCGACCTGCCGGTTGGGATGCCTGGCGAGCTGGTTGCGCGCGGCCCCATCGTCACCGCCGGTTACTATAAAAAGCCGGAGGAAACTGCCGCCGCATTCAACGCCGCAGGTTGGCTGCATACGGGTGATATTGGTATCGTCGATGCAGAGGGTTACCTGACACTCACCGGGCGCATCAAGGAAACCTATCGTTGTGGCGGCGAAATGGTCATGCCGCGTGAAATCGAGGAACTCGTCAGCGAGCACCCATTGGTTGGTCAAGCCTTTGTCATCGGCATCCCCGATGCCAAGATGGGGGAAATTGGCTGTGTCTGCATCGTCCCTGCTGGTGAGCAGCGCCCGGCGCCACAGGAAATCGTCGATCTGTGCGCCCGCCGGCTGGCGCGTTTCAAGGTACCCGGTCATGTGATCTTCCTCTCCGCCCAGGAGATTCCTTACACGGCAACCGGCAGGGCGCAAAAATTTCTCCTTGCCGAGATTGCCCAGCAGCAACTGGTTGCCTCGGGCAATCCGCCCGCCTTGCGGCCGTCTTGAATCAGCCTCCATGCCGTGTTGACACGGTGTTCCGATAACGGGTAGAGTCGAAAAAACAATCGATTGTTTGTCGCGTCCCACGGAATGCAATATCCTCGACAATCGCCACGAATTTTCAAACGCTTGAGGAAAAAATAATGAGCACGTCAGTTAAGCAAGCCGATTCGGACAAGACACCGACGAAGGAAGAGTTGATCGCGCGATTTGGTCGCGACATATTCAACGACTTCGACTACAACGATCCGATGTTCAACACCAAGTTCAACGAAACTCTGGAAGCCCATCTGGAGCATTGCCCGGTGGCGCACAGCAAGGTCGGTACCGGGTATTGGTGGGTGAGCCGCAATGAAGACGTGCGTCGTATTGGTCAAGATTGGAAAACGTTCTCCAGCGCCAAGGGTTACCAACCCAACCGGCCCGAAGGTCTGCCACTTCTGTTGCCGGAAGAAAGTGATCCGCCCATCCACACCGCGTGGCGGACTGTCATTGACCCGCACCTCAGCCCCAAGACGGTTGCCAGCTACGATGCGAATATTCGCGCCGACGTCAATACGCTGATCGACGGTTTCATCAACAAGGGAGAGTGCGAATTCCTTAGCGAGTTCGGTGTTCTGTTACCCGGATGGGCGTATTTCAAGAACATTCTCGGCGTGCCGGTTGACGACCTTACCAAGTTGGTCGACGGCGTCGAGCAGGGAACATTTGGCCCGGTCGATGACCGCGGTGGGCATTTTGCCTTCGTATTCGAATATCTCGACAATTACCTCAAGGTTCGCGCCACGCAGCCACCAAAAGGTGACATGGTCGATACCATTCTCGCCGGTGTGATCTACGAAGGCGGCCAACCGTCAACATGGGCTGACAAGGTCAGCATCCTGGTCGACCTGACATTTGGCGGGATTGCCACCACGACCTATGTGATGGCATCGGCGATTCATTACCTCGCCACCAACCCCGCTGATCGCGAATGGCTTCTCAACAATCCGGACCAGATGTCCAATGCAATCGAAGAATTCGCGCGGGTTTTTCCACCCATCGTTGGGCTGGGGCGCACCTGCACCCGCGACGTCGAGGTCGCCGGCACGCAGATGAAGGAGGGCGACTTCGTGATGCTGGCCTATTCCGCCAGTTCGCGCGATCCAAGGGTCATCGACAATCCGCACAAGGTGGATCTCACGCGCAAGAACGTGATTCACTCCACTTTTGGCGTCGGCAAGCATCGTTGCATTGGCTCCAATCTCGCCCGCCTGGAACTGCGCGCGACGTTGGAGGAATGGCTCAAGCGCATTCCGAAATTCTCAATGAAACCCGGTACGGAACCGACGTACGAGACTGCCTTTCTGCGCTCGATGCGCAAACTTGAACTGGTGTTCTGAGAACATGTCTTCAGTCGCCGCACGATTCGATCAATACCGCAACCGCTATCAGAATATAAAACTGGAGCGTGAGGACGGCATCCTCACCATGACCCTGCAAACCAACGGGGGTAACTTCGTCTGGAGCGCCCTTGCCCATGAGGAACTGGGTTATTGCTTCACCGACATTGGTACGGATCGCGACAACAAGGTCGTCATCATGACCAGCACCGGCGACAACTGGTGTGCCGAGATTGACGCGGGCAGTTTCAAGTTGAGCAACGCGGGCGACTGGGATTTGACCATCTATGATGGTCGCCGCTTGCTGCTCAACTTGCTGGATATCGAGGTTCCGGTCATTAGCGCGGTAAATGGCCCGGCGCGGATTCATCCGGAAATTCCGGTGTTGTCCGATATTGTCATCGCCTCTGAAACCGCCTTGTTTCAGGATGCGCCGCATTTCATGTCCGGCATCGTGCCGGGCGATGGCGCCCATATTGTATGGCCGCATCTGCTGGGCGCCAATCGAGGGCGCTATTTCCTGCTCACGGGTCAGGAACTCGACGCGCGCACCGCACTTGAGTACGGCGCAGTGAGTGAGGTCGTGCCGCCGGCCCGGCTCATGGCGCGGGCAAAAGAACTTGCCACAATGATTGCCGCCAAGCCGCAGTTGACGAGGCGTTACAGTCGTATTGCGCTCACTCAGCGCATCAAGCGTCTGATGCATGAAGGCCTCGGTTACGGATTGGCAATTGAAGCGCTTGCGGCGATCGACCAGTTGCCTACCGAGGGTCGGATGAAGTCGTCAAAATAAACAATCCCCTTCCCGAAAATACAATTTCAAGCAACGAGGAGAAATGCAATGAAAGCAATAATCGACGGAGAACTATGCTCCGGCCACGGACGTTGCGAGGCAATGGGGGCGAGCGCATATACCCTTGATGACAATGGTTACAACGCAGAACGTGGCAAGACAATCGTCATCAAACCGGGAAATGAAGACGCTGCCCGGATGGGTGCCGAGGCTTGCCCGGAACGTGCAATCACACTCGTCGAAGACTGAGCCGTAATGTCGGAACTTCGCTTTGATGGCCGGGTAGCCCTGATCACCGGCGCTGGTGGCTCGATCGGCCGCGCTCACGCAATGCTTCTGGCTGCGCGTGGTGCAAAGATCGTGGTCAATGACTACAACATCACCGTTGCCGGCGAGCCAGGCAAACCCGGGGCGAACCCAGGCGAAAAAGTTGCCGCAGAACTTTGCGCCATGGGGGCTGATGCGATCTTCAATGGCGACAGCGTTGCAGATCCCGAAGGTGCCGGGCGCATGGTTCAGGCGGCGCTGGACAAATTCGGACGCTTGGATATTGTCGTCAATAACGCCGCAATCGCCGTTTGCAATTTCGTTCATGAAGAACCCGGACCTTTGTACGAGCGCAACATGAAGATTCTGCTCGAAGGATCGATGTTCGTGGTGCGCGCTGCCTGGGAACAGATGAAGAAGCAGCAGTTCGGCCGCATCCTGAATACCAGCTCCGGATCCATTTTCGGCTTCAATCAGCCCGACGGTAACTGGTGGGGTTCCTACGTGATTGCCAAATCAGCCGTCGTCGCTTACACGCGCCAGCTCGGCGGCTATGGCGAGCAGTTTGGCATCAAGGCCAACGCAATTCTGCCGCTGGCCTACAGCCGCCAGAACTGGGATCTGCTGAAAGGCACTCCGGAAGGCGACTTCATGGAGAAATACACACCGCCAGAAAAGGTCGCCACGGCGTCCGGCTATCTGCTGCACGACGAGTGCCCCATCAGTGGCGCTGCGTTCAGTGTCAGTGGTGGCCGCATCGCCCGGATCGTCTATGCAGAGCCGCTGGGCTACCACCATCCGCAACTCACCCCTGAGGATGTCCGTGATAATTGGGCACAGGTCATGGGTCAGGTTGGCAGCGATTTCCGACTGAGCGAGTTTTTTGAGGTTCCCAGTCTGTGGCAGGAATCTGCTTTGATGCGCGCTGCCGGCGTGGGTAAGGACTGACCAGCCTTTCGAGCGGACGGTTGGATGCATCCGCGTTTTGGATGCAACAAGTGGATCGTCAACTGCGACGATCCACTTCTACTTTTGCGGCTGAATGCGGCTACCGCTATAAGGAGGTATAGCCTCCATCGATCAGAATGGTCGAACCGGTGATGAACGAGGACTCGTCGCTGGCGAGGAACAACGCCAGATTCGCCACTTCGGACGCCTCGGCCATGCGGCCCATGGGCGTTGCCTTGTAAACCACATCGAGCGCCGCCTGATCCATGCCAGCGGTCATGCCGGTTTTGATGGGACCAGGCAGGATGGCGTTCACGCGAATTTTCTTGCCCGCATATTCCGTTGCTGCCGCCTTGGTCATCATGACCACCGCCGCCTTGGCACCACAGTAGGCAATTTGGGCATGGAACGCGACGACGGACGCCATTGATGCCGTGTTAACGATGGATCCACCGCCCTGCTTGAGCATGAGGGGAATGGCGTAGCGGATGCCGAGAAATACGGAGCGGGCATTAACGGCCATTACCTGGTCATAGCCCTCCTCGGAATATTCCCCGGCAAGGTTCATTTCGCCGATGATCGACGCGTTGTTGTAGAGAATATCGAGTCGGCCGAATTCGGAAACCGCCTTGGCCAACATGGCCTGCACGTCCTTGCCTTTGGAAACGTCGGCGTGAAAGGGCAGACAGTTGGCGCCAATACGCTTGGCCACATCTTCCTGCTTACCCGAAATATCGACGATGACGACTTTCGCACCTTCGCGGCAAAACAGTTCTGCCGATGCGGCACCAATGCCCGAGCCCGCACCGGTGATAACGGCAACTTTTCCTGCCAGTCTTCCTGCCATTTCTCTCGTCCTTTTTAGTGTTAAAACCGAATCCGATTCACGTCTTGCCCAGCCGCTCAATCGCAGCGGCGTCATAACCCGCCGCGCGCAGGATTTCCGCCGAGTGTTCGCCAAGTTTTGGCGGTGGCCGACGGATGCCACTGCCTGTCGGGTCCACCGGTAGCCGGAGTTGCGGCATGCCTTCGGCCCAACTCAAAGTGTTCGAATCGATCAGGAGATTTCGTTCCTGCGTCACCGCCATGTCGAGACTGGCGCGAACGTCATTGACCCGTCCGACGGAAATTCCGGCGTTTCCCAGCCGATCCAGCCAAACGTCGACCCGCTCTTGGGCAAACAGGTCTGCCAGCATGGTGTCGAGTTCCTCACGATGCTCAAGGCGTGCAGGCATGGCACTGAATCGCGGATCGCTTTCCAGTCCGTCGAGATCCAGGGTCTTGCATAAACGGACAAATTGCGGATCACTCGCTGTCGCGAGCATGAAGGCGCCATCCGACGCTTCAAACACCCGGTAGGGTGCGGCACTCGGTGCACCGGAACCGAGTTTTTCCGGCGGACTGCCGGTCGCCAGGAATCCGAGAACCTGGTGATTCATCAGAGTGAATGCCGAATCGAGGAGCGAAGGACGCACATGCTCACCTTCGCCGCTCACTGTTCGCCGCGCCAGCGCTGCCATGATGCCGATGGCGCCCCACATACCGGTCGTAAGATCCAGCACCGAAGGTGCAAGCCTGACCGGCGGCGTGTCGGGATGACCGGTGAAACTCATCAGACCCGACACCGCTTGCACCAGCGCATCGTAGCCGGGCATCTTGGAGCCTAACGGTCCGTCGCCGAAGGCGGAGATAGTGCAAAGAATGATGCGCGGATTGCGCGTGCGAAAGTGTTCAAAAGTGAGTTGAAGTTTTTCCGCCAACCCGGGCGGAAAGCTTTCAACCACGACATCCGCCGTCTCCACCAGCTTGAGCAGAGCCTCGCGGCCTTCAGCCGACTTGATGTCCAGCAATACGCTGCGCTTGTTGCGGTTGACGGCGATGAAGACCGTCGCCTCGTCGCCCCAGCGCGGCGGCAGGGCGCGGGTATCGTCGCCGATGGGCGGGCGCTCGACCTTGACGACATCGGCGCCCATGTCGCCCAGGATCATCGATGCGAATGGGCCGGCGATATTGGTTGCCAGGTCGAGTACGCGCAAACCAGGATAAGTGCTGTTCAGCAAGATGGACTCCGCGGCAGCACTTGCCCCTTGCGGTCGGGGGTCCACAACTTGTCGACGGTCTGCCGAACCTCAACCTCGCGGACCCCGGGTATCTGCATGACCGCATCCTGAATGTACTGACGCATCCCGCGGAAATGAACACAACCCGGATCGGTCAGGCACAGCGTGACGGACACGCGTCCGTCCGTGATTTCCAGGGCATCCACCAAACCCATTTCACAAATGTCCATGGGGTTACGCATGAGCAGGCTACAAGGCTCCTGCACGGTACGTAACTGCTGCAAGACCATGGCTTGCGTGATCTGGGTCATGAGCGCGGCTTGGCCACCTTTCCCCCACGGAGCAGGTGCCAGGGATTAACTTCGCCGCGTGCGCGTGCCAATGCGAACTCGTCATTGCAGGTGCCCTGGATTACCGCTTCTGGCGTGATGCCGTGCAGACGCATGGCGTTTCTACCAAGGATATTGAGCCGGTCCTCTGCCGTGATTTGGCGCAGACCGAACTCCTGGACATGCGCTTCCGGGAATTCATAATTCAGAAACGCACTGATCAACGGAGACGGATGCCCAAGGTTGTTGCCGCTGGCGAACAAGAGTCGGTCGGAGCCGCACTCAGTAATCAACCTGCCAAGAATCTTGGCGAACACCCGCGGCTTTACCAGGATGTATTGAAACGTCGTTTCCAGCGTCAGGTAAAGGTTGCGGTGGTGCTTGAGCAACGCAATGGTTTCATCGAGGAACGCGATCGCGCCGTGCACCATTTCAAACTGAATATCCGGAAACCTTGCCAGTGGCGAGTCAAAATCATCGATCGCGAATGCCCATTTCGGCGCTGGTGCAAGCCACAAGGACTTGTGCACGGCGACGTGCCTGATGCCCAGGTCCATTGCCGCCTCCAGAAGCGGCGTGGCGAAGTCAGGGCCATCGAGCTTCCACCCCTGGCCTTTGCCGTCGTAATAGAACGCCGGGTAGAGCTTGATGCCGTCCACCTTCAGTTCCTTGACCTGGCGCTCGACGTCAGCAATTGCGGTTTCGATGATGGGGGTATCGACCGTGCCATAAAGCTTGAATCGGTTCGGGTGCAGGTCGCGAAACGCCGCTGCCTTGTCCGGATCGGTGATAAAGCTCAGGCCGAAGCCGAGGTTGGGGAGCGCATGAATAATGCCGAAATCCACGGGGGACTCGACAAACTCTGCATGCGCGATGACGTCCCAGGATATGTCGGTGAAGAACTCCTCATCATTCAGCACATAGTCGCGATGTGCTTCGTCGACCGACAGCTTGTGGGAACCATGAACTGCAGCAATGGCGTCGGGGGCATCGGGGTTCTGGTTCTCCGGGGACATGTTCCATGGGTGAACCACGGCATCGACGATGACGATGTCGTTGATCACGAGTCGCTTTCCTTGTCGAGACGATTGTATTCAGGCTCGCGCTTCTCTAGCGCGGCGTCGACGCCCTCAGGCAAGTCAGCGCCGTGATACAGCGCAGCTGCACCCCAGAAGCTGGTGTTCATGGAAGAGATCAAATCCATGTGCCAGCTTTGTCGAAGCTGATGTTTGGTGGCCTCCAGCGCCAGACGCGAATATTTCGCGATCCTGGCGGCCAGTTCAACGGTGGCGGGAATCAACTGCTCGTGCTCGACCACACGGTTGACCAGGCCCATGCTCAAGGCCCGTTCGGCGTCAATGAGATCGCCGGTAAATGCGAGCTCGGCGGCCAGACCGGACCCAATCAGGCGCGGCAGGAAGTAACTGCCGCCATTGCCGGGGTTCAATCCGAGCTTGATGTAGGTTTCACCCATCCTGGCTTTTTTGGAAGCCACGCGCATGTCACAGGCAAGCGCAAAGTCGAAGCCGCCGGCGGTCGCACCACCGTTGATGGCCGCAATGATGGGCAGACGGCACGTCACCAGGCGCTGCGTGACAGGAAACAGAACACGGGCGTTGTAGGGCTCATGTTCGATTTGCAGACGCTGTTCGAGAAAATGTTTGAACCCGTTAAGATCAGCGCCAGCGCAAAATTGCTTGCCGGCACCAGTGATGATCAGCACGCGAACGCGCATATCCGATTCCAGTACGGCAAACGTGGAGAGGAGGTCTCGCGCCATTTCGGGTACGACTCCGTTACCCGACTCGGGCCGATTCAGCGTCAACATGACGACGCCATCCGCCACCGTCTCGTAATAGACGGTTTCGAGCTCCACCTTGTTGCTCATGAGTTTCCTTAGCCTAGTTGGCCTTTTGCAGAATCGTGGTCACGGCCAGCGCATACATCCCGCCCAGCCAACCGCCACCGTTCACGGCCATACCGCTGCGCGCACCCTCCACTTGTCTGCTGCCGGCGCGTCCCCGCAACTGCGTGCATATCTCAACCACTTGGGCACAACCTGTCGCGCCCAACGGGTGGCCGCGGCTGAGTAAGCCGCCACTGACATTGACCGGATGCGCACCGCCCAGGGCAGTCGCGCCGCGTCGCAGCAGATGGTGTGCCTGGCCTTCTTCGCAAAGACCAATCTCGGAATATTGAAACAACTCCGCCGGCGCCGCCGCATCGTGCAGTTCGAAAAGGTCAACATCGCCGGGGCCAATGCCTGCATCGGCGTAGGCGGCAGCCGCTGCTCCGACGACTGGGCTCTTTGGATGGTTTTTTCCCTGGCCAGCGATTTGCGATGTCACCAGATGCACCAAGTCTCCCTTGAGGCGGCGTGCGTATTCCTCCGAACACACCACGAGTGCCGCAGCACCGTCGGTCGTTGGAGAACACATGGGCAGCGTCAGGGGTGAAACAATCATGCGCGCCGCCAGCACTTCCTCGACGGTCTGTGGCTTGCGCAAATGCGCCAGCGGATTCAGCGCCGCATGATTGCGGTTCTTGACGGCAACCAGGGCAAAGTCACTCGGATGCGCTTGATATCGGTCAAGAAAGGCTTGCGCCTCGCCCGCGTAGTAGTCCATGAGGATCGAGTTGGTTGCGAGTTTCCCTGGCTCCGATTCGCCGATTTCCTCGATGTCGGTGGATCCGCGCAATGCGTTGAAGGGCCGCGACTTGTCGGGGTGGTTCAGTTGTTCAACACCCACCACCAACACAACTTCCGCACGCCCGCCGCTGATCGCCTCGAATGCAAGGTTCAACGCTGAACCGCCCGAGGCACAGGCATTCTCGACATTGATGAGTGGCACACTACTCAGTGGGTGATAGCGCAGCGCAATCTGGCCGCGAATCATCTCCTGCTGTGAGACGATACCTGCCGCCGCATTGCCGAAAAAAATCTTGTCGACGTCTTCCAGGGGCACGCCGGCATCGGCCATGGCTTCATCAATCGCTGCCACCGCGAGGCTGCGGACACCGCGGCCCAACTGCTTTCCGAAAGGCGTCATGCCGACGCCGGCAATCATTACCTTGTTCACGATTATCCTTTCTTGGGCAATTGCGGTCCGCCACCACCGATACGTCCTTCATATCCCTTCCAATAGGTCTCGCGAATTTCGCGGCGCATCACCTTGCCATATCCGCTCACCGGTAACTTGTCCATGAACTCGACGCTCTTGGGCTTTTTGTATCCGGCCATGTTTTTTCCGCAGTAAGTAATAATGTCTTCGGCCGTCGCAGCAGCGCCGGGTTGCAGTTCGACGACGGCATGCACTGCTTCGCCCCAGTATTCATGGGGAATGCCGAACACGACCACATTTGCAACGGCGGGGTGATGAACAATGACTTCTTCCACTTCGCGTGGATAGACATTGTTGCCACCGCTGATGATCATGTCCTTGGCGCGGTCGAGCAAGAACAGATAGCCGTTCTCGTCGAAGGAACCGATGTCACCCGTATGCAGCCAGCCATTGCGCATGGTTTCCGCCGTCGCCTCGGGATTATTCCAGTAGCCCATCATGACGATGTCACCGCGCACCACGACTTCGCCGGCCTGGCCGGGTGGCAATTCGTTGTCGTGTTCATCCACGACCCGAGCCTCGATATCGGTGCGGATCGTGCCGGTGGAACCTATCCGCGGATCATCGGCTTCGGCCATTCGCGCCGTTTCGGTCGCGCTCATCCCGGTAATGGTGATCGGCGCTTCGCCCTGACCATATAGCTGTGTGAACACCGGTCCGAATGCCTTGATCGCGTTGCGCAAATGCTCGACATAGATCGGCGCACCGCCAAAACATATCGCACGTAAACTGGACAGGTCATATTCGCCGGGCGTGAACTCTTCCAGCATCTTGATGATCTGCGTCGGCGCCAGGAAAGCGATGTGGGAAACCTTCATGCGCTGCACGAGGGCAAACAATTCCTTGGGCTCGAAACTCTTGTTTTCGAAAATTATATTGACAGCGCCGCGCGCCACTGCGGGCAATGCAATGATCCCGCTACCGTGCGACATCGGCGCGGCATGAACAACAGTCTCGCCGGGCAGTATATTGTGCAGGTCGGCGAGGTAATTCATGATCACGATCTTCACCGTGCGGTGATTCCAGGTCGCCCCCTTGGGCTTGCCTGTGGTGCCGGAGGTGTAGAACAACCAGCAAGGATCCGTTTGCGCGACTTCAATTGGCGACTTCAGCGCGGCGGCGGAATCCAGCAACGCGCTGTAAGTGACAGCGCCCTCGGCCTGCTCGATGCAAACCCGCTTTTGCAACCCGGAAAACTCGGCGATATGCTCGACGATGCCATCCTGATATTCCGGCCCATGGATCAATACCTTGGCGCCGGAGTTGGACACGATGTAGGCCATCTCCTTCGCATGCAGTCGGGCATTGACCGGGACCACCACAAGGCCTGCGGCGAAGCAACCGTAAATCGTTTCGAGGATGCGCGGACTGTTGGACAGGCAGAACGCTACGCGATCGCCTGCCTTGAGCCCCATCGCCAGCAGATTGCCGCCGATCGCCAACGCGCGCCCATAAAACTCGCGATAGGTGATGTGCTCGGCGCCATGCACGATCGCTAAACCATCCGGGCGCTGGCGCGCAACCTTTTGCAGGAAAACACAGGTGTTCATCTGGCGCTCGTTTTATGTCTTGGCGTGTTTGAACCAGGCACAGGGGCGTTTTTCAGCGTGTTCCGCCGACATGGGCGCAAACTCCACCCGCTCGTCGCACTTGTAGCTCTTCCACTCGCCATCGGCATCGGGGACCAGGCGGCCGAGCAGCTGCACGCCCTCATCCAACTTGACTACACCCAAAGCATAGGGCAACTCATTCTCGAAGCCTTCCGGAGGACCCAGACGCAGAATGGTGAAGCTGTGCAGCACGCCCTTGCCGGATGCCTTTTGCCACCCCAGCGATTCCGACTGGCAGTGCGGGCAGGCATAGCGCGGATACATGTTGAACTTGCCACAGGAATTGCATTTTTGTACCAGCAATTCACCGCGAATGAGGCCTGCGCGAAAATCCGCAACGATAGGTGGCGTCATTTGGCACCCCCTTTCCCCGTCCGCTCCAGCAACAAAACCTGCGCATCCATATAACTTCCTCCAGAGCCGCCAATGATGCAGCGTTGTGCGTTTTTGATTTGGCGTTCCGACTCGGCGCGGCCCAGCAACTGGCGCACACCTTCCACCAGCAAGGCGGTGCCGCCACCGACGCCGGTGTGGCCGGCTGAAAGCAAACCGCCGTTGGTGTTGCAGGGAAACTTGCCGCCGGGCGAGGCATTGCCGGCGGCGAACCAGCGCGCGCCCTCGCCGGGTTCGCAAATGCCGAAGCCTTCGACGGCGATCGTGGTAACCGCGGCATAGGAATCATAGATCTCGCCAAACTGGGCATCTTTCGGACCCCAGCCCGATTGTGCGTAGGCACGCTTGGCCGCAGTGGCCCAACCCAGTGCCGCCAGGTCATTTTCCTGACCGATGCTGTAATGGCTGACACAGCCGCCCGATCCGGCGACACGCACCGTAGTGTCGAGGCCGCGCTTCTTGGCATTCTCGGCGCTGGTCATGACAAAAGCGGCAGCGCCGTCGGCGAGCATCGGACACTCCATCACATGCAGCGGGTCCGAGGCCATGCGCGAAGCGAGCACCTGCTCCACCGTCAATTTCTTGCCGCGGTACATGGCGTTGGGGTTGAGCTGCGCCCAGTCGCGCAGTGCCACACAGACCGAGGCCATCTCGGCTGGCGTCGATCCGGTGCTGGCCATGTAGCGCTGCGTGATCAAGCCGCCAATCGCGTTGAACTGTACGCCGGTGGGCAGTTCCCATTCGCCCGGAATCCCGTTCTTGCTGAGGCTGTTGATCATTTCCATCACGTCGGCCGAACCCCAGCGTTCGCATTGCAGAACCAGCACCGTGCGCGCATGGCCGGAAGCGATCAAGCCCGAGGCCGCGCGCACCGCGTTGTCACTGGTTGAACCGCCGGAGTGGATCATGAAGCTGGCTTTTGCATGTCCGGCAAGACCCAGCTCTTCGACCATGCGCGAAAACACCAGGTCGGCCTGGTCGGTAAATCCGTGCAAACAGGGGATCAGCAATATGGTGTCGACATCGCGTGGCACCATGCCGGCGTCCTTGAGCGCTAGGATCGCGACCTTGGTCAGATCGCCGATGAAAGTGCGCTGCGGATATTTGCCGGAAGGAATTTCGCCGATACCAACGAAGACCGGGTCGTTGGGTGATTTCGCATCAACATTGAGTGGCCAGGTATCACTCATTGGCATTTCCTTTTACTGCCTGGCGCCGCGCCAGCATGATTTGCAGGAATGTCATGACTTCTTCCTCCTTTTGATTGCGTATTGAATAATTGACATGCAAGGTGCCGTACTTTGGATTGCTGCCAGCACTGAGTTCGACAACCTCGGCATGGACTTTGATTGTGTCACCGGGCAACACCGGTTTAAGCGCACGCAGACTTTTGATTTCCAGCAATGCCACGATCGCGTTACCGTAAAAACCGCTCATTCCGACCAGACCGACGGCAATGGCAAAAGTCAGCGGGCCGTGTGTGATCCGCGTCCCAAATCGGGTGGACTTTCCAAATTCTTCATCAATATGGAGCGGATAATGATCGCCGGTCAAACCGGCGAAAGTCGTGAGATCGCCAATATCAACCGTGCGTCCTCGCGTCACCATGACATCGCCAAGGATGAAGTCGTCAAAGGTCTTATCTTGCGGATCGCTCAAAGTGCGCCCAGCACTCATGCTCTTCCCCCAAACAATCATTTGTTTAAGAGGGCAAGAATACCTGAGACCGGGCTACGGCGTCAACCGGCCACGGTGGTTACGGAGGGGTGGTGACAGGCTCGCGACGGTGGGAACTTCGTCGATTATTAGCCTGCGGTATTTTTTTTGCGCTTTATGCTTGCTGTCGTGGCATCTAGCGGTGCCTCATAACCGCCTGCACACAATCCATGCAGCAGATAGTCAGCAAGTTTTTCGCCAATTTCCTCTGCCCCGGCGGGTCCGTGTGGCGAATACCATTCCGGCGTCCAGTTGAGCGCCCCGAGTATGGTTAACACCGCAATCCGGCTATCAATCTTGGCGCCGAAATCACCGCTTTTAATGCCGTCATCCATTATTTTTTCAAATATCTTCTGGTAACGGCGGCGTTTGTCCTTGGCGCGCGGAAGATTCTGATCGCTGAGAAAGCGCCATTGGTGAAATACCACGAGCGCACGCTCGGGGTTCTCTGCCGCCACTGCTACATGCGCCTTGATTGCCTTGCGCATGCGCGCTTCGGCGGACGCTGTCGACGCGGCAAGCGGCTTTTCAATCGCGAGAAACCTTTCGATTCCAGACTCGACCAGCTCGACGAGAAGCGTTTCCTTGCCATCGATATGCGCATAAAGGCTCCCCGGTAACATCGCCACAGCGTTGGCAATGTCGCGCATCGTAGTTCCCGGATATCCATGCTTGCTGAAAAGCAGCATCGCGGCTTCGAGAATGGCTTCCCTCGGGTGAAGGACGTCTTGTGGGGTGCTCATGTACGAATGATTGGCATAAGAGGAATGAGCGATCTCATGGTATCGAGACTATCGGGGACAATCCAACGCACAGTTCGTATCAGTCCTTAATTCCTTGCGCCATAGCGCCATAGCGATACAAACTTGGTCATCGCAGATTATAGCTGACTCCTCAAAGGATAAAACAAACGTTTGTAATCGTTGGACTGGGCTACGGAGGAAAATTCGCAGATGACCTCAGAAAAATATTTCACGATGCGCAGGAGTATCCCGCGACCATTATCTTCTTTGATGAGATCGATGCCCTCGCCCCCAGTCGTGATACGGTACTTGGCGATGTGGAAAAGCGCGTTGTTGCACAGCTTCTTGCGCTAATGGATGGTCTCAAATCGCGCGGCAAGGTTATCGTCATTGCAGCAACCAACCTGCCCAACAATATCGATCCGGCACTCCGCCGACCCGGCCGTTTCGACCGGGAAATAGGCTTGAATACTCCCGACAAGGCGGGACGACTTGAGATACTCGAGGTCCATACGCGCGGCATGCCGCTTGCGAAAGAGGTAAATCTGGAACGGGTGGCAGCAATGACGCATGGCTTTCTTGGCGCAGACATTGCGGGACTTTGCCGAGAAGCTGCGATGCTGTGTGCACACGACGTATTGCCAAGAATCGACTTTGCACACACGGAACTACCCGAAGAAGTACTCGCCGCTATCAGAGTTGAAACGAGACACCTTGAACTGGCACAGAACGAAATCGAGCTTTCAACCACCCGACAGGTGATCACCGAGATTCCCGATGTAAGTTGGGATGAAGTCGGCGGACTGGATGACGTAAAGCGCCTGCTGCGTGAGACCGTGGAATGGCCTTTGAAATACGCTGACCGTTTTGAGTATGCGAAGACCAGTCCGCCCAAAGGTGTCTTGCTCACGGGGGCCCGGGTACCGGCAAAACCCTTGTCGCCAAGGCAATGGCTTCCGAAAGCGGAGTTAACTTTATTACCGTCAAGGGACCCGAGCTTTTATCCAAATGGGTAGGCGAATCGGAAAAGGGCATTCGTGAAATATTCAAGAAAGCGCGTCAGGCTGCGCCATCGATTGTTTTCTTTGATGAAATCGATGCAATCGTGCCGACCCGAGGTAAAGGAAGCGCTAGTGGCAATGTAAGCGAGCGCATGGTGGGCCAATTTCTTCTTGAAATGGACAGCATGGAAAAACTGAACGGTGTAGTTGTTCTCGGCGCAACAAATCGTCTCGATCTGATTGATCAAGCGCTCCTCCGCCCGGGACGTTTTGATTTCGTTCTGGAACTGCCAAATCCCGATTACGCTGCGCGCCTGGCCATTCTTGAAGTGCACTGCCGCGGGCGAAAATTGGCTGATGACGTTTCTTTTGCTTTCCTCGCAAAAGCCACGGAAGGGATGAACGGCGCCGAACTGGAAGCACTTTGTCAGCGATCAGCGATGATTGCGATCAGAGAGTCCATTGATCGCTATCCAAACAAGGAGTTTTCCCCCTTCGACGTGAAGGCTTGTCATTTTGATACTGCCTTATCCGCGCTTCGCGGGGAGGTCAAGTCTGAAGTGCAACGGCGTTTCAAAGACAACGTCACAACTTTATAAAACCAAGCCTGTTTTAATCCTCAGCTCGACCGAGCCAACTCTACCGCTTCAGACGTCGATATTTCTTGCGTAGAGCGCATTGCTCTCGATGAACGCCCGGCGCGGTTCTACATCATCACCCATGAGGGTGGTAAATATCTCATCGGCCGAGATGACATCATCGATCTGAACCCGGAGCAGACGGCGAACAGTCGGATCCATGGTGGTTTCCCATAGCTGCGCCGGGTTCATTTCACCCAGGCCCTTGTAGCGTTGTTTGGTGAGGCCTCGCTCGACTTCGTTGAGCAGCCATTTAATGGCGTCGGCAAAGCTGGCAACCGCGAAAGACTTTTCACCACGACGAATGATGGCGCCGGATCCGATCAAGCCGGCAAGCATTTGCGCTGTGCGACGAATCTGCTGGTAGTCGCCGGACAGCAGCAGATCGCTGTCGATGCTGGAGACGCGCTGATTGCCATGGAGCATGCGTTCGATGCGGACTTGCCAGCGTTCGTTCTTGTTGTCGTAATGCGCCTGGATTTTGAGTTCCTTTGGCGAGTACCTGGCGAGTTCCGCAGCACTGGCGACGGTCGCAACTTCATCATCGAGATTAAGCGGTATGTCATGGGCAAGCACCGCATGTAGTACCTGGCTGTCGATGAAATCGGTAAGACGTTTGATGACCGCCTCGGAAAGCAGGTAGGCACGCGCCAGTTCGCCAAGAGTTTCGCCTTCGATTACGGCTTCCCCCTCTTTTGGCATCAGTTGCGCACCTTCCAGTGCGAGCGTAATCAGATGCTGCGAAAGGGCATGCTCGTCCTTGATGTAAAGCTCGGTTTTGCCATGCTTGATCTTGTACAGCGGTGGCTGAGCGATATAGATGTGCCCACGCTCAACCAGCTCTGGCATCTGCCTGTAGAACAGCGTTAACAGCAAGGTGCGGATATGGGCGCCGTCGACGTCGGCATCGGTCATGATGATGATACGGTGATAGCGCAGTTTCTCGGGCTTGTATTCATCCTTGCCGATGCCGGTGCCGAGCGCAGTGATCAGCGTAGCGATTTCCTGTGATGAGATGAGTTTATCGAAGCGGGCTTTTTCGACATTGAGGATCTTGCCCTTGAGCGGCAGAATGGCCTGGAACTTGCGATCACGCCCTTGTTTGGCGGAACCACCGGCGGAGTCGCCTTCGACCAGATAGAGTTCGCACAGCGACGGGTCTTTCTCCTGACAGTCTGCCAATTTACCTGGCAGACCAACGCCATCCAGCACGCCTTTACGTCGAGTCATATCACGTGCCTTGCGCGCCGCTTCCCGCGCACGGGCGGCCTCAACAATCTTGCCGGTGATGATTTTGGCATCGGTCGGATGTTCAAGCAGAAAGTCCGCTAGTTTGGCGGCTACCACATCCTCAACCGCTGGGCGGGCTTCGGACGAAACCAGTTTCATCTTTGTCTGGGAAGAAAACTTGGGGTCAGGCATCTTGATCGAAAGGACACAGGCAAGACCTTCGCGCATGTCGTCGCCACTGATTTCGACCTTGGCTTTTTTTGCGATCTCGTTTTCTTCTAGGTATTTATTGATCACTCGCGTCATCGCGGCACGCAGGCCGGTGAGGTGAGTACCACCGTCAGATTGCGGAATGTTGTTGGTGAAACAAAGCACCTGTTCCTGATACGAGTCATTCCACTGCATCGCAACTTCGACGTCAATGGGTACGCCGTTCTGCATCGATACACCGCTGGAATGGAACACCACAGGGTGGAGGATAGTTTTTGTTCGATTGATGTAATCGACAAAACCTTTTACTCCGCCGGCGAAAGCAAAATCTTCGTCTTTGCCATTGAGCTGGTCGACAAGTTTTATTTTTACGCCATTGTTGAGAAATGAAAGTTCGCGCAGACGTTTTGCGATGATTTCGTAGTGAAACTCGATATTCTCAAAAATCTCGGTGTCGGCGAGAAAATGCACCTCGGTGCCATGATTTTGAGCATCACCAATGGTTCGTAAAGGACTGACTTCGACGCCATCCACAACCTCAATCCGGCGATCGACGACTGCTCCTCGATTGAATTCAAGCAGATGTTTTTTCCCGTCACGGCGAATGGTCAGCCGTAACCATTCCGACAGTGCATTGACGCAGGAAACACCAACCCCATGCAGACCACCGGAAACCTTGTAGGAGTTCTGGTTGAACTTGCCACCAGCATGCAGTACGCACATCACGATCTCGGCGGCTGAACGTTTTGGCTCATGCTTGTCATCCATCTTGACGCCGACCGGTATGCCACGGCCATTATCTGTTACCGAGATGGAGTTGTCAGCGTGGATAGTGACAACAATGTCATCGCAATACCCTGCCAGTGCTTCGTCGATTGCGTTGTCGACGACTTCAAATACCATGTGATGCAAACCAGTACCGTCTGATGTATCGCCAATGTACATGCCTGGGCGTTTGCGTACGGCTTCGAGTCCTTCGAGTTGCTGAATCGATGACTCGTCGTACCCGCCGTTATCTGCTGCGGGGCTATTGTCCTGCGCCATGAGTGTGGTCCGTGTTATTGCGTTGTTCGTCAAATGCGCATCGGCATGACGACATATTTGAAATATTCATTCTCCGGCAGTACAAATAACGCACTGGAGTTTGAGTCAGCTAGTCGGCATTCAATAGTCTGTTCGGCAAGGTTGTTTAGTACATCCAACAAGTACGTAACGTTAAATCCAATATCGAGTGCCTCACCGGAGTATTCGATTTCAAGTTCTTCCTGTGCCTCTTCCTGCTCTGCATTGCTGGAAATGACTTTAAGGCTTCCGGCACCCAACACCAGACGGACACCACGAAATTTTTCGTTGGTCAGGATGGCAACGCGTTGCAGTGATTGCAGTAAAAGTTCTCGTGACAGGAGAATGGCTTTGGTATGTCCTTGTGGAATAACGCGCTCGTAGTCTGGAAACTTTCCGTCGATCAACTTTGATACAAACTCGATTGCACTGAACCGGAACTGCACCTGGGTTGGAGCAATCATTATTTCCAGCGGATCATCGTTATCTGATAGCTGTCGCGAAAGCTCCAACACGGTTTTACGCGGCAAGATAACCTCAATGCGCTCGTGCTTATCTGGAAGGTTTTCACTCGCATAGGCAAGGCGATGACCATCTGTGGCAACCATACGCATCTCATTACCATTTACTACCAACAAAAGTCCGTTGAGGTAGTAGCGGATGTCCTGCTGAGCCATCGCGTATTGCACCAGTGACAGCAGCCGTTTGAATTGCTTTTGTGTCAGTGTAAACTTTGCAGGTTGACCGTCCGCTGATGCCATACGGGGAAAGTCTTCTGCTGGCAGAGTTTGCAGATTGAAGCGACTTTTTCCAGCTTTCAATTGAAGTCTTTTATCGTCAAAATTCAAGCTGACGTCAGCGCTTTCCGGCAAGGAGCGAAGAATATCCTGAAGCTTTCGGGCAGCAACAGTTAAAGCAACTTTCTCGGTCCCGACTCCTTGAGCAGCGGTACGTATCTGGATTTCAATGTCAGTTGCAAGCAGGGTGAGTCGATCACCGTCCTTTTCTATCAGTACGTTGGAAAGGATAGGAAGAGTGTGCCGCTTCTCGACAATTCCACAGATCGATTGCAATGGCGACAAAATCTGATCACGAGGGCCTTTATATAGAAGCATATTTATAATCTCTTAATAGTAATAGGAGTTAGCTACAATCTGTGGAAAACATCGATTAGTTATTATTAATCAAGTATATGGATACTGTATTAAACACTGGATAACTTGTTTTTTTGCTGTGTGTGATTGTTAATATGTTTTGACATAGAAAAAAATATGGTCGTTGTACACACTCGTTCTGGTTCTACACACAATCTTATTAACCGGTTAACTCTTGATCGTTTGCATTAATACATGGACATCGTTGTTGAGTAAATTATCACGTGAACGCAAATCTAAAATAGTACGGCAAGCGTGAAGAACGGTGGTGTGGTCGCGACCACCGAAGGCTTCGCCAATTTCAGGCAAGCTGTGCGATGTGAGTTCTCGAGCAATCCACATAGCGATTTGGCGCGGACGTGCAATAGCACGAGTGCGTTTGTGGGAGTACATGTCGGCGACTTTTATTTTGTAATAGTCAGCCACGGTTTTTTGCACAAGATCAAGAGTAATTTGTCGATTGGTAGCTCCCAACACATCCTTAAGTGCTTCTTTCGCAACGTCGATGGTAATGTCATTACCATGGAAACGCGCAAATGCGAGCACCCGGTTAAGTGCACCTTCAAGTTCTCTTACGTTAGAGCGTAAATTTTTGGCGATCAGGAAAGCCACATCATCACCAACTTCAATATTGGAAACTTCTGCTTTCTTTTTAAGTATTGCAACGCGCATTTCGAGTTCTGGCGGCTCGATCTGCACAGTGAGGCCACAGTCAAAACGCGAAATCAGTCGATCTTCCAGTCCCTGGATATCTTTAGGATAAGTATCACATGTAATGACTATCTGCTTTTTGGCTTCTACAAAAGCGTTAAAGGCGTAAAAGAATTCCTCTTGAGTGCGATCCTTACCGTTGAAAAACTGAATATCGTCTATCAATAACAGATCAAGACTGCGATAGGACTGTTTGAAGCTGTCGAAAGATCTTTGATGATAGGCACGAACGACATCAGATACATAGTCTTCGGCATGGAGGTAACGTACCACCGCCTGAGGGTTATTGGCGCATACCGTATTTCCGATAGCATGAAGCAAATGTGTCTTGCCGAGGCCCACACCACCATACACGAACAGTGGGTTGTACGAGACGCCCGGATTGGTAGCAACTTGCTGGGCTGCAGCCCGGGCCAAATCATTGGCACGACCAGTGACAAGGGTATCGAATGTAAAGGCTGGGTTTAGCCGGGATCGTTCATAAGCCGCGTTGTCAATAGCGGTGGAATTGGAGCCACCTAACTTGATTGTGTTGCCTGGGGTTGTTTCGGCCTGCTTGCTTTCTGCCGGTTCTGTTTCCAGCACCCCAAGTGTGACATTAACTGGTTCGCCGTAATACTGACGGCTCAGTGCTTCAATTTGGTTAAGGTAACGCTCACGCACCCGCTGCAAAACAAAACGGTTGGGGGCCATGAGACGTAAACGGCGTGGTGACTCTCCCTCATCCTCAATCTTCAACGCCTTGATCCACGTATTAAATTGCTGGGTGGAAAGTTCGCGCTCCAGATGACTAAGACAGGTAGACCAAAAATCGCTCATCGTGAAAGTGGGTCCCTAAGTTCCTTGGTAATGCTGACTACCAGGAACATTGATTATGTTTTGCTGTGGAATTTATGGCCACCAGAGGTTTGAATTCTAGCGGTTTCGCCGCCAGTTATCCACAGGCATGCAGATTCACTGATGACCACTCCAACCTTGACAAGGTTGGTCAAAAAATATCTAATTGCGTGTTTAACTTTCGTCGGGTAATGCCTCCATGAAACGTACTTATCAGCCCTCCGTAGTCCGCCGCAAGCGTACGCACGGCTTCCTGGTGCGAATGCGCACCCGCGGGGGCCGCGCCGTTATCCGTGCCCGCCGTGCCAAGGGCCGCCATCGCCTGAGCGTCTGAACGCAACTGTAGGGTGGTGGAAGACGCCTGCTTCCGTCCCGCATACAGGCTGAGTCGAGTGGTCGGGTTTGCGGCGGTATTTGCCAACCGAAGAGTGTTGCGGGGCGCTCTGTTCGATCTTCATTATCGGCCCAACGAAGTCTGTACTGCGCGGTTCGGCGTTGTAATTCCCAAGCGAAATGCTCGTAGAGCGGTGTTGCGCAACCGGTTCAAGCGACTGGCACGCGAGGTATTTCGTCAGCAGCGAAAAGATTTGCCGAAAATGGATCTGGTATTGCGACTGGCAAGGTCTGCGGACTTAAAAGCGGTGGAAAATACGGTTGTGCGAGATGATATCCAGCGCCTGCTGTCTCGTCTGCTGGCGGGGGCATCGCATTGAAGAATCTTCTTATCGGTTTTTTTGTCATGCTGATTCGCTTTTATCAACTGGCGTTCAGTCCTCTGTTGGGTCGTAGTTGCCGATTCCATCCCCGCTGCTCGGATTTTGCCCTTGAGTCATTACGTCGTTATGGGTTGATTAAGGGCACGTGGCTGGCCGTCAAACGTGTCAGTTGTTGCCATCCATGGCATCGGGGTGGTTTCGATCCGGTACCATGATTTTTTTCCTATTTTATTGACCGCCAACCGATGGACAACCAACGTCTGATTCTTCTAATGGTGTTTTGTTTTTCCGCATTCATGCTGTGGGAAGCGTGGCAAAAGCATGAGCACCCCGATCTTTTTACAAGGGCTACAGCTACTTCCGTCTCGACAGCGTCCAGTGCTACGGTGCCAACGTTGTCCTCGATACAGGCGGCCACCGACGGTGTACCGATTACCACTGCTACAGTAGGCAATGTGCCCAAGGCGGTGGTCAAGACGGACTTGTTTATTGCTGATATTTCAGCCCAAGGCGGGGATCTGATTCGGCTTGAGCTAACAAAACATCACGCGACCAACCAGCATGACAAAAACTTTGTTCTTTTCGATAACGGCGAGAAGCATATCTACCAAGGCCAAAGCGGCCTGATTGGCGAAGGCCTGCCAAACCATAAGAGTCTTTGGCAACTGGTCCCGGGTAATTACGAGCTGAAAGATGGACAAGATAGTTTTACACTTCAGCTGCAAGCCAAGGGAGCAGGAGGTATTAGAGTAATCAAGACCTACACTTTTCACCGCGGCAGTTACCTGATCGATGTCGACCACGAGATCATCAACCAGGGGTTAACTCCTGTTACACCAAGCGTCTATTTTCAGATCACCCGTGATGGCAAACCCCCAGAGAGTGCAAGCAGCGGCATGATGGGAATGGGAGCGACGACATTTACTGGTCCGGCGATATACACCGAGCAGGACAAATATCAAAAGATCAATTTCAGTGACATTGAAAAGGGTAAAGATAAACACGCGACGAAATCCGACAATGGATGGGTGGCGCTGGTGCAGCACTATTTTGTTTCTGCATGGTTGCCACGGGACAAGTTGGAGCGGGAGTTCTTTACACGCAAAGTGAGCGACAATCTTTACTCTGCTGGTGTGATCCTCCCTGTTCCGACAATCGCTGCTGGCGGAAGTACACAGTTGTCGGTGCCACTTTATGCCGGCCCGCAGGAACAGGACAAGCTGAAAAATATTGCACCCGGCTTCAGTCTTGTAGTTGACTACGGTTGGTTGACTGTAATTGCAGCACCAATCTTTTGGGTGTTGGAGGCAATACACAGGGCAGTGAACAATTGGGGTTGGTCGATCATTCTTTTGACTGTAATGATCAAGATGATATTCTTTCCGCTCTCTGCCGCCAGTTATAAATCTATGGCAAAAATGCGTCTGGTCACGCCAAAGATGGCCAAGCTCAAGGAAACCTACGGCGACGACAAGATGCGATTGAACCAGGAGATGATGGAACTGTACAAGAAAGAAAAAATCAACCCACTTGGGGGTTGTCTACCTATCCTGGTACAGATACCGGTGTTTATCTCGTTGTATTGGGTGTTGCTGGGTGCTGTGGAAATGCGTAACGCCCCTTGGCTGGGCTGGATCACTGACCTTTCGGTGAAGGATCCGTACTACGTGCTGCCCCTGATCATGGGCGCGACAATGTTGATTCAGACCAAGCTCAATCCAACACCGCCCGATCCCATGCAGGCAAAAATCATGATGATTATGCCAATCGTGTTTACCGGCATGTTCCTGTTTTTTCCCTCGGGTCTCGTGCTTTACTGGGTGGTCAACAACATGTTGTCGATCGCGCAACAGTGGCAAATCACCCGCATGATAGAAGGCGGTGGAAAAAAGGCCGCCTAGTGATGTTATTGCCGCTGTCGCCACGGCGCCCGGCCGCGGCGGCATTGGCGTGGTCCGGATATCAGGGCCTCAACTGAAGGCCTTTGCAGAACAACTCAGCGGAAAGCAGCCTCAGCCACGCCTGGCAACATTGGCGGATTTTTGCGGCAGTGCAGGTCAGGTTATCGATCAAGGCCTGCTCCTCTATTTCCCCGCGCCTCATTCCTTCACCGGTGAAGACGTGCTGGAGTTGCAAGGGCACGGTGGACCGGTGGTGATGCAGATGCTGCTGACGCGCTGTCTTGAATTGGGCGCGAGACTGGCCGAACCGGGCGAATTTTCGCGGCGCGCATTCCTCAACGAAAAACTGGACCTCGCCCAAGCTGAGGCGGTGGCGGACCTGATTGATGCTTCGACTACCGCAGCAGCGCGTTCGGCACTGCGTTCCTTGACCGGCGAATTTTCCCGAACCGTGCACGGTCTTGTTGAGCGTCTGATTGAACTGCGAATATTGGTCGAGGCGACGCTCGATTTCCCCGATGAAGAGATTGATGTTTTGCGCGATACCGACGCGGCGCTGAGGCTTGTCCGCTTGAGCCATGATCTTGCTGAACTGCGTACCCGGGCGAAACAAGGCAGGGTTCTGCGTACTGGTTTATCTGTAGTGTTGGCCGGCCTGCCCAATGCAGGCAAGTCTTCGTTGCTGAATTGCCTCGCTGGCGAAGAGCGCGCCATCGTCACTGACATCGCCGGGACGACTCGCGATGCGGTTCGCGAAACCATACAGATTGAAGGCATTCCTCTGCATATCATCGACACCGCAGGCCTGCGTGAAACAGACGATGCGGTAGAGCGAATCGGTATTGAGCGTACCTGGCGTGAAATCGAACAGGCCGATGTGGTCGTGCAGATCGTTGATGCGCGCAGCGGTGTTACTCCCGCTGACAAAAACATCGCGTTGCGTTTGCCGTTGGGCGAGCGCCGCATCGTAGTCCACAATAAATGTGATCTTGCCCACCGCCAGCAACAACGCTGGGAGGAGGACGGCAGCGCACATCTGCTGCTCTCGGCCAAAACCGGCGAAGGAATGGTGTTGCTCCATGATGAACTGCTTCGGATTGCCGGCTGGCAAGGGCATGGCGAAGACGTTATCCTCGCTCGAGAGCGGCATCTGAGTGCACTCGAAGACGCGCAGCAACGGCTAGCGTTCGCCGCAGCGCAGCTTCAGCAGATTGAGTTGAGCGCCGAAGAGCTGCGCCTCGCACAGGAGGCTCTGTCGCGCATCACTGGTGAATTCAGCGCTGACGATTTGTTGGGGGAAATTTTTTCCCGTTTTTGTATTGGCAAGTAATCAGTATTCCATGGCTGTTTCACCATTGGGCTGAGCGAGGTTTATGTTTCACGTGAAACAGGGTGAAGCATTAGCTTGAATGTTTCACGTGAAACATAAAGACGACGATTCAGTTTCCAGTTTCAAAGGCGTATGATCACCGCTCTTTTTTGGTTGTCTCCAGATGCTTTTCCCTACCCGTTTTGACGTTATTGTGATCGGTGGCGGTCATGCCGGCACAGAGGCGGCCTTGTCCTCAGCAAGATCAGGTGCGAATACGCTCCTGTTGACGCACAATATTGAAACGCTCGGCCAAATGTCTTGCAATCCATCAATTGGGGGCATTGGCAAAGGCCATCTAGTCAAGGAAATTGATGCTCTTGGCGGCGCGATGGCTGCGGCGACGGATGAAGCTGGCATTCAGTTCCGTATTCTCAATGCATCCAAGGGACCAGCGGTGCGCGCCACCCGCGCCCAGGCAGATCGCTTGTTGTATAAACAGGCGATTCGCGGCCGGCTTGAAAATCAGCCCAATCTCACCCTGTTCCAGCAGGCTGTCGACGACATCACGGTGGTTGGTGACCAGGTGACCGGCGTGACTACGCAGCTTGGCATCCATTTTGAAGCAATGGCGGTGGTATTGACCGCGGGCACTTTCCTCAACGGATTGGTGCATGTAGGGTTGGAAAACTTCAGGGCAGGACGTTTTGGTGACCCAGCCGCGATCTCGTTGGCTGAACGTCTGCGTGATATGAAGTTGCCGGTAGGCCGGCTCAAAACCGGCACCCCGCCGCGTCTCGATGGCCGCACCATCGATTACTCAGTGCTGCAAATCCAGCCCGGCGACGATCCGGTGCCGGTGTTTTCCTTCCTCGGCCGCACTGAACAACATCCGCGTCAGGTGCCATGCTGGATTACCCATACCAATCTGCACACCCACGAGATTATTCGTTCCGGTCTCGATCGATCACCGATGTTTACCGGGGTCATCGAAGGAGTAGGGCCGCGCTATTGTCCTTCCATCGAAGACAAGATCCACCGCTTCGCAGACAAGGATAGCCATCAGATCTTCCTCGAGCCGGAAGGACTCCACACGCATGAAATCTATCCACAAGGGGTTTCCACCAGCTTGCCATTTGATGTTCAGTTGGCGATGGTGCGCAGTCTCAAGGGCCTCGAAAATGTCCATATCCTGCGCCCCGGCTACGCAATTGAATACGATTATTTCGATCCTTGCCATCTCAAAGCCTCGCTGGAAACCAAAGCCATTGCGGGCTTGTTCTTCGCCGGCCAGATCAACGGTACGACAGGTTATGAGGAGGCGGCGGCCCAGGGCCTGTTGGCAGGAGTCAATGCCGCCCGTCGCGTCAAGGGACAGGAAGGATGGTGTCCGCGCCGCGACCAGGCCTATCTGGGCGTGCTGGTAGACGACTTGATTACCCGCGGCGTTTCCGAGCCATACCGGATGTTCACCAGCCGTGCCGAATATCGTCTCTCATTGCGCGAGGACAATGCTGACCAGCGTTTAACTGAAGTTGGTCGCGCGCTAGGTCTGGTGGACGACGTACGTTGGGAAACTTTCAGCCGCAAGCGTGAAGTGATCGCTCGTGAAGTTGAACGACTCAAGTGCACCTGGGTGAATCCTCGCCTGATGCCGGAGTCAGAGGCCGTTCGCGTGCTGGGCCAGTCGATGGAGCGTGAATATCGACTATTCGATCTGCTGCGTCGCCCTGGAGTGACCTATCCAGTATTGATGACTCTTCCTGGAGCCGGTAACGGAATAGGTGAATTACAAGCCGTTGCACAATTGGAAATTCTGGCCAAGTACCAAGGCTATATCGACCGCCAACAGGAAGAAGTGGAGAAGACGCTCGCCAATGAAAACATGGTCCTGCCGATGGACCTGAATTATTGTGAAGTCAGAGGTCTTTCGATTGAGGTGCAACAGAAGCTCAATCAACATCGTCCCGAAACTCTGGGGCAGGCGTCGCGCGTTCAGGGCGTGACACCGGCGGCAATCTCATTATTGCAGGTCCATCTCAAACGACGCACTTTGGCAACGCAGGATCGAGCAGCGTGAATTTGCCGCAGGAATTGCATCTGGGCATCGATGCCTTGGGGTTGGTATTGCCAGAAGGTGCGGAAACGAAACTGCTCGAATATCTGGCGTTGCTGTCGAAATGGAATCGCACCTACAATCTGACCGCGGTGCACGACGAAGGGGAAATGGTGTTCCATCACCTGCTCGATTCCCTTGCAGTCCTCCCCCATCTTGGCGATACCGAGACCATGGCCGATATCGGCAGTGGCGCCGGTCTCCCGGGTTTGGTGTTGGCGATTGCCAAGCCTGACTTGAAAGTTACCTCAGTTGAAGCGAATCAGAAGAAAGCAGCTTTTCAACAGCAAGCAAAAATAGATTTTCAGCTTGAAAATGTAAGTATTCACTGTGGCCGTGTGGAGCTATATCGAGGCTACGTACCGTTCTCTAGCGTTATATCCAGAGCATTTTCAAGCTTGACGAAATTCATACATCTGGCTGGAGAGATGGTGCGACCGGGCGGGCGTTTGCTCGCGATGAAAGGGCAATTTCCGGAAGAGGAAATTGCGAATCTCCCTGTCGGCTGGAAAGTTGCCGAAGCGATTCGTCTTGATGTGCCAGGCCTTTTCGCCGAAAGACATTTGATTGTGTTGAAAAGAGGTTAGACGTGCATATTTTTGCCATTGCGAACCAGAAGGGAGGCGTGGGTAAAACTACCACGAGTGTCAATCTTGCCGCCGCGCTTGCCATTCAGGGTCAGCGTACTTTGCTGGTTGATCTCGATCCACAAGGTAACGCAACCATGGGCAGCGGGGTCGATAAACGGGCGCTTACGACCTCGATCTATCAGGTGCTATTGGGACTGGCGACGCTCGCCGAGGCACGTGTTGCTTCGCCGTCGGGGAAATTTGATGTACTGCCGGCCAATCGGGATCTTGCCGGTGCCGAGGTGGAGCTGGTCGATATCGACCAGCGAGAGACGCGCTTGAAAGAAGCGCTGGATCGACACAGCGAAGACTACGACTTCGTCTTGATTGATTGTCCGCCCTCTCTATCCATGTTGACTTTGAACGGTCTGTGCGCCGCCCATGGTGTAATTATTCCGATGCAGTGCGAGTACTACGCGCTCGAAGGTTTGTCGGATCTTGTTAACACTATCAAGAAAGTGCATGCCAATCTCAACCGCGATTTGAAAGTCATCGGTTTGTTGCGCGTCATGTTTGATCCGCGCAGTACGCTGTCCAATCAAGTATCGGCCCAGCTTGAACAACATTTCGGCGACAAGGTGTTTAAAACAATGGTGCCACGTAATGTGCGGCTGGCCGAAGCACCGAGTTACGGGGTGCCGGGCGTATTGTTCGACAGGGCATCAAAGGGTGCCCAAGCCTATCTGACCTTCGCCGAGGAAATGATCCAACGTGTCAAGACACTTTAGCATCATAAATTCAAGAACTGGTACCAGGAAAATCTGATGAATCCTCCAAAAATGAAAGGCCTCGGCCGCGGACTTGATGCCCTGTTGGCCGCCAATAACACACCCGAGAGTCATCGCCAGGAAACCTTGGCTGTTGGAGCGTTGCAGCCCGGCAAGTACCAGCCGCGAACGCGAATGGATCCGGGATCGCTGGAGGAACTGGCGGCATCCATCAAGGCACAAGGTTTGATACAGCCGATCTCGGTTCGTCCTGTTGGTGCCGCACGCTACGAAATTATTGCCGGTGAACGTCGCTGGCGTGCCGCACAGATTGCGGGCCTCCATGAGGTGCCGGTACTGATTCGCGACATTCCGGACGACGCGGCGCTGGCCATGTCGCTGATCGAAAACATTCAACGTGAAGATCTCAATCCGCTTGAAGAAGCAGCTGGTATCCAGCGGCTTATTGACGAATTTGGCATGACCCATCAACAGGCGGCTGATGCCGTGGGTCGCTCACGTCCCGCAGCCTCAAATCTGCTGCGGTTGTTGAATCTGGCCAAACCAGCGCAGGACATGCTGATGGCCGGCGATATCGAAATGGGCCATGCCAGGGCGCTACTGCCGCTGCATAAATCGGATCAAGGACGTGTTGCCGCAGCGGTGGTCGAGAAAGGTTGTTCTGTCAGGGAAACGGAACGCATGGTCGCACGTGAACTTAATCCTTCCGTCACAAAAGCAATGGCGAAGGACAGAGATCTCGCCAGACTGGAAGATGAATTGTCGGACAACCTGGGCGCCACCGTCAAAATTGCCGCCAATCGAAAGGGTGTTGGCAGCTTGACGATCCGGTTTTCGAGTCTTGACCAGCTGGATGGAATTCTCGGCCGGATCAAAAAATAGGTATTGCTACAAGGCTGTTATGTTTATCGCCTTCAGGGTTTGTTCGGTACATTCCATTGACTGGAATCCGCAAGATTTGCTAAACTTCGCGCTTCGTAAAATTCAGGCGGCGCAGTTTGTGGCCGTCTTCTGATTGGGTACTTGAATGTGGCGAAAGCTGGCGCTCCAACAAGACCCTTCTATGTTGTTTTTGGCTTGCAGGCCGTTGCGACGGCCATGCTGGCAGTAGTAAGTGCCTGGTTCGCCGGTATTCACGGCGCGCTGTCCGCGGCCTTGGGGGGTTCAATAGCTTTGACGGGTGGTCTGGTTTTTATGTTGCTGACTCCGCGCCACACGGGACCGACGCCTTGGGATTCTCTCAGTGCGGCATTACGCGCCGAAGGGGCAAAGCTGGCGGTAATTGTCATTCAGTTGTGGTTGGTGATGGTGATCTATAAACAGATTGTCTTCGTAGCGTTTATTGGAACATTCACCGTTGCGGTGATCATTTTTTCGATGGCAATTTTTGTGCGTAATCCCGTGTCGCTTGAAACAGGCAGAAACAATGTCAACTGAAGCCCTCACTCCAACCGAGTACATCAACCACCATCTGACTTTCTTCGCCAAACCCATTGGCGATGGATCGTTCTGGACGTTGAATGTGGATTCGCTGGTGACTGCCGGAATTTTGGGCATCCTTGGCTTTGGCTTTCTGTGGTGGGTGGTGCGCGGCGCCACATCCGGTGTTCCCAGCAAAAGGCAGGCTTTCGTCGAGCTGGCGATGGAGTTTGTCGATGAGCAGGCCAAAGCCATTTTTCATGGCGACCGCCACGCGTTTGTCGCACCGTTGGCACTGACCGTATTTGTGTGGGTTCTGCTAATGAATGCCATGGACTTCCTGCCAGTCGACATCATGGCCTGGGTCTATGAACACGTTTTCCATCTTGAACATTGGCGTGCGGTGCCGACTGCCGACGTCAACACCACATTCGCACTGGCGTTGACGATCTGGATTTTGATGTTGTTTTTCAACGTGAAGGTCAAAGGTTTCGGCGGCTGGATGCATGAGCTGTTCTGTACGCCGTTCGGTTCCAATCCATTGATGTGGATTTTCAACCTGCTCTTCAACGTCGTCGAGTACGTGTCCAAACCGCTGTCTCACTCATTGCGGCTCTACGGCAACATGTACGCGGGCGAGATCATCTTCCTGCTGCTTGGCATGTGGGCCGCCAACAGTTCGTGGAGTACTGATCACTTCATCGGTTTTGGCATAGCGTCGTTGCTGACGGTAGGCTGGGCGATCTTTCACATTCTGATCGTCGTGTTGCAAGCTTTCATTTTCATGATGCTCACCATCGTTTACATTTCGATGGCGCATGAGAGCCACTGATTTTTTATCTTAACCACCATCCAGCTCGAAAGGATCGCAAATGGACAAACTCCAATATCTGGCCATGATTCAGGCCTATACCGGCATCGGCATTGGCCTCATCATCGGTCTGGGCGCTGCAGGCGCCTGTATCGGTGTGGGCATCATGTGCTCACGCTATCTTGAAGCAGCTGCCCGCCAACCGGAATTGATGGCTGCCTTGCAGGTCAAGGTATTCCTGCTGCTGGGCTTGATCGATGCATCGTTCATTATCGGTGTTGGTCTGGCCATGCTGTTTGCCTTCGGCAATCCTCTGCTCGCAGTCATTCACTGACCGGCGTTTTTCGCCAGTGTCAGGCTAGGAAATAGCCATGAACATAAATGTAACCATGTTCTCGCAGGCGATCGCCTTCGCGATCTTCATCTGGTTTACGGTGAAGTTCGTTTGGCCGCCTCTGTTGAC
>JANYCD010000012.1 GCA_025360425.1 Sterolibacteriaceae bacterium
CTGGCGCAGTACGAAGCCGCCACCGGAAGAAAGGTCAATCATCGCACGCTGGCGTTTTACGAAGTGCTCGGCGCATACAAATGTGCCACGCAATTGCTCGGCAGCAGCCTTGCCGCAGCGGTGCGGCAAAACAATCATCAAGATTTGCTATTGGCTTGGCTGGTCCCCCTCGGTCACACATTCCTTGCCGACATGGCACGCGTCATCAAGGCGGAGAAAAACCTATGACGCCCGATATCGACGTACGTTTGCAAAGCGTCATCAAGGCGATCGAGCAGGTCATCCTGCCGGCACTCGACCCCAATAACCCCCTCGCGCGCGAGCAGGCTGCACTGGCCATCGGCCACCTGCACATGATTCGCGGCCAGTGGCCCTACATGACCGACTACATGACCATCTGCCTGTCCGACATGGTCAAGCTCGGCGAAGACCTGCTGAAAGTCGCTGACGGTGGCACGGCAACACGCGATGCCGCCAGTGGCTTGAAATCGACCCTCGATAAAACGGGCAAGGAAAAAGATGGCCCCACTACCGCCATTTCGCAACGGCGCGATGCCATCGCCGTCGCAGTGGACGATTTGATCAATGCTTCCGCGGTTGATGGCAGCATATCATTTCGTGACCTTTCCGAAAACATCGTGCTCGACTATGGCATTCACCAGACGTCAAGGGATCGCGCATGGTTCAAGGCGTCGGGACTCGATCCTGATTGTGCGAAGCTGCCGTCGCATGCGGAACTGATTGCAGCGCCAGTGCGTAAGGCCAGTTAGGAAGATTGTAGATACCGCGATCTACAAATAGGCTTGACACTGATGGGAATGACCATTCGTGGTCATTCAAGCATGCTTCATTCGCCGACTACTTTTCGGCCATTGCTGCCGCTGCGCTTCCCGAAAGCAGACATCCGGGAACATTTGTTACCCAGGATTCCGGACCTGTATATTTGGCAACAGAGGCCGGCCGGTATGTCCGCGCCTACCCAAAGTGTAATGGTAGGGAATGTGCCAAAACAAGACTTGCACAATGAAAAACCCACCGGGTTGGAATCGGTGGGTTTCCGTTACTGCACTACAGCCTACTACTTGGTAGTAGCCGGGGCTTCGGTTTTGGCTTCAGCTTTCTTTACATGCTTGTGATGTTTCTTCATGGGCTTGAGTTCGGCCTTGTCCTCAGCCTTGTCAGCTACAGTACCTTCTTTCATCCCTTCAGCCTTTTCTTCGGCTTTGGATTCAACCTTGGTGTTTGCCGGAGGAGCCTTCATTTCTGGTTTGGTAGCACCAGTTTTTTGCTCGGAAGCGACCGGAGCAGAAACAGTAGCTTTAGTATCAACCTTTGTGTCAGTAGCGGCAAACGAAACAACAGCAAAACTAGAAACCAGGGCGGTGAGAGCGATCTTCTTAAGCATTTAAATCTCCTTGTTTGGCGATGCCAATATGGCGGCCATGCATCCAATAACGAGCGATGACGATTGATGCTGACCGAGTTCGTGTAACTGATTGTTACCCGGCTAGCTGCTACCTGGCAAGCCTGTCACCCACCATGGCACCAAGCACTGTGCTCACCGCAATTGATGCCGTGCGGCCATTACCCTGCCCAAACCGGCTTCCGATCGCGGCGCCAGCTAACGCACCACTGATTTGGCCCCAGCCAGAGCGGTATTGGCGGTCACCGTAATACCCTTGCGCAGGCTGCTGGTAATAGGATTGGCGGTCGCGGTAATAAGGTTGTGAAGAATCCCGATAATAAGTTGGCACGTCCCGGTACACCACAGTCGGTCGTTCCACTACGATGGTCTCGGGTTCCTCATGGTAATAGTGCCGGACGACTCTGCGATGTTGTGGGGGTGGGCAGTATTCGTGATGGTACTCGACCACTTGAGCTTCATCGTCGTAGTCATCGTCGTCGTGATGCGCCCAAGCCGATGCCGTGAAGACCAATGATGTAGCAGCGATGCCGGCTGTAAAAACCGTGCGTAGTTTCATGATGCTCTCCTGTTAGATAAAGTCGCATTGGAATTAACGCTTGCGCCAGACCCATTGTTGACCGATGCACGCGCATATCGGGTAACACTGTGTAACCAGGCCTCCAAACTCATTCTCCCGCAGCAGTGTTTTCACAGCGGGGTAACCATGCAGTATCGAGGAGGGGGCGCTTTTTCCCGGGAGCGGACGCGGGATGAGCCATTCGGCGCATGGGCCATTTAATTTGCGCACATTCGATGCGGATATGCTTCCGAAACACAATAAAGGTCATCGACGATATTCCCGCGGGGGCGAAATATCTATCTCAACGGAAGCTTGCCGGTATGACGAATACGCACGACGTGAGTATGCACGGCGCCACAGTCGAAAACGATGTCCTCCACGGCGGAGTCGCATGGCCGCCGGCGCCCGCCATCGAAGTGCGAACCGGCCAGGGCGTCAACGCGTTGCTGGCCCTGCGACACGATTGGACCGCGATTGCCGCTACACGGCCTGACGTTCGCTTCCATCACTTGTACGGATGGTATCTTAGCTACCTGCGCAATCTGGAACAGGACGAGTCGTCGGTCCATTTCTTTTCGTTCTTCCGGGTTGGCAGGCCCATTGCCATTTTTCCCCTGCGCCGGATAAGACGACGCGTCGCAGCCGGCATAAACTTATGGCTCTGGGAGTTGCCGCACGATCCGCACATGAATTTGTGCGATTGCATCATTGCGCCGCATGAAAGCAACGATGTATTGATGCACTTGCTTGTTGACACGCTCGGGCGACGCAAGGATATGCCCTGGGACGCACTCCATCTGTCCAACCTGCTCGAAGATGCGTTTGCGCTGAGTGCGCTGTCGACCGGTGCGTTGCCGCGCACCTTGCTCGCCAGGATTGACCGTAGCATGTATTTCCCATGCGACGATTTGGCATCTGCCCTATGCAACACCACGGGGAAATTCAAAAGGAATCTGCGCCGGCAACGCAAAAAACTCAACCAACGAAGCCGCGTCGAGTTGTCGCTGGTGCAAGATCGCGCGGCACTCGACGAGGCCTTCGCGGCCTTCATGCAGCTTGAGGCCTCGGGGTGGAAAGGGAACCTCGGGCGCGGCAGCGCGATCACGCTGCGCCCGAATCGGGAGCGGTTCTACCGGGACTTGATGGAACACTTCGCGGCGGATGAACGTTGTCTGATCAGCCTGCTCAAACTCGATGGCCGTGTCATTGCCGCACAGTTTTGCGTCCTCGCCGGGACGACGTTGTCCGTCCTGAAAATCGCCTACGACGAAACATTCAGTGAGGTGGCGCCGGGCAACCAGTTGTTGCACGACCTGCTCAGGCATTGTTGCGATTCGAAGTTGATCACGCGTCTGAGTCTGGTCACAGGCCCCCCTTGGGCCGTCGGGCGCTGGAACCCCGACACTCATGAGGTCTGGAGCGCCTATGTATTCAATTCCAGCCTGCGCGGGATTGCCGCCTATGCAGCAGCAAGTCTCAGGTCCGCCTGTGCTGTCCCGGCAAAGTTGATGTTTCGTTTCGTTTGCGCGGCGGCAACATCAATCACGGAAATGCTAATCCCTTTAGCATCAGAAAAAGCCGCCAGGAGGGGCCGTGGTCTTCGCTAAAAGTGTTGCACAGCGCCTGCTGGTTGGAGCATTGACCCAAGGGTTTATTTCGGTAGCCACTCTCGACACATCCATGATGAAAATTCGCACCGTTGTTTCAATCATCGCTCTCGTCTTGTCCGGTACGGTGCATTCAGCGCCACTTCCGTACAATGAAGCTGGGGATGCACAGCTTGAAGTGCTGCAAGCGCTTTCCGCAGCAAAGTTTGTCAAGCTGCCCGTGTTGGTCATCTTCGGCGCAAACTGGTGCGAAGACTGTCGTGCGCTGGACACAGCATTGAAAACCCAAAAGAATGCAGCGTTGATGTCAAAGGAGTTCTTGGTGGTCAAAGTAGACGTAGGCAACTTTAACCGTAACCTTGATCTTTCCAGGCTATATGGCAATCCGGTCAATACTGGTATTCCTGCGGCTTTGATCTTGTCGCCGAGAAATAAAATCCTTTACACAACTCGCGCTGGAGAATTATCCAACGCTCGGCGTATGAGCGATACCGGTATCTACGAGTTCTTCCGAAGAGTCGCTGCCTCCGCGAAGACCTCGCAATAGCATCGCGCCTGAGAAGCATATGGCTATCTGGCGGCCTATCCTTCAGCCGCGGCAATGGCGAGCGTCAGTCCATCCATCGCGTCGCTCAGATGGATCTGACAACTCAAACGCGAGTTTTGCTGCTTTTCCATGCTGAACCCGAGCAACTCGGTCTCTGTTTCTCCAGGCTCGCCGACGATGCTCATCCATGTTGCGTCAATGTGCACGTGGCAGGTCGCACAGGCGCATTGTCCGCCGCACAACGCCTCAACGTCGCCGCGTTCGCGCAGGACTTCCATCAGCGTTTGGCCCGTCGCAGCTTCGACTGAAATCTGGTCGCCGCTTCGGGGTGTGATTTTGAGTGTGGGCATAGTTGAAATGCGTGTCCTTGGTTTTTTAGGGAATGGCTGATCAAGACCACCGTTCGCCCCGAGCTTGTCGAAGGGCCCACAGATGCCTTTCGACAAGCTCAGGGCGAACGGGGTCGAGACTTCATCGTGCCGACTCAATCGTTATGGGGAACTAAAGGGTTTCGGTGGTAAGGATTTTTACCGTGTCCGGCCACGGCGCGTTGGGAACCCGCGCCGCCCCTTGTATCTCGACCGACATCGACGCCTGCGCCAGCGACAACACCAGCCTCATCAGCCTTGCTTCAGGCCCCGGCATGTCGCGCAGCGGGAATTTGTCGAGGTAGGCCATTGCCTCGTCGGCGCGGGGATAGACAGCATCGTAGAAGCGCTGAATCTCGTCCATGGTGGTATCGCAGCGCTGATAGCGGCGCTCGTTCTGCCCGGGCACCGCCCAGTAGGCGACGAACTCTTCAAGCGCTTCAAAGCCGGCGGGCAAGGCACGCTCGCCTGCCGGTACAGTCGCCATGTTCCTCATGCGCACTCCTCCAGCGCTTTCTCAAGCGTGTCGGAGACGGTGAATTTGTCCAGCGTATCCATCATGCGGCGGATCAGCACTTCGTTGTCCTGCAGGATCATGAAGTTCTTCGCACGCGATGCGACACCCTTCTGTGTCCGCTCGACATTTGCCAGGTCTTCCAGCACTACGTCAGCGAGACGGGCGATGTAGTGTTCCTGGTGGAATGCCGCGCGCACGCTTTCGGGCTTGGGCACGAAGAAGCGCATTTCGTAGCGCGAGTAGTCCGGCGTGATCGGCCAGATCTCATGCGTCCAGAAACCGCCACCCGCCACGTCGAGGTGGAAGTTGGGGAAAAATTCGTTGATGTCCATCGACCATGTCTCCGACTTGCCGGGATTGACGGATCTATGCGCCCGCAGCGCTTCCGTCTCCTCGCTCTGGTTGGCGGCCAGCACGTTTTCGGATGCCATCCCCTTGTACGCCAGGCGCTCGACCAGTTGCGCTTCGGTCGGTGCGTAGTCGGGATTGCCGAACAGCGAAATGGAATGATGGGGGCCGAAGAACTCGGCATTCTGCAGGTGGCCTGCCGGATCGCTCGGCCCTGAAAACGAGGGACCGATGGTCTTCGAGTGCAACACCGGAATGTGGTACGACTCGCTGAATGCGTCGATCAGGAATTTCCAGTTGCACTTCAGATGCGCCTGGATCTTGATCGACCGGCCCGGATTGGGATACGGAATATCGGACAGGAACACGCCCATTTCGCCCAGGTAATCGTGCAGGCCGACCTTGTTGTCCGGATTGAGATTGATGAATATCCAGCCGTCCCAGACATCGCATTGAATCGGCTCGAGACCGCACTTGCTCTTGTCGACACCGAAGAACATTTTTTCGTCGCTGATGGCGAGCAGGCGGCCGTCGTTGCCGTAAGTCCAGTTGTGATACGGACAGCGGAACATCGTCTTGCGCGATCCCTTGTCTTCCCACACGACCTGATTGCCGCGGTGCGAACAGACATTGTGGAAAGCACGAATCTTGTCGCCGGCCGCGCGGGTAATCAGGATGGATGCGCCGCAGATCTCGACTTCCTTGACGATGTAGTCGCCGACATTGGCCACATCCTCGGTGCGCCCCATGATCAGCCAGGTGCGCGCGAATACCTTGTCGCGCTCGAGTTCGAAATACGCGGCGGAGCGGTACGGCTCCATTGAGACCAATCCTTTTTCCAGTCCTGCGGCTTCGGTGAAGTTAGAGCGCATGTTGCATCTCCTTGCGGGTATTTGATGCGGTGTATGAATAGCCTTTGCCGAGTTCCGACTCGCGATCCTCGAAGGTGACGAAACGGATCAGGTCTTTCTCGAACAGGTTGACCTCGTCGGCGATGATCGCGGCGCGGGTGGCCGGCGCGATCAGTTC
>JANYCD010000050.1 GCA_025360425.1 Sterolibacteriaceae bacterium
CCGGCTGCTTCGTTTCAGGGTTTTCAATCGAAATGGGTCAGCGATTTTCAGGGCATTGTGAAAGCATGGTCGGGCATTATTGCAGGTCGATCGACAGAAAAATTTGACTATATTCATGCTTGACTGTAAGAATTGACACTATCATCCTGTTTCCATGCGGAGTTGCTGCTGGATAGGTGGTGCGCTCAGGGGGTGCGGCAATATGAAAATGGCTAAAGCCAATTTCTGGAAAAGTGATTGGTTTGTAGGGCTGATCGTCAGCGTTATTGTGCTGTTTCTTGGCAATGGCGACCTGCTCCAGAGTCTCGAACGCAAGGCCTACGATATGGCCGTGGCGATGACGACCCGCACGCCGTCGGACAAAATTGCAGTGATCGCCATCGACAAACAAAGCATCGATAACATCGGACGTTGGCCGTGGTCTCGCGAAATCATGGCGGACATGGTCGAAAAGCTTGCGGTTGCCAAGGCGAAAGTGATTGCCCCGATTATTTTCTACTCGGAGCCGCAGCTTGACCCCGGACTTGTTTATGTCAACAAATTGATGGAAGCATGCGGTTTGACCTCCACGGTGACCCAGGGCCCGGTTGCGACCACTACTGCTGTCACGCCTCCAGTACCTTTGCCATCCCCGTCCTGCGCCCCGATAGCCTCGATCCTGCAAGAGGCTGAGTTAAAGCTGAACACAGACAAACGCCTGGCCGATGCTTTTGCCAAAGCCGGCAATGTTGCCCTGCCAATGCTGTTCCGCATAGGTGAACCACGCGGTCGACCGGACAAGGATCTGCCCGATTTCGTGCGCAAGAACAGTGTCAAACTGGCCAAGAGCGACGAGTCTTCCTTGATTCCAACCGCCGATGTGGATGCATCGGTGATCGAGCCTTTGGGAAAAAGTGCAGCAGCGATTGGCCATCTCAATGTGACCCCAGATGTCGATGGCGGCATCCGCAGCGAGACGCTGGTGCTGGGTTATTTCGACGAGGTGTACCCTTCGCTGGCGCTACTGGTGGCGGCGAAGAGTCTGAATCTCGGACCGGCTGACATTCAGGTGCAGCCAGGTGATTCAGTCAGGCTTGCCAAGCTGAAAATCGGCACCGACGCCGACACGCGCATGTCCACTTTTTTCTACAAGGACAAAGTTGGTCAACCGGCATTCGCTGTTGACTCGTTTTTCGATGTCAAGACCGGCAAGATCCCTTACGACAAGTATCGCGACAAAATTGTTCTGATCGGCCCCACGGCGGCGGGCGTCGGCAGCATGTTTGTGACCCCGATTACGCCGAGCATGCCGGCCGTGCTGATGCAGGCGCATGCCGTATCCAGCATTCTTTCGGAGCACTTTTTTGTGGCGCCAACTTGGGGCGGCTTGGTTGAGAAGGCAGTATTTCTGTTGATCGCCGCTTATCTGATCGCACTGCTGCCCCGGCTCAAGGCCGGGATGGCGGCGAGCATCACGGGCGGTCTTTTGATTGCGCTGATTGTCACGCACTTCGTATTGATGACGACGCAGTTGATGTGGCTGCAGTTAATGGTGCCGGCAACACTCTTGTTGATCGGCCACTTGCTGCTCACCACCAAACGTTTCCTGGTTGCGGAGCGGGGCAAGGAAAAGTCAGACCTTGAGTCGGCCGAATCGAACCGCATGCTGGGTCTGGCTTTTCAGGGGCAGGGTCAGTTGGACATGGCATTCGACAAGCTGCGCAAATGTCCGCTGGATGATCAGTTGATGGAGAATCTATACAACCTCGGCCTCGATTTCGAGCGCAAGCGCCAATTCAACAAGGCCGAGTCTGTTTTCCGTTACATGTTCGACTACAATCCGAAGTTCCGTGATCTTGAGCAGCGTCTGAACCGCGCCAAGCAGATGTCGGAGACGGTCATTCTGGGCGGAGGCGGTGGCGGACGCACCAATGTCAGCATGCTCGATGGCGCCGGCAACGTCGAAAAACCGATGCTGGGTCGCTACCAGATCGAAAAAGAATTGGGCAAAGGTGCCATGGGCGTGGTCTATCTTGGCCGCGATCCCAAGATCAATCGCGTCGTTGCGATCAAAACCATGGCGTTGTCGCAGGAGTTCGAGGCGGACGAACTGGTCGAGGTCAAGGAGCGCTTCTTCCGCGAGGCGGAGACGGCGGGACGGCTCAATCACCAGAATATCGTCACCATGTACGATGCCGGCGAAGAACATGATCTTGCCTATATCGCGATGGAGTTCCTCAAGGGCAAGGATTTGGCGCCTTTTACCAAGCCCGACAACCTGATGCCAGTCGACAAGGTGGAAAGCATTGTCGCGCGTGTCGCCGACGCTCTTTCCTACGCGCATGAGAACAATGTCGTGCATCGCGATATCAAGCCGGCCAATATCATGTACGAACCTGAGGCGGATCAGGTCAAGGTGACCGACTTTGGTATTGCCCGGATCACCGATTCGTCCAAGACCAAAACCGGGATGGTGCTCGGTACGCCCAGCTATATGTCGCCCGAACAATTGTCGGGTAAGAAAATTGACGGTCGTTCTGACCTGTTTTCTCTGGGTGTGATGCTCTATCAGATGACCTGCGGCCAGTTGCCCTTTGGCGGTGATTCAATGGCCCAGTTGATGTTCAAGATCGCCAATGAACCCCATCCCGATATTCGTACGATTCGTCCTGATATCCCTGAATGCCTTGCGGCGATCATTGACAAGGCATTGGCCAAGGATGGTGATCAGCGCTACCAGACCGGCGCCGAGATGGCACGTGATTTGAGGAGTTGCATGGCTTCAATCCAGGAAGGCGGCCATTAATGGCGACGTACCATCAAGGTCTCGCATGAGTTTGACTCAGGCTCTGGAATTCGCAACGCGCTCGGATCCGGGTATGGTGCGATCCAACAATGAGGATTCGGTATGCGTCAATCCGGTCTTGGGATTGGCGGTGTTGGCTGACGGCATGGGAGGGTACAATGCCGGGGAAGTTGCCAGTGGGATGGCAACCGCATTGCTGGGTACCGAGTTGGAGAAGGCTTTTGTTCAAAAAGAACCTTTTCGGCGTGATGCAGCGACAGGTTTCTTGTGGGTTCATGAAGTTCTGGAACGGGAGATTGCACGAACCAACGGCGCCATCTATCAATCGGCACGAAGTCAGCCGCAGTATGCCGGAATGGGAACTACTCTGGTCATGGCGATGTTCCACGACAATCAGATAACGGTAGCCCATATTGGCGATTCTCGTTTGTATCGTTTGCGTGGTGAACAATTTGAGCAGGTTACGCGTGACCATTCGTTTCTGCAGGAACAGATAGACAGCGGGCTGATTACGAAAGAGCAGGCACGCCATGCGCAGGGCAAGAATTTGGTTTTACGTGCCCTCGGGATTGATCCGCAGGTGGAAGCGGAAATCCATGACTATAAAGTTGATGTTGGCGATGTATATTTGCTCTGCTCGGATGGACTCAGCGACATGGTCGAAGATGTGGAATTAGGCGAGACGTTGCAGGCACTTTCATCGAATTTGGAATTGTGTGCAATGCAATTGATACAGATGGCCAACGACAATGGTGGCCGCGATAATGTTTCGGTCATACTTGTCAAGGTCAGGAACGAATTCGGGGCTCCGCGCAGTCGGTGGAGCCGATTGCTGGCCTGGTTCGGGAAATGATGGCGTATTGAGGGACGACTAAGATGGCAAAGATAATTCTCAGTATGGACGGTCTCACGCTCAAGGAGATACCTCTCACCAAAGAGCGGACGACTATCGGGCGCAAGGCACACAATGACATCCAGATCGACAATCTGGCGATCTCCGGTGAGCATGCGGTGATTGTGACGATTCTCAACGACTCCTTCCTTGAAGACATGGGCAGTACCAACGGCACCGTTGTCAACGGCCAGTCGGTGAAAAAACATTTCCTACAGAACAGCGACGTTATAGAGCTAGGCAAGTACCGTCTGAAATATGTCAATGAGGTTCCGCAGCAGGCCTCCGCCACCGATTTCGAGAAAACGATGATCCTGCGGCCGGGTACGATAAAGGTTGCTACAGAACAGGCGGCAACACCTGAGGCCAAGCCAGGGGATTCGCCCCCAATGTTTCAACCGTCGCCTCCGCCTGCCGCAAAGCCGGTGCCTCCTCCGCAAGAGGTTGCAGCACCGCCGCTTGGAGCGATTCAGTTACTTTCGGGAGCAAATTCCGGACGTGAAATGGAATTGACCAAGAATTTGACTACGCTAGGGAAGCCTGGCGTCCAAGTTGTAGCCATTTCACGTCGACCTCAAGGTTACTTCATTGCGCATGTCGAAGGCGCTAAATTTCCAATCGTCAATGGCAAGACATTAGACACTCAAGCTCATCCGCTCAAAGATCATGACATTATCGAGGTGAGCGGTATCAAAATGGAATTCTTCATCAAGGCATAGGGTGCCTGGTTTTCCAGGGCGGGCAGCACACCACACACGGGGGCGACTTGAAACAACACCTGGTTCGCTATGTACTGGGATTTGTTGTCCTGCTGGTCTTGCTCGGCCATTCCGCCCGCTTCTACCAAATTCCGTTCATCAATAACCTGGACGCCATTTTTTATGACGCCAAGGTTCGGCTTACCATGCCGCAAAAAATGGACGACCGGGTGGTCATTCTCGATATCGACGAAAAATCACTTGCCGAACTTGGGCATTGGCCGTGGGGACGTGACCAATTGGCGACTTTGGTCAACCGGCTTTTTGATCAATATCACGCCAGCGTACTCGGCTTCGACGTTTTTTTTCCGGAAAGGGATGAAAGTTCCGGGCTAAAGTCGATGAATAGCTTGGCCAGCAATGAACTCAAGGACAACAGCGCATTTCAGGCGGCGCTGCGTGAACTTAAACCCCGACTCGACTACGATGCCCGGTTTGCTACTGCGCTCAAGGGTCGTCCGGTAATCCTGGCGTTCTCATTCAACAACGACGAAAAAACATCGGCAGGCATCTTGCCTCCCCCGGTGCTTCCTGCCGGCACTTTTCAGGGACGGAATATTTCTTTTGTCAGTTGGACCGGACATAGTGCGAATCTCCCGGAGTTTCAGGAGGCCGCCGCCGGTGGCGGGCATATCGCACCATTAGTGGAGTTTGACGGGACGACCCGTCGTGTTCCCATGTTGGTGCAATACAAGGGCGCCTACTATGAAGCGCTTTCGCTCGCGATGGTACGGCTGCTGCTTGGCGATCCGAAAGTGGTGCCGGGTTATCCGGGAGGGGTGGACTCCAAGTCTTACGGTGCAATGGAGTGGATTGACCTGCCTACCGCCAAAGGTACGTTGCGAATGCCGGTAGACGAAAACGTGGCTGCATTGGTGCCATACCGTGGTTATCGCGGCAGTTTTCGCTATATCCCGATTGCTGATGTGATTGCTGGCAGGACTCCTCCCGAGCAACTCAAGAACAAGATTGTATTAGTCGGTACTACGGCATCTGGCTTGGTGGACTTGCGGGTCACGCCGGTCGATCCCGCATATCCCGGAGTGGAAGTTCACGCCAACCTGATTGCCGGCATGCTGGATGCGAACATCAAGTACAAGCCATCCTATGTGCTTGGTGCGGACGTGATCCTGGTGTTGCTTGCTGGTGCTGTCATGGTATTTCTGCTGCCGTTACTCTCCGCATTTCGTGCCACCATCGTTTCTGCAATCGTTCTGCTGTTTTTGCTGGTGGTCAACTTTGTCTTTTGGCATGTCGGAAATCTGGTCTTGCCGCTGGCCAACGGCCTGGCGCTGGTGGCTCTGCTTTACGCTCTCAACATGTCCTGGGGCTATTTTGTCGAATCGCGCACCAAGCGCCAACTGACCGGGCTGTTCGGCCAGTACGTGCCGCCCGAGTTGGTCGAAGAGATGAGCCGCGATCCGGAAAACTACAACATGGCTGGACGCAAGGCAGATCTAACCGTAATGTTCTCTGATGTGCGTGGCTTCACCACAATTTCCGAGGGACTTGAGCCGGACCAACTGTCTGCCTTGATGAACGAATATCTCGGTGCCATGACGACAGTGATACGAGGGAATCGCGGCACCCTTGATAAGTACATCGGCGACCTGATCATGGCCTTTTGGGGCGCGCCTGTAGACGATATCGATCATGCCAAGCATGCGGTGCTTTCGGCCATGCAGATGCAGGCTGCCTTACTTGACTTGAACAAGACGTTCGTAGCCAAAGGGTGGCCCGAACTCAAGATCGGTGTTGGCGTCAATACCGGTCCCATGATTGTGGGCGACATGGGATCGGATGTACGTCAGGCTTACACGGTGATGGGCGATGCGGTGAATCTCGGGTCGCGCCTCGAAAGCATCACCAAGCAATACGGCGTCGGCATCATCGTCGGCGAAGTGACACGCGAAATACTCAAGAAGGAGTTTGTATTCCGCGAACTTGATCGTGTCAAGGTCAAGGGCAAAGACGAACCAGTCGCCATTTACGAGCCGGTCGGGCTGGAAGGTGAACCCAGCCGTGCCGAGATTGAAGAACTCAAGATGTGGGGGCAGTTCCTGCGTACTTATCGGACCCGGAATTGGGATGCGGCAGAAGTTACCTTGCTGAATCTGTCACGCACCCATCAGCGTTACCTGTATGAGAAAGTCTACGTAGAACGGATTGCCTATTATCGCAAGGAGCCTCCTGGCGCGGATTGGGATGGTTCGTGGAAATTCGACACGAAGTGAGGGCGGGATGAAGGTTCGGATCCTCGGATGTAGTGGCGGTATAGGCGGGCATCATCTGCGGACCACGTCAATCATGGTGGATCATGACATCCTGATCGATGCCGGTACCGGGCTTGGCGATTTGTCCATTCCAGAACTGACCCAGATCGACCACCTGTTTCTGACACATACTCACCTTGATCACATAGCCTGCTTGCCAATGATGGTTGATACAGTCGGTGAAATGCGTGACCGGCCATTGACTGTCCATGCAACCGACGCGGTCATCGAAATTCTCCGAGCCCATGTTTTCAACTGGCTGATATGGCCGGATTTTTGTGAAATTCCGAGCATCGAAAAGCCATTCATGAAATTTCAGCCACTTAGGGTCGGTGAGCCAATTGCTCTCGATGGGCGTACCATCACTGCGTTGCCGGCCAATCACACCGTACCGGCAGTCGGCTATTCGCTGGACTCCGGTGCCGCGAGCCTGGTTTTTTCGGGAGATACTGCGACCTGCCCGGAGCAATGGGCTGAAATCAACAAGATCGATAATTTGCGCTATTTGATTTATGAATGTGCTTTTTCAAATCGGGAACATGCGTTGGCATTAACTTCCAAACATCTTTGTCCAAGTGCTCTGGCCGAAGAACTGAAAAATCTGAGACACGAAGTGGAATTGTTTATTACGCATCTCAAGCCTGGCCAAATTGAATTGACGATGCTGGAGATAGAAGAGTCTATCGGCAAGTTTCGACCGCAGATGCTGCGAAATAATCAGGTGTTTGAGTTGTGAGGCTTAACCTGTTTTTGGTTGACGGCATTGCACTGCGGCCCGTTACATGCAGGGTTCATCGGCAGTTTGTTATTATCAAAAATTGTGGCAAGTCTGCGTCAGGAAAGAAGGTGGCGTAATGAGTGCTGTACTGAATAGTCCGCAAGATGCCACCGGTGGTGGTGATGTTGGCACCCGGCTACAGTTTTTCAAAACCCTTCAATCAGTTACCAACAAAATCCATGCCACGTCGAACGTGGACGAGATTATGCTGGAGTTGTCGCAGGATATCTGTGCCCTGTTCAATGCCGATCGACTGACGATTTATGCTGTCGGTGAAGACAAGGCTTCCATTGTCTCGAAGGTAAAAACCGGCCTCAATTCTTTCAAGGATCTTAAGCTCCCGATTACTGACCAGAGTGTTGCGGGCTATGTTGCTTTGTCGCGGCGGGTCATCAACGTTCGTGATGTCTATGACGAATCAGAACTAAAGAGTATTCATTCCGGCCTGCGTTTTCTTCAGGAAGTTGATAAACGCACCGGTTACCGAACCAAGCAGATGCTGGTCGGCCCGATCGTTGAGCAGGCTAGTGGCGAGTTGCTCGGTGTTGTACAGATTATCAACAATAAAGGTGGAACCCCATTTACCCCCGTTGCTGAAGAAGGCATCAAGGGTCTGTGTGAAACGCTTGCCATTGCCTTCACGCAGCGCAACAAGCCGGCGCAAATGGTGCGCTCGAAGTATGACTATCTGGTCGCCGATGCAGTGCTAACTGCGGAAGAGCTGGATATCGCCAAGCGCACCGCGCGCAAGGACAGTCGCAGTATCGAAGAGGTATTGATCGACCAATTCCAGGTCAAGTTCCCCGTTCTAGGTACGTCGTTGTCCAAATTTTTTGGCGTGCCATATGAGCCATTCAAGACGGACAGAATCAAACCCGTTGATCTTCTGAAAAATTTAAAGCGGGAATACCTCGAACAGAACCAATGGGCACCGATCGACGATACACCTGAGGGCATCATCGTTATCTGCATGGATCCGGAACAGGTTAAAGGATCGCGGGTCGTCAGCAATGTGTTCTCGCGAGGCAAGATTGTCTACCGGGTGACGACCAACAAGGAGTTCAAGGAAACTCTGGATCAGCTTTTTGGCGCCAGCGGTCCCGATATGGACATGACCTCGGTGGGCGACCTGCTCTCAAGCCTCGATGAGGGCGAAGAGGGGGCCATGGACTCGTCGTCCGACGATGTTTCCGCTGCTGCCGACAACGAACTGGTCAAACTGGTCAACAAGGTGATCGTGGACGCCTATCAGCAAGGTGTGTCCGACATCCATATTGAACCGGCGCCAGGCAAGGAAAAAACTCTGATCCGCTTTCGCAAGGATGGCGGACTGATCAAGTATATTGAGATCCCGGCCAGCTATCGCAACGCCATCGTCGCGCGCATCAAGATCATGTGCGATCTTGATATCTCCGAGAAACGCAGACCGCAGGATGGCAAAATCAAGTTCAAAAAATTTGGTCCGCTCGACATCGAATTGCGCGTGGCAACCATCCCGTCGACAGGCGGTGTCGAAGATGTGGTGATGCGTATTCTTGCAGCGGGCGAGCCAATCCCGCTCGAAAAACTGGGGGTGCTCCCCAAGAATCTGGAGACGCTCAAGACAACCGTAAGCAAGCCATACGGGCTGTTTTTCGTCTGCGGCCCGACTGGCTCTGGCAAGACCACAACGCTGCACTCGGTGCTCAAGTTCCTCAATACGCCGGACACCAAGATCTGGACGGCGGAAGACCCGGTCGAAATTACGCAGAAGGGCTTGCGTCAGTGCCAGATCAACAAAAAGGCCGGCATGGACTTTGCCGTCATCATGAAAGCCTTTCTCCGCGCTGACCCGGACATCATCATGGTTGGCGAAATGCGTGACAAGGAAACCACTGCGATCGGCATTGAAGCGTCGCTCACCGGCCACTTGGTGTTCGCGACCCTGCATACCAACAGTGCCCCGGAATCGGTCATCCGTCTGCTTGACATGGGCATGGATCCGTTCAACTTTGCTGATGCTTTACTCGGGATTCTTGCGCAACGCCTTGCTAAAAGGCTTTGCAAGTGCAAGGAGGCCTACACGCCGGACGCCGAGGAAATGAAGCTGTTTCTCACCGAGTACTGCACCGAACTGGTTCATACCGAAACTTTCAAGAAGGAAGGCAAAGCCGCCTACGAGAACGTCTATAAGCGACTGCTCAAGGATTACGGCAAGGACGGAAAGTTCATGTTGTACCATCCCAAGGGATGCTCCGAATGTGGTGCCACTGGTTACAAGGGACGGTTGGGTCTGCATGAGCTGATGGTCGGTACTGATGAGATCAAAAAATTGATTCAAGAACACGCGCGTGTCGCCGAACTGTTTGCCCAGGCACTTGAGGATGGAATGCTTACCTTGAAAATGGATGGCATGGAAAAGGTACTGCAAGGCATTACCGATCTGAAGCAGGTCAGGGCGGTTTGCATCAAGTAGCCCACATGGATACGGACGATCTTTTCCGCCGGCTCGAACAGTTAAACGAAGTGGGTGCCGCGCTTTCCAAAGAGCGCGACATCAGCCGTCTGCTGGAAAGTATCCTGGTTGCAGCGAAAAATATTACACATGCCGATGGCGGTACGTTGTACCGCATGACGGAAGATTGCAAGCATTTGCGTTTCGAAATCATGCGCACCGACACCTTGGGCATCGCTCTGGGCGGCACCACGGGCAATCCGATTACGCTGCCAGACTTGCCATTGCACAACGAGAAGGGCGAGCCGAACAACGCCATGGTAGCCGCTTACGCCGCCATCAACGACAAGACGGTGAATATTGCCGATGCCTATACCGAGGCCGGCTTTGACTTTTCCGGAACGCGTAAATTTGACGCCGGGACGGGCTATCGGTCGCAGTCATTCCTGACAGTGCCGATGAAGAATCATGAGAACGAGATCATCGGTGTGCTGCAATTAATCAATTCAGTGGATGCGGGAACGAAAAAAGTAGGGGCTTTCTCGGCATCCGATCAGCGGTTGGCTGAGTCGCTCGCATCGCAAGCGGCCATTGCCTTGACCAACCGGCAACTCATCAGTCAGCTTGAGGCATTGTTTGAGTCATTTATCAACCTTATCAACTTGGCCATTGACGAAAAGTCGCCCTATACCGGCGGTCACTGCCAGCGCGTGCCGGCGTTGACCATGATGCTGGCCGAAGCGGTGAACGACAGTGATAAAGGCCCCTTGGCCGATTTTCGCATGTCAGACAAGGATCGCTATGAACTCAAGATCGCCGGCCTGCTGCATGACTGTGGCAAGGTCACCACGCCAGTGCATGTGGTGGACAAGGCCACCAAGCTGCAAACCATCTTCGACCGCATCCACCTAATTGATACCCGCTTCGAAGTATTGAAACGGGATGTGCAGATCGCTACCCTCAGCCAGATACTGGAGTCGCGCGTCGCAAAAGATTCCGCCCATGAGCAAATGCTGTGGAGCGAGTGTGAGAAGACATTGGAAAAACTCGATGAGGAGCGTGAATTCCTGCGCCGCTGCAACATTGGTAGCGAGGCGATGAGTCCCGATGATCAGCAACGCGTGCGCGATATCGGTACCAAGCGTAAATGGCGCAACGTGGAGGCCGTGGAAGCCAATTTCCTGAGCGCCGAAGAGATTGAGAATCTCACCATTCGCGCTGGTACGTTGACCGGCGCAGAACGCGAGACCATCAACCATCACATCGTCGCCACCATCAAGATGTTGGAACAACTGCCCTGGCCCAGCCACTTGAAAAATGTGACCGAATATGCCGGCGGACACCACGAACGCATGGATGGCAAGGGCTATCCCAAGGGGCTGACGCGTGACCAGATGTCGGTGCAGGCCCGCATAATGGGTATCGCCGATATCTTTGAGGCGCTGACCGCGCGTGACCGGCCTTACAAACAGGGCATGAAACTTTCTCAGGCACTTGGTATTCTGCGCAAGTTTTCCGATGGCGGCCACATCGATCCTGATCTGTTCCGGGTCTTCATCGAGAAAAAAATCTATCAAAAATATGCCGAGCTCTTCCTTAATCCTCACCAGATTGACGAAATCGACGAAGCAGGTATTCTTGGTACTGCATTGGCAACGTGACGTTAACTGTCAGTTCATGACTGACTTGGGGTAGATAATCGTCATCGTGACATTGAGATACGCCATACAACCCCCAAGTTTTAAGACTTACCGATTGGCATGGACCTTGCAGTTAAGGCTTGTGCTTCTGCATACCGGCCGCACGTGCGATCCGGATTTCCTCGGTTCAACCTGTAAGGAGAGCTTCCCATGAAGAAAATGCAACAAGGCTTCACCCTCATCGAATTGATGATCGTGGTCGCCATTATCGGCATCCTGGCCGCCGTCGCCATTCCCCAGTTCAGCCAGTACACCAAAAAGGGCGAGGACAAAGCTGCTCAGTCCGACTCGCGCAACCTGCTGACGCAA
>JANYCD010000056.1 GCA_025360425.1 Sterolibacteriaceae bacterium
ATACGCTTGGCGGAAGGTAAAATGCCAATGATGAGAAAATTCAGAAAAGTTTCCCCTCCTGCCGCTATGGTTCCGGAAACCCCGCTACCCGCAACGCCTGAAGGCATACGCATCTCCAAGCTGATGGCCGAGCGCGGCATGTGTTCGCGGCGTGAGGCCGACAACTACATCGAGCAGGGTCTTGTCTTCGTCAATGGCGAGCGCGTGACGCAATTGGGCACGCGCGCATCGCCTGACGCTGAGATCAGCATGTCGGGTGATGCCAAGGCGCAGCAGGCGCGGCAGGTGACCATCCTGGTGCACAAACCGATGGGTATTGTGTCCGGTCAGGCGGAAGACGGACACCAGCCGGCGATAACGTTGATCTCGGCAGGCACCCAGCAAGCCAACGACACGGCGACGCGTTTTCAGCCGGCGCATCTGCGCGGGTTGGCCCCGGCGGGGCGGCTTGACATCGACTCCACCGGCCTTCTGGTGCTGACGCAAGACGGCCGCATCGCGCGTCAGTTGATCGGCGATGAGTCGGAAATTGAAAAGGAATATCTGGTCCGCGTTGAGGGCACCCTCGACGCGGCCGGCCTGGCTTTGCTCAGGCACGGGTTGTCGCTTGATGACAAGCAGTTGCGGCCGGCCAAAGTGTCGTGGTCGAACGAGGATCAATTGCGCTTCGTGCTGCGCGAAGGCCGCAAACGTCAGATTCGCCGCATGTGCGAACTGGTGGGTCTGAAAGTGACAGGGTTGAAACGGGTTCGTATTGGCCGCATTCCCCTTGCCGACCTTCCTGTTGGTGAGTGGCGCTATTTGCGCGAGGGCGAGAAGTTCTAGCGCGCTTCGAGCGCTTCCCAGCGTTCCAGCAGCTTCAGCAGTTCCGATTCGATTTGTGCGAGCCGCACCACAACGCCGGCGGCTTCTGGCGTTTGCCCGGCATGGGTTGCAGGATCTGCGAGTTTTTTGGCCAGTATCGTCTGCTCGGCTTCCAGTGCCGCAACACGATCTGGCAGACCTTCCAGTTCACGCTGTTCTTTCCACGACAGCTTGCTTGCGGCCGATTTTTCCGCCGCGGCTTTCGATCCGGATCCGCTTTGCGACGCTACGGCGGCCGCAGTTTTTTTCCGGGCCTCGGCGTTCTGTTCCTTGCGGCAGCGCAGCCAGTCTTCATAGCCGCCAGCATATTCGCGCCACAGGCCATCGCCTTCGGCAACGATGGTCTGGGTCACGACGTTGTCGAGGAAGGCGCGGTCATGGCTGACCAGGAACAGCGTGCCGTCGTAGTCCTGCAATAGTTGTTCAAGTAGTTCCAGCGTTTCGATATCGAGATCGTTGGTCGGTTCGTCCAGCACCAGCACATTGGCGGGCCGCGCGAACAGGCGCGCCAGCAGCAGACGGTTGCGTTCGCCGCCGGAGAGCGACTTGACTGGAGAACGTGCGCGTTCCGGCGCGAACAGAAAATCTTCCAGATAGCCGATCACGTGCTTGCGCGCATTGCCGATCTCGACGTAATCCGAACCCGGTGAAATGACGTCAATCAACCTCGCCTCTGGATCAAGCACGCTGCGGAACTGATCGAAATAGGCTACTGCGAGCTTGGTGCCGAGTTGTACCGTACCACTGTCGGGTTCGAGTTCGCCGAGGATCATCCGCAGCAGCGTGGTCTTGCCCGCACCATTGGGGCCGATCAGGCCAATCTTGTCACCGCGCAAAATGCGCGTCGAATAATCGCGCACGATGACTTTCTTGTCTTCGCCCGTGCCGAAGGATTTGCTCACGTCCTTCAACTCGGCGACGAGGCGACCGCTCTTGTCGCCGGTGTCGAGGTTGAGCCGCGCCGCACCAAGTTTTTCACGCCGCGCTGCGCGCTCCTGGCGCAATACTTCGAGTCGCTGGATGCGACCGACCGCGCGGGTGCGGCGAGCTTCGACGCCCTTGCGAATCCACACTTCCTCCTGCGCCAGCAGGCGGTCGGCCTTGCGATTCTGCACCACTTCGTCCATCAGCATGTGGCTCTTGCGGTTTTGGTATTCGGTGAATGAGCCGGGAAAGTCGGCCAGGTTGCCGCGGTCGAGTTCGACGATGCGCGTGGCGATGCGATCGAGGAAGCGCCGGTCATGGGTGACGAACAGCAGGCTGATGCCGCTGCCGAGCAGCAGTTCTTCCAGCCATTCGATGGCGCCGATATCGAGATGATTGGTGGGTTCATCGAGCAGCAGTACTTCCGGTTCCGACGCCAGCGCCTGCGCCAATGCAACGCGCTTCTTTTGTCCGCCGGAAAGTGTGCCGATTTTTGCGTCGGCATCAAGACCGAAGCGCTGAATGGCCCGCTCTGCTTGCGCCGTTGCGGACCATGCGCCGAGTGATTCCAGATCGTGTTGCAGACGGTCGAGTTCGATCAGCAAGACCTCATGATCGGCGTCGGCTTCAGTGAGTTGGTGCGACACCGTATGCCAGTCAGCGACCAGCTTGCTGGCCGGGCCCATGCCGGTCACTACGGCCTGGAATACCGTGAGTTCAGGATCGAAGGGCGGCTCCTGCGGCACATAGGCCAGCTTGAGTCCGGGTTGGCGCCAGGCTTCACCATCGTCGAGCGAGCCGACATTTGCCAGAGCCCGCAACAGCGAAGATTTGCCACTGCCATTGCGGCCGATTAGCGCGACTCTTTCGCCGGCATCAAGCTGAAATTCGGCATGGTCGAGCAGCGGCACATGACCATAGGCCAGCGAAGCGTTGGAGAGGGAGAGCAGTGGCATGGGAGTATCTGAAATTTGATGACGGCTCCGAGGGCTGGAGCCGTACCACCGACAAGAATGTGCGGATGGGCGGCCGATTATAGCGATTGTCCGTCGCTGCGAAGGTCGAAACTCTGTCAGAACATGCGGAAGCGATCCGCAAACAGGCCATCGCGCTCAATGTGTCGGTGGTTGGCCCGAAGCTCGTCGCGGTTACCTTAGAGCCACTCCCGGCTGCGTTTTTTGCGAATCGTCTGTTCCAGCGCGGACTCCATGATACGCGAGAAGTCCAGCCCAAGTGTCGTGGCTTCAGCAATCAGGTCGGCACGTATATGGAGGTTAAAAGACTTTTTCATTTATTCAAGGTGGTTCGAGGCGCATCAATGTATATGACGATGATGCATGTCCGGGAAGTGAGCGTGAGCATGTTTGATCCCGGTGTGCGCATGAGCGTGGCTGTGGGGTTCCTGGCCATCCCATTGGA
>JANYCD010000062.1 GCA_025360425.1 Sterolibacteriaceae bacterium
ACATAATATACATTATTGGACATTAATGAGGGGATGGCTCACCAACTAAAACTTGTTTGAAAGGCTTGGACGCAGCTGACAACACCCCCCATCTGCGGGGCAACATTTCCCAGCGGAAATGCCTAAAATATTGGGCTGCAAGGCTGTCCCGAATACTTATAAAAAAGTTTGGAGGAATCATTGATGTCTGTGATTGACAAAAGCCGTCCCACGCATGAATGGATCGAAGAATTACGCAAGCGATTCCCATGCGAGGCGGAAATTGACCGCGTGCTGACGCGCAAGATGCATCGCCGTGCCGGTCCGCCGTATTCACCGGTCAGCCTGGAGACCCTGGTTCAAGGTACCGAAACACTATTGCGCAACGAAATCAAGGACGGTTTTGAGATTACCGAGGCCAAGTGGTTGTCAGGCGGTGCCTCCAAGCTGCAAATGGAGTTCAAGCTCACCTGGAATCAGCCCGGCGTAGGTCGCACAACGATGCCTTTGGTGCTGCGCATGGAACCTTCGGAGTCCATATGCGAAACCAGCCGGCTGCGCGAATACCAGATCATCAAGGCGATGGAGGGTGTCGTACCCGTTCCTCCGGCCTACTGGGTCGACTCTGAAGGCAAGTTTCTCCCTTACCCGGCCATCGTCTATGGTTTTGCGGTCGGTGTAACCAAACCTTCCGGCGTGAATCGGAACGTGTCCGGCGTAGGAACCTATATTCCGCCGGAACTGAGGCCGATTCTTGGTTCTCAGTTCGTCGAACACTACGCCAAGATCCACAATTTTGACTGGAGCAAATCCAAGGTTTTGACCGCTTTCGACAAGCCCAAACCCGGAACCGAGGCCGTCGAACTGCAACTCAATTGGTATGAGCGCCTGTGGGAAGAGGATGCCAATGAAGACGTGCCACTGATGCGTCTTGCCATGTCCTGGATGCGCGCCAACATGCCGCCGGTGGACAAGGTGTCGGTGATCCATGGCGACTACCGCACCGGCAACTTCCTCTATACCGAGCATGACAACAAGATTTCGTCATGGCTCGATTGGGAGTTGGCCCACATGGGCGACCGACATGAAGACATGGCGTGGACAACCTCACTTACCTTTGGCACCATGGCGGAAGACGGCAAGACCTTTTTGGTCGGCGGCTTCATGCCGAAAGATGAATTCTATGCCGCCTATGAAAAGGCCTCAGGGCTCACGGTCGACCTTAAACGATTGAAGTTTTACGACGTCTTCAATACCTACAAGAGCGCCAATATCTGCCTGGGTACCGGTAGTCGGGTGGCGAGGAGCGGCAAGACGCACCAGGATGTTTTGGTGGCTTGGCTCTCGGGGATATCCTACATGGTCATGAACGAACTTAGAACACAACTCGAGGAGGTAATCTGAAATGGATCTGCGCCCCGCACTGCAAGTACAAACCGCCATCAAGGCAATGACCGACGTGATATTGCCGGCAGTTGACCCGGAAAACAAACTGGCCCAGGAACAAGCCCGGCTGGTGATCGGCATGCTTAATCTGGTGGCCCAGCGCCAGCCGTTGATGTACCGCTACGATCGGGATGAGCTGTCACGCTTCCTCGCTCTTGCCGACACCCTGCAAACCCAGACCAAAGATCTGCCCGGTGCAACCAAGGCCCTGCATGCCCTGGCCACCAGCGTCGAATCAGGCGAAGATGTGCTGGACCGGGCCCGGGCGGAGCCAAGCGAACTGGAGTCCGCCAACTTTGAATTGCGCGAGAAGATCGGCGCCCTGATTACCGCGATCTATTCGGAAACCGAAACCGGCAAGCTGAAGCACATCAGCGCCACGGTGACGGCCCATGCCAAGGAACAGTTGCTGCGCGAACGCTCGTGGTTGATTGGCCAAGGCTGGGAATCGGATCCCAAGTCCATTCCCGCGATTGAAACCTTGATCGGAAACGGGCCGGCCTTACGCTAGCCTGCCCTCACGCAACACAGGAACAAGATTCGGCTCCGGAGATACCTCCGGGGCCGTTTTCCATTTGGCGTCCTGCTTCATATATTTTGATTCTGCTAATCCAAATAAACGCCAGGCGACCATCAGGTACCGACCAGAAGACAAGACGGGGTCATCGTGGCAGGCCTCAACAACCCACCAATTTAGACAGTACAAATTAAAGTTGACAGTTGAATTTATACTGTCTATTATATTTCTTATACAGTCTAAATATGCAGGATAAAAGCGTGAAATCTAGCAAAGAAATATTAGAAAAAACAGGAATATCCAGGGCAACGCTAAATAACTACATTAGCTATGGATTACTGTCCAAGCCCAGGATGTTCAATCCCGGTGAGGCTGGAGGCCCCCGTCAGTTAGGCTATTTCTCTGACGATGCAATCGAGCGCGTTCAACGCATTCAGCAACTAAGACAGGAAGGGATGAATATGTCCGAAATCATTTCCAGAATGGCCGGTGAATCGAATAGTACAGCTCCACCTGCTCTGGCACCCGTCCAGAACATTTCCGCACCACGATTGGTGAATGCAATTGCCGATTCGGGGCTGCGAGTTACCCTGGAAGACATTCCCCATCCGGCCTACATGATCAACCAAAGTTTCGAAGTGGTCTGGCTGAATGAACAAGCGAAGCGGCAATTTTTTGCCCACACCGGCACCCTCCCCTCGACCAGCGAAGAACGTAATCTCTTCAATTTGCTGGCCGCGAACGGCGGATTGGGCGAGTGGGGGGAAATGATTGACTTTCACTTGGGCCTGGCCAAAGGTCGGTTATCGCTCGACGCCTTCGAAAATCTATGTCGGAGTCTTTCAAACCAGGACTCGGCACTGCTCCAACAGCGCTTTACGGAAATCGAGGCAATTATGGAGCGCCCGGTGGCGGAAACCCGATTGGCCGTGTCCCGGATTCCGGAAGAAAACAAGACACTCAAGGCCTATGCGTCTTTCTTCCGTGAGGGAATTCTTGTCGCCTACACCCCGGCGGCTGACAAATCCGAATCGCTGCTTGATCTCTTGTCTCGCCGTGATGAAGTCATCCGCACCCTCCTCCGTCGTCGCCTGCCGGTACTTACGCAACTGGCGGTACTCGTGGCCGACTTGCAAAGCTCGGTCAAGATATGCTCGGAATTACCACCGGAAGAGTATTTCGAGCTCATCAACGAGATGTGGGCATCGATGGGAAGCATCTTCCGCAAATATCACGGAACCTATGGCAAGCATGTCGGCGACGGCATGGTCTATTACTTTTTTCCACAGCCAGACAGTGACTATTTGACGAATGCGCTCTCCTGCGCGGTTGAAATTAGGCATGAGATGCAAAAGTTGAGCAAGGCGTGGCAGTTGAAGAAAAATTGGCTCAATGAACTCTATCTCAACACCGGAATTACCGAGGGCCAGGAATGGCTCGGAACTTTTCAGTCATCGACCAGCGTCGAGTTCGTTGTGCTCGGTGACTCGATAAATCAGGCCGCCCGTATTTCGGATTTCGCCCGTCACGGCGCGATCTGGGCCACCAAAAGCCTGATTGGCAAGCTTCCAACACAGAATCGCACCAGATTGCGCTACGGTGTGCGGCGACAAGGATCGGATGGCCAGCAGTTGTTCGTTGCCTCAAGCTTTTCCATGGTCTCGTCGCTTCTCGAGCAGAACGGTCCGAAGAGCGAGAAACTGCGCGACATTGCGACGCTGCCGATCACGGAAATCATTGAAATGCAGACCACTTAGCAAGACGCGGGGCGTCTCGCCCGGAGGAGGTCAGTCACCTGGAGAGAATGTCGGGCAAAATATTGGTGATTTATCCTTCTTCAACCAGTACGTTTCCAGAATGGCTCTCTCATGACATTCCAGACAATAAAAGTGACCCTGGACGGTGCTGTTGCCAGCATCGAACTCCACCGTCCGGACAAGGCGAATGCCATCGATTTGACGATGTGGCATGAGTTTCGCGAAGCCATGCGATGGCTGGATGAAACAGCCGAGGCCCGGGTCGCCATCATCTCAGGGGCTGGGAGGCACTTCACTGCAGGTATCGATCTCGCACTGCTGGCCGGCTTGCACGACATGGCGAAGAATGACTGCGCCGGACGCATGGGTGAAAAACTGCGTCGAATCATTCTCGACTTGCAAGACACGCTGTCGTCCATTGAGCAATGCCGCAAACCGGTGATTGCAGCGATTCACGGCGCATGCGTCGGTGGCGGTATCGACATGATCACGGCCTGCGACTTGCGCTATTGCTCGGCGGACGCTTACTTTTCAGTCAAGGAAATCGATGTCGGACTCACTGCAGATCTCGGCACTTTGCAAAGGCTGCCGAGACTGGTCGGTGAGGGTATGGCGCGGGAATTGGCCTATACCGGACGCCGGATGACAGGGGCGGAAGCGCACGCGACACACTTCGTCAACCAGTGCTACACAAGCCAGACGGAAATGATGACGGCCGTTCAAAGTCTCGCTGGCGTAATCGCAAGCAAGTCACCGCTTGCGATGCGCGGCACCAAGGAAATGATCAGCTATACCCGCGATCATTCGATAGCCGACGGACTGAACTATGTCGCCACATGGAATGCTGCAATGTTGTTTTCCAGCGATCTGGAAGAAGCAATGCTGTCAGCACGCGAAGGCCGGCCACCGACGTATCCTGACTAGAATCGATTAATGTTTTCGATGCCGGAAACCTTTGGCATTTATTGGTGCGCCCGGAGAGATTCGAACTCCCTACCCCTTGGTTCGTAGCCAAGTACTCTATCCAGATGAGCTACGGGCGCAGTGCGGGCCGAATTATACACAAACTATTCCCCGATACCGCTGTTTGCGCACTCTGCAAGGCACCGGAACGCGATCAAGCAGTGATCGCACTGGCCAAAACCAAAACCGATGTCGGAGCCAGTTGACCCCACTGCTAAGATAGCGCTCAGACCTCTTTCGAGGCAAACGATATTTAGTCCGCAATCATGATGGTGCACACGTGAGCATTGTTGAAAACAAGAAAGCCTTCCACGACTATTTCGTTGAAGAACGATTTGAAGCAGGGCTGGTGCTTGAAGGGTGGGAGGTCAAGGCGATCAGGTCGGGCCGTGCCCAATTGAAAGAGGCCTACGTAATACTCAGAAATGCTGAGGTCTATCTCATCGGCGCCCATATCAGTCCTCTGCCGACAGCCTCAACCCACATCACGCCGGACCCGGTACGAACCCGCAAGCTGCTCCTGCATGGAACCGAGATCAGCAAACTCATTGTTAAGGTGGAGCGCGCCGGTTATGCGCTGGTTCCTCTTGATTTCCACTACAGCAAAGGACGAATCAAGCTGAACATCGGTTTGGCCCAGGGCAAAAAGCAATATGACAAGCGGGATACGGAAAAGCAGCGCGACTGGGTTCGGGAAAAGGCAAGATTGATGCGCGACAAGCGCTAGGACAACTGTGGAGAGCAGCTCTTGACCGTCTGGTTCGCGGGGATCCCGCACCGTAGCGCGGGATCCTGCCAGCGTTTTCTCCTCCTCGACGGCCCATCAGCGGCAAGAGCGTTGCTCCTGCCTTACCTCAAATTCATCAACCTTGTGCCGTAGCAGCAGGCTATTAACTTTATTGGCGACCCTGCCGCGCAGGCAGGCCATGCACCAATGATGCCACAAGTGAAATATCGTGGCATTAAATATGACGATAATTCATATAAAGTCGCGCTAATCGTTTGGCATAACGACACTTGTGGCGGCAAACAAAGAACCTCTTCTAACGGGATTCATGAGTGGTTTACGTATAATGATTTTGCTTTCTTTATGTGACCAATAACGCATGAGCAATGATGTCCACAGGAAACTATTCTTGTTCAGTAGGGTCACAGCCATCGCACAGTTCGCAACCAAGGAGTCATCATGGAATTCAACGAAGTCGTTACCCAAACCTCAACTGCCGATATAGATCAGCGCCACCGGGTGCTGCGCAATACCTATGCCTTGCTGTCCATGTCGATGGTGCCGACGGTTATCGGCGCCGTGCTGGGTACGATGTTCGGCTCCTCTCTGATGGTCGGCAGCCCGATCCTGAGCATGCTGATTTTCCTCGGCATCAGCTGGGGATTGATGTTCGCCATTGAAAAAAACAAGGATAGTGGTCTGGGTGTGATTCTGCTGCTGACCTTTACCCTGTTCATGGGCTTGATGCTGGGCCCTCTGCTCCACTATGCGCTGAGATTTTCCAACGGCGGATCGCTGATCGCGGTTGCGGCCGGAGGCACTGGAATAATTTTCATTACCCTGGCGGGAATTGCCTCAACCGGCAAACGTGATTTCAGCAAACTCGGCAGCTTCCTATTTGCGGGTGTCATCCTGATTCTGGTAGCCGCTGTCGCCAACATGTTCCTTCACCTGCCGGCGCTGACACTGGCCATTTCGGCTGTAGCTGTGGTCGTGTTTTCAGCCTTGATCCTGTTCGATATCAATCGTATCGTTCAAGGTGGCGAAACCAACTACGTCACCGCAACGCTGGCGGTGTACCTTGATGTCTTCAACGTGTTTGTAAATCTGTTGCAGTTGCTGCTGGCCTTTGCCGGCGATCGCCGCTAAAGCGACAAACAGCAGGAACCCAAAGGGCGGCCCAGGCCGCCCTTATTCATGGACGTTCGAACAGGGCGATCGACTCCAGATGGGAAGTATGGGGAAACATGTTGGCAATTCCCGCGCCACGTAGCTGATAGCCTTTGTCGCGCACCAGTATCGCCGCATCCCGTGCCAGCGTCGAAGGTTTGCACGAGACATAGACAATGCGCTGCGGTCCATCATCACCGATTGCGTTCACCAGCGCCACGGCGCCGTCCCGGGGTGGGTCGATGAGCATTTTGTCGAAGTGCCCCATTGCGGCGAGGCTTTCTTCCGTTACCTCAAACAAGTTGGCCAGCTTGAATTGACAAAGACTATCGAGCCCATTCAACGCTGCGTTGGATCGCGCCCTGTCCACCAAATCTCTGCTGCCTTCAACGCCAACAACGGCCGCGCCACTGCGCGCGATGGGAAGGGTGAAATTGCCCAGACCGCAAAACATGTCGACAATGCGCTCCCCTGCGACAGGCTTCAGCAAGGCCATCACTCTACGCACCAGGACGCGATTGACGCCGTGATTGACTTGGGTGAACTCGGTTGGGCTGAATCTCAAATTCAAACCAAAGTCGGGCAAGGAATACGCAAGCGGCGGAGTATCCGGCGGATAGAAAAGCCGGACACTGTCAGGCCCGTCCGGTTGCAGATACCAAACGATGCTGTTGCGGTCGGCGAAAGACCTCAAGCGCTGCATGTCTTGCGCCGTCAATGGTCCCAGATGACGCAACACCAGCGCGTGCTGAACGTCGCCAATGGCGACTTCAATCTGCGGAATGTTTTCTGGGACCGACATGCCTTCCAACAGCACTTTCAGTCCGGGCAGGATGTTTGAAATGGCTGGCGGCAGCACTGCGCAACTATCCATCTTGGTGACATGACTGCTGCGCTTTTCGCGAAAACCCAGCAGCGTCCCGTCTTTTTTGGACATGTGCCACACGGATAATCGCGCCCGATTGCGATAACCCCAGGGCGATCCGCTAATCGGCGGGTAGACCACATCCGGTTTGAGCTTTGCGAGATGCCACAGGGCATCTTCGAGTACGCGGTGTTTGGCGGCTGTCTGTGCCGATATATCAAGATGCTGCATGCTGCACCCGCCACAGGTGCCGAAATGAGGGCACCGGGGAGCAACGCGCTGGCTGGAAGGCTTTAATATCCGGATAGCCTGCGCTTGCTCGTATCTCGACTTACGTTGATAGCTGGCGTATTCGACCTGCTCCCCGGACAGCGCACCTTCGATGAAAATCGCCTTGCCATCGACACGGGCAAAACCACGGCCTTCGTTATCCAGGGACTCCACAAAAGCTTCGGGCATGGCAATGACAAGTGGAGAAAGGTGCCGATTATAAACGTCGCTGATACGGCTCCTTCCTGGTTTGGCCAACGCCGATTGTAGAATCCATGCTTCGTACATCAAGCTTTGTCCGGGCCGACTTCTTGAAAAATAAATCACTGACATTGCTGGGTGGCATCTCCGCCCACGAATTTCTCGCTACTTATTGGCAGAAAAAACCTTTGCTCATTCGCGGCGCAATACCCGGCTTTACCGGTTTTCTTGATCGCGACGCCCTTCTTCAGGCGTCATTGAATGACGAGGTCGAGTCGAGGCTGGTCGCACACAAGGGAAATCAGTGGCATCTCGGTCGTGGCCCATTTTCACCGAAGCATTTTCGCCGCAAGGATTTGTGGACGCTGCTGGTTCAGGGCGTCAACCTGTTCCTGCCTGCGGGCGACCAGTTGCTGCGCAAGTTCGATTTCATTCCCTACGCCCGACTGGATGATCTGATGGTGAGTTATGCGACCGATGGCGCCGGCGTCGGTCCGCATCTCGACAACTATGACGTGTTCCTGTTGCAGGGCGCCGGCAAACGACGCTGGAGCATCAGTGCTCAGCAAGACCATACCCTGGTTGACGGAGTGCCGCTTAAAATCCTGAAAAACTTTCAGCCTGATCAGGAATGGGTGCTGGAGCCAGGTGACATGCTCTACCTGCCGCCACAATGGGCGCACGACGGCGTTGCCGTCGGCGAGTGCATGACCTATTCAATCGGCTTCCGAGCTGCCCCTGCGCAGGAGCTTGCCCAAGGCTTTCTTGAGTTCCTTCAGGATACTGTCGTGCTTGAAGGGCGCTATCAGGATCCGGCTTTGAAATTACACAACCATGCTGCGGAAATCAGCAAGGAAATGATCGACCAGGTTGCGGCGATGTTGGAGAAGGTTCGCTGGGATCGACAGACAGTGCGAGCCTTTCTCGGCTGCGCCCTTACGGAACCCAAACCCCATGTTTATTTCCAGCCACCAAAACGACCGCTGTCACATGCGCGATTTCAGATCGCCGCCAACAAACGTGGTGTCGTGCTGGATTTGCGATCCCAACTTTTATTTTCCGGTGGGACTTTTTTCCTCAACGGGGAAATGACGGAATCCCTGCCGGCCGAAGCTTGCCGCACACTGCGAAAACTCGCGGATACGCGAGAACTTTCCAACTTGTCCGACGTTGCCCCCCCGACTTTGGATAGAATCTACGAATGGTATCAACTCGGATTCATAAACTTGCGGTGAGCGCATGAGTTCTTCCCCTACCACAGCCACATTCGACAGCGAAGGCGGCTTTCGCCAGGCACTCGATACGGTGATCACGGCCGCGGCCCAGGAGATCCGCGTCTTTGACCGAAACCTGACCCGTATTCAACTGGACCAGAAAGACCGCGTCGAAGCCATCGAGAGATTTCTTGCCGGCGATCACCATCGCCGCCTGCGCATCATCGTGCATGATCCGGAGCACTGCGAACGCTACTGTCCGCGTCTGCTTGCGCTGCTGCGCCGTTTCAATCAGGCCGTGGAATTTCGTCAGTCACCCAATGAACTGCGACATCTTTCCGAGTGTCTCCTGCTCGCCGATCGCGCCCAAGCGGCAGTGCGTTTTCATAGTGACCATCCGCGCGGCAAGATCATTCTTGATGCACCCGAAGAAGTTCATCCCTGGTGGCAACGATTTGAAGATCTGTGGGGTTTGTCGACACCCTGTCTTACCGCAACCCGGTTGGGGCTTTAGTGCTGTTAGCAGCAGGAAAAAGTATGTGAAGTGCCAATGAATTGGCGGTGGGGTCGGAATTGGCAGCTCAGCCGCGACTGTGTGCGGCTTCGTACAGCGGCATCACCGTTGGCAGCAGCGCTTCAATCTGTCGGACGCGGCTCTCATCCGCAGGGTGGCTGCTAAGGAATTCGGGCGGACGCCCACCATTGTTTGCGGCAATCATTTTCCGCCACAAGGTGACTCCGGCGCGAGGGTCGTAGCCGGCGCGCGCTGCAAGCTCAAGCCCCATGCGGTCAGCTTCAGTTTCGTCGGTTCGGCTAAAGCGGGTGGCGACCAGCGCGCCGTAACCAGCACCGGCCAGATCAGCCGAACCCTGGTCCAGGCCGAACAAGGCGGCACCAACGCCGATCGCAGCCTGTGCCGCCATCGCCTGAGATATCTGTTCGCGCGAATGCTCACGCAGCGCATGCGAGATCTCATGTCCCATCACGATAGCGATTTCGTCGTTGGTCAGATGCAGTTGGTTGATCAGCCCGGCATAGAACATGATCTTCCCGCCCGGCATGCAGAAGGCATTGAGCTCGTCGCTGCTCAGCACGTTGACCTCCCACTTCCAATTTGGAGCGTCGCTACGGAATACTCCAGTCTGCGGTTCTAGGCGGCTCGCCACCGCGCGCACGCGCTGCAACATTGCGTTATCCCTGTTGAGCGTGCCCTTCTGGTTACCGTCCGCCACCAGTTTGTTGTAGCTTTGCGCCGCCATCTGGTCGAGCTGCTCGGAGGACACCAGCATCAATTGCGGGCGTTTGGCGCCTATCGCGCCAGCGGAAGTGGTGGTCTGGCAGCTGGCCAGCCCTGCCATGGACAAGGCAATCGTCAATAACGCAACAACTCTGATAACAGACATGTGCAGTCCCGCGCCTCAGTCGACTAGCGTCTTGCGGGTCAGAAAGCCGAGCAATACGCCGGTGGTAATGGCGACGCCTACCGCAGTCCATGGATTGCCGCGTACGTAATTGTTTGCGGCGGCGGCGGTATTCTTTGCCTGGTCGAACATTGGTTGCGATGCCTCAGCCATTGCCGTCTTTACGCTCATCAATTTCTCTTCGATTTTTTTTACGCGAGACTATAAAGCTTTCGTCCCACGCTGTCGCCGCAGCCTTTAGCAAATCCTCGCTGTGGGTGATCAGATTCCTAAGATCAACGGCCATCCTGCTTCTTTCCCGGTCAAATTGGTTCAGTGCCGTATTTATTATCGCTGTCTCCTTGGAATGCGTTTGGGACGTACCTTGGTTCTACTTCTTGATACGCATTTCGTTGCGGACGCTGGTCACACCCGCTACTTTTGCGGGCTATGGCAATGGCAACGGCCTAACCGGTCTGAGCCGGCCATTAAACCTGATGCATTGAGTAACCATTATCGGCCCGTCATCCGGTGCGGTCTGTTCGGTGGCGAACATATCTAACGATACTGTAGAAAAAGTTTTTCATCCGCGCACTGTGCCGTGAATCGAATTACCCATAGAACTCAATTGCTCGCGCGCCGGGGTGCGGTTGATCGTTCGGGCTACGGTGAAAAGAAGCACCAGGAACCTGCCCCGACGATGGTCGCCCTGAGGGCCAAGGCGCCCGACTGGTTCGCGCGTTTGAGTACGGTCGGAGTGAAAGTGTGCAGACTATCGCAGAAGAGCAGAAGGTCGACCGGTCATATGCGCGGCGCGTGATCTACCTTGCGTTCCTGGATCCGGAAATCGTGAAACGCATCCTGGACGGTGATCATCCCGGTGGAGTTGAATGCCACCCGCTTGCTTCGAATGACACCATTGCCGATGGCGTGGACAGAACAGAGGATGTTGCTTCGGATGACTACCTGACAAAATCAGTCAGTAATTGACCCTCAGGCTCCCGATTGCGGGCCTGCTCAATTGGCGCCGACGATGAGAGAGAGACTCACCTCCGTAGTTGCTCAATGAAGGAACAAGCGACCGAGATCGATTTAGCACAGCGGGACTGGCAAAACGCCGGACAGAGAAAGCCTCGTTGAAAGAGGGCACCTCGGGAAAACTCGCCAGGCAGAGAATGTATGTATCGCCCTGAGGCCCGCACAGTGCGGGGAGGTGCAAAGAAAAAGCCCTTCTCCGGGAAGGGCCCTGACTAGGTGGCGGAGTGGACGGGACTCGAACCCGCGACCCCCGGCGTGACAGGCCGGTATTCTAACCAACTGAACTACCACTCCGCAGTGAAACAAAAGGGGCTGCACCAAGGCAACCCCTTAAATTCGACAGCGGCGAAATTTTAACACGTCGCATGCCTGCAATCCATCGCGACCACCCATTTTTTTGCGGCTGCCGCAGACTGCCGGAAGTTACAAAAGAGTTTGGCGCAGGCAAAAATTATTTTTTGGGTGCCTTGGTGGAAGCCTTGGAATTATAATTACGAACTGCCTGACCAACCCGGTGCCGCCTGCAGCGCGGCCTGATAACAGCGACCGAGCGAGGAACCATGGAACGCGAATCGATGGAGTTCGATGTACTGATCGTCGGAGGTGGCCCGGCAGGGCTTGCTGCGGCGATCCGTCTCAAGCAGATCAATGCTGACATCAATGTCTGCCTGATCGAAAAAGGTTCCGAAATCGGCGCCCATATTCTTTCCGGTGCAGTCATGGATCCCCGCGCCATTACCGAGTTGATCCCGGATTGGAAAGAACAAGGCGCGCCACTGAATCAGCCGGTAACGGGAGATGATCTGCTGCTCCTCTCCGAAACTGGTGCAACGCGCACTCCCGACTGGCTGGTGCCGCGCAACTTCCACAACTATGGCTGCTATGTCATCAGCCTCGGCCAGGTCGCGCGCTGGCTCGGCCAGCAAGCCGAAGCCCTGGGTGTTGAAATCTATCCCGGCTTTGCCGGCGCCGAAATCCTCTACGACGACAAAGGCGCCGTTCGCGGCGTAGCCACCGGCGACATGGGGGTCGGCAAGGACGGGCAACCGACCGATGCCTATGCACCCGGAATGGAACTGCTCGCCAAATACACGATCTTCGCCGAAGGCGCACGCGGCCATCTCGGCAAGCAACTGATCGCCAAATACAAACTGGATGCAGGCAAGGATCCGCAAACCTACGCCATCGGCGTCAAGGAATTGTGGGAGATCGATCCGGCCAAGGCCAAACCCGGCCTGGTAGTCCATACCGCAGGCTGGCCGATGGACAGCGACACTTTTGGTGGCGGCTTCCTCTATCACCTGGAAGACAACAAGGTCACGCTCGGCTTCGTGCTCGGCCTCGACTACAAGAATCCGTGGCTGAGTCCCTTCGAGGAAATGCAGCGCTGGAAAAAGCATCCGGCCATCCTTGTCCATATCGAAGGCGGCAAGCGCCTCAGCTACGGTGCACGCGCCATCAACAACGGCACGCCGCAGGCCCTGCCGAAGACGGTGTTTCCCGGTGGTGCGCTGGTCGGTTGCGACGCCGGCTACCTGAACGCGGCACGCATCAAGGGCAGCCACGCCGCCATCAAATCCGGCATGCTCTGCGCCGAAGCCGTGGCCGATGCGCTCACTGCCGGTCGTGCCGGCGATGAACTCGCCGCCTATCCGGAAACCTTCGAGAAGAGCTGGCTCAAGGAGGAACTCCATCAGTACCGCAACTTCAAGCTATGGTTCAAGAAGGGTGGCCTGATCGGACAACTGATGACGGGTATCGAACACTGGTTCCTGCCCAAGCTCGGCATCAAGAGTCCGCCATGGACCTTGCATGGAACCAAGCCCGACCATCTATCCCTGCTCCCTGCGGCGCAGTGCGCAAAGATCGACTATCCGAAGCCGGATGGTGTGATCACCTTCGACCGCCTCTCCTCGGTGTTTATGTCCAACACCAATCACGAAGAGAACGAGCCCTGTCACCTGACACTGAAGGATGCCTCGGTCCCGATCCGCATCAACCTCGAACTCTACGATGCGCCGGAGCAGCGCTATTGTCCGGCCGGCGTCTACGAAATCGTGCGCGACGCCGAAGGCAACAATCCGCGCCTGCAGATCAACGCTCAAAACTGCGTGCACTGCAAAACCTGCGACATCAAGGATCCGACCCAGAACATCAACTGGGTTGTGCCACAAGGTGGCGAAGGACCGATTTACCAGCAGATGTAGGCATCCGCGAGGACCAATGAAAAAGGGGCTGCGGCTCCTTTTTCATTTTCTTGCTGGCGGGATCCCCAAGCGGAACTATATTGGATGCAGGTTGGCCCAATTCCAAAGGAGGATGTCCATCATGAAACGAGCCATGCACAAACCCCTGAAACTCGTCGCCGTATCGCGTAGCGAATGCTTCGTGCCGAAGCAACTCAACCTGCCATCCGTGAGCGTCGACTCGCCGGCATCGCACGTGATGACTGATCTGACCCGAATCCCTGCCGCCGTCATTTCCATCAACGCCACCCTGGCCGAGGCCAACCAATCAATGATTCACCGTGGCGTTCGCATGCTGTTCGTCACCGATGCCGCCCAACACTTGCTGGGAGTCATCACCGCCGCCGATCTGGTCGGCGAAAAACCCTTGCTGACCGCCCAAAATGGTGGCGTGCGACGGGAGGACCTCCTCGTCGAGCATCTCATGACGCCAGTGGAAGACATGGAAGCCGTGTCCATGGCTGACGTGTCCCATGCCGAGGTCGGACACGTCGTCGCGACGCTGAAGGAGGCCGGCCGACAACACGCAATAGCCGTCGAACAGGATGCCTCGGGACAACAGGTGTTGCGCGGCATATTCTCGTCCACACAGATCGCACGGCAGTTGGGCATACAGATCAGCAACGTCGGCGTTGCGCAAACTTTCGCACAGATCGAGGCAGCCATCGCCTAGAGGCACGCACCACCCGGCGCGTCGTCCTGCCGATGCGCGGACTCTCCAGTATTGAGCGTGCGCTGCGCAGCGGTGCCTGCGTTTGCTATCCTGCCCCATTTCGCCACCGCGCGCACCACTTCATGCAATCCCTCACCCGTTACGAGCACGGTATCGCCGCCATTGATTCGGGGTACAAAAAACCCATCTACGATGCCATCCACCTGATCGTCGACAACGGTCGCGCCGCCTTCATCGACACCGGCACCAACTACTCCGTCCCGGTCATGCTGGCCGCACTCGACGAATTTGGCATTCCGCGCCAGAACGTCGATTACGTCATTCTCACCCACATCCATCTCGACCATGCCGGCGGCGCCGGGCTGCTGATGCGCGAACTGCCGGAGGCACAACTCGTCGTGCACCCGCGCGGCGTGCGCCACATGGCTGACCCGTCGAAACTGGTCGAAGCGGTGTTCGAGGTCTATGGCAAGGAACACACCCTCGCCATGTACGGCGACATCCTGCCGATCTCGGCTGATCGCATCATTGAAGCCCGCCATGAACAAACCCTCGCGCTGGGCGATCGCGAGCTGCTGCTGCTCGACTCGCCTGGCCACGCCAAGCACCACATCGTAATCCGCGACAGCCGTTCCGGCCACATCTTCACCGGCGATACCTTCGGCCTCTCCTACCGCCATCTCGATGCCGGCGGTCGCCAGTTCATCTACCCCACCACCTCGCCGAGCCAGTTCGACCCCGTCGCCCTACATCGCTCGGTCGACATGATCGCCGCCCTCAAGCCAGCGGCGGTTTATGTCACCCACTACAGCCAGGCGCACGATATACAACGGCTGGCCGGCGACATGCACCGCCTGATCGATGCGCAACTGGAAGTCGCGCAACGCGAAACAGATGGTGGCCCCGAACGCCACCAACGAATCAAACACGGATTGGAGCGATTGATGAAAAAAGAAGCAGAGCAACAAGGCTGGAAACTACAGGGTCGCGACGCGACCGATTTCTTCGCCACGGACATCGACCTCAATACCCAGGGCATGGAAATCTGGCTGGATGCACAACGCGCATGATTCCACTTTCGGTACTTGATCTCGTTCCGGTCGGCTCGAACGACAGCGCAGCGGCCGCAGTGCGTCGCGTGGGCGATCTGGCCCGGCTTGCTGAGCGCTTGGGCTACGTGCGCTACTGGTTTGCCGAACACCATGGCATGCACAGCGTCGCCAGTTCAGCGCCGGAAATATTGATCGGCCATGTGGCATCGGCCACCACCAGGCTGCGCGTCGGCTCGGGCGGCATCATGCTGCCAAACCACGCACCGTTGCGCATTGCCGAGGCATTCCGCACCCTGTCCGCACTGCATCCCGATCGCATCGATCTTGGTATCGGTCGTGCACCAGGTTCGGACCAGACCGCCTCACGCGCCTTGCGCGCAGTGGATGGCGGCCATTTTCCGCAACTGCTGGGCGAAGTGCTGACCCTGTGCGGGCAGTCAGAGTTTCCGCCCGGGCACTGGATGAAAAATCTCGCTGCCATGCCCAACGATGCACCGCTGCCACCCATCTGGATACTTGGCTCCAGCGGCGCCAGCGCGCAAATGGCGGGCAATGCGGGCATGGGTTACAGCTTCGCCAGCCACTTCAGTCCGTCACCCGCTGCACCCGCCTTCGAAGCCTATCGACGCAGCTTCGTGCCTTCCGTACAGTTTCCTGAACCACATACGATCCTCGGCGTTGCCGTGGTGTGCGCCGAAACACAGGAAGAAGCCGACATCATTGCCACCAGCATGGACCTGCTTTGGGTCAGCATCCATCGCGGTGAATTCATTCCCTTGCCCAGCCCCGAAGAGGCCATGCGCTACCCCTATTCTGCAGCGGAGCGACGCATCGTCGACGAGCGTCGAGCACTGACTGTCGTCGGACCACCGGATCGGGTTGCCGAGCAGATTGATGCCAAGGCACGGGCCTGCCGCGCATCGGAAGTGATGATCACCTCCAACATTTACAATCACGCCACGCGGCTGCGTTCGTATGAACTGCTCACCAGCGCGTGCGTAAGCTGATCGCTGCTCACTGTTCAGGCGACACCCAGCTCCTTGATGCGTAGCGGCATGCCCATCGCCTGCCACTGCTGCTGCTCTTCAGTCAGTGCCGCCAGAGTCAGTGGCGAATCATCGAGCCAGGCTTTGTCAAAGCTCAGTTGATAGCCCTTGCCGCTCAGTGCCGCGCCGATATCGGGCAATGCAACATCCTTGCGCGAGCGATGCAACAGCGTGGAAATGCGCAGGCAAAAAATCAGCAGCCATTCACGTCCCTCCTGCGTCGCCGACTGTACTCGCTCCAGCTTGCCGCGATGGCCCAACACGATGCGCGACAATCGACTCTGATCGTGACGCGAAAAACCCGGCATGTCGGCGTTGGCAAGAATATAGGCGCTATGCTTGTGGTAACTGCTGTGCGCCACTGAAATGCCAATTTCATGCAAGCGTGCCGCCCACGTCAGAAATTGTGCATCGGGATCGACTTCCTTGCTGCATTCCGGCGCGATCTGACACAGCAGCATTAACGCAGTGCGGCTCACCAATTCGGCCTGACGCTGATCCACTTCATAGCGCTGCATGAACTGGGTGACCGTGGCCTCGCGCAGATCTTCGTGGTGATAACGCCCGAGCAAATCGTAGAGCACGCCCAGTCGCAGCGCGCCATCAGAGAAAGTCATGTGTTCGAGGCCAAACTCACGGAACACCGCCGACATGATGGCGATGCCACCCGGCAGCACCGGCACCCGGTCCTGGCGCAAACCATCAAGCGTCAAACGATTGGCATTGCCTGCCACAATCAGCAGGCTGCGCAAATGCTCAAGACCGGCGCGATTGATGCCGGAATCCGAAAATTTGTTCAGCTCCAGCAGGTCGGCAATCGCCTTGGCTGTGCCGGAAGACCCGACCGCTTCTTCCCAGCCAATGTCGCGGTAATTCTTGACGATGGCCTGCAACTCGTTGCGTGCGGCGAGCTCCGCTTCCTTCATGCTGCGCTTGTCCACATTGCCGTCGGGAAAATACTTCAGGCTGTAACTGACACAGCCCATATAAAGCGACTCAAGCTGGCGCGGCCGGAAATTCTTGCCGATGATGAACTCGGTCGAGCCACCGCCGATGTCGACCACCAACTGCTGGGTCTTGGGATTGGGCAGCGTATGGGCTACGCCGAGGTAGATCAGGCGCGCTTCTTCACGACCTGCGATCACCTCAATGGGAAAACCCAGTGCAACTTCGGCCTGGGCCAAAAACTGCGCTGCGTTCTTGGCGACACGCAGTGTATTGGTCGCCACCGCGCGCACAGCACCGGGATCAAGGCCGCGCAAACGCTCGCCGAAACGAGCCAGCGCCTCAAGGCCTCGCGCTTGCGCAGGCCCGTCCAGTTTCTTGTCCGATGTCAGCCCCGCCGCCAGCCGCACCGAATCTTTGAGGGAGTCAAGCGGATAAATCTGGTTGCCGACGACCCGCCCAACCTGGAGTCTGAAGCTGTTGGAACCCAGATCAACAGCGGCAATAAGATCGTAAGCCATGGCGGAATGTGCGAGATAATGACTCGAATTCTAGCATCGCCGACCAAGGCGCCCGATCGTTAAGCAGGAACAAACCCGGGCAACGTAGGTTTCATTAAAATGAAACATCTGCGTAAGAAAATAAAGGGATATTCGGGGAAAATTCCATCCAACACAGTCCGCATGAATACAACGAATACGCCGCACCTGCACCTGCCGGAAAACTTCATCAACCGTGAATTGTCCCTGCTCGCCTTCAATCGCCGGGTGCTCGCACAGGCGGCCGATGATCGTGTGCCGTTGCTGGAGCGACTGCGTTTCCTGTGCATCGTGTCCAGCAATCTCGACGAGTTTTTCGAGATCCGCGCCGCCGGGCTCAAGGAGCAGATCAAGCTCGGCAGCCACGCTGCCGGCACCGACGGGCTGCCACCGCACGAGGTATTCCAGCGCGTCGCATTGCAGGCGCATGCCTTGGTGGCGGAACAATATGCCCTGCTCTACGACGTGATCCTGCCTGCCCTGCGTGCCAAGGGTGTGGTATCCCTGCGCCGCAGCGAACTCAACGACGCGCAAAAAGAATGGGTGCATGACTATTTTCTGCGCGAAGTGATGCCGGTACTGACCCCAATCGGCCTCGACCCGGCCCACCCTTTTCCGCGGGTGCTCAACAAGAGTCTCAATTTCGCAGTGGAGCTGGAAGGCAAGGACGACTTCGGCCGTTCCGGTGGCGCCGCCATTGTCCAGGCGCCGCGCGCCCTGCCGCGCATCATTCAACTGCCCAAGGCAATAACCGGCATCGACTATGGTTTCGTATTCCTGTCGTCGATCATGCACGAACATGTGAATGAACTTTTTGCCGGCATGAACGTGCTCGGTTGCTATCAGTTCCGCGTGACGCGCAATTCCGATCTCTTCGTCGACGACGAAGAAGTCAAGAACCTGCGCACCGCACTGCAAGGCGAACTGCCACAACGCCACTTCGGCGACGCAGTGCGGCTGGAAGTCGCCGACAGTTGCTCACCGATCATGGCTGACTTTCTGCTGGCCCAGTTCGGATTGAAGGACGACGACCTGTATCGCGTGCCCGGCATCGTCAATCTGGTACGGCTGATGTCGCTGCCCGACCTCGTCGATCTGCCCCATCTGAAGTACCCACCGTTTCAGCCGGGTAGCCCAAAGATACTGACCAAGCGTTACGATATTTTTTCCAGCATCCGCAAGCAGGACATCCTGCTCCATCATCCGTTCCAGTCGTTCAACCCGGTCATCCAGTTGCTGGAGCAGGCCGCCGAAGATCCGCAGGTCATCGCCATCAAGATGACGGTGTATCGCACCGGCACTGACTCGGTGCTGATGGAGCACCTGCTGCGCGCCGCGCAAAACGGCAAGGAAGTCACGGTAGTGGTGGAACTGATGGCGCGCTTCGACGAAGAAGCCAACCTTGATATCGCCAGCCGGCTCGAAGAGGTCGGTGCTCACGTGGTGTATGGCGTGTTCGGTTACAAGACCCACGCCAAGATGTTGATGGTGCTGCGCCGCGAGGACAAGGGTTACCGCCGCTACATCCACCTCGGCACCGGCAACTATCATCCGCGCACCACGCGGCTCTACACGGACTTTGGACTGCTGACCGGCAACCCCGAGATCGGCGAAGACGTCAACGAAGTGTTCAAGCAGCTCACCGGCATGGGCAAGGCCGGCAAGCTGCATCACCTGTGGGTTGCACCGTTCTCGCTGCACTCCAACGTAGTGGCGGGCATCCAGCAGGAAACCGCCAACGCCAAGGCCGGAAAACCGGCAAAGATCATTGCCAAGATGAATTCACTGCTCGATCCGGCGGTGATCGAGGCGCTTTACGAAGCCTCGCAAGCCAGCGTACAGATCGACCTGATCGTGCGCGGCGTCTGCGCCCTGCGGCCGGGTGTCAAGAAGCTTTCCGAAAACATCCGAGTGCGCTCCGTGGTAGGCCGCTTCCTCGAACACCACCGCATCTTCTACTTCCATGCCGACGGCAAGGAAACCATCTATCTCTCAAGCGCCGACTGGATGGAACGCAACTTCTTCCGTCGCATCGAACTCGCCTTCCCCGTACTCGATCCGAAGCTGAAAAACCGCGTCATCAAGGAAGGCCTGCGTCCCTACCTCGCCGACAACAGCCAGGCATGGGAAATGGACAGCAGCGGCGACTACCACCTGAAGAAAACCAGGCGAACACGCATTTGTGCGCAGGAGTTTTTGCTGGGAAGTCTGGCTACAGAGGATTGACCATCGGTCGGAGAAAATCGACCTGCCTCAAACCCGCTTCGCCGAAACCACTCCCGCCACCTCTCCCAACAATGTCAGCACCTTCTGCAAGGAGCTGACTCCCGGCAGTTCCACCGTGAATGCCATGCGCGCCATGCCACCCTTGGACAACGTCTTCACCGCAGTGACATTGATCTGCTGCTTGGAAAACACTTCCGAGATATCGCGCAGCAGGCTCTGCCGGTCGTTGGCTACGACGATCAAATCGACAGCGTAAAGCGCGTCCGGTGCCCGGCCCCATTCAGCACCGATCACACGCTCGGGATTGCGCGCCGCCATGTTGCGATAGTTGATGCATTCGACGCGATGAATCGAGACACCCTTGCCGCGCGTGACAAAACCGGTAATGGCGTCGGGTGGAGCGGGTTTGCAGCAGCGGCCGAGCTGGGTCAGCAGCTTGTCCACGCCAACGATGAGCACATGGCTCGTCCCGGTACGACTGCGCTTGGTGAGCAACTCCGCTGGCGGCAATGTCTCGACAGGTGTACCGCGCAACGCAATCTGGATCTGGCGCATGCCCAGCTCGTTGTGCGCAGCGGCGAGAAACATGGCGTTGATGTCACGGAAGCCGAGCTTCTGTGCCAGTTCTTCAAGGTTGGCCTGGTTCTGCCCTTCACGATGCAATTCGCGCATGACGAAGGCGCGACCCTGCGTCAGCAGTTCAGCCTCTTCCTGCACCGCGAACCACTGCCGCACCTTGCGCCGCGCGCCGCTGGTGGCGAGATAGCCCTGCGCCGAATTCAACCAGTCGCGCGATGGCCCGCCGTCGCGGACCGAGATGATCTCAACGCGTTGGCCGTTGCTCAACGGGCGGTTGAGCGGCACCATCTGCCCGTCCACACGCGCGCCACGACAGCGATGGCCGAGGTCGGTGTGCAGCCGGTAGGCAAAGTCGATCGGCGTCGCGCCGCGTGGCAAGTCAATCACCCTGCCCTGCGGCGTCAGCACATAAATGGTGTCGTCGAGCGCCGCCTGCTTGAAGTGCTCGACCCAGGTTGTCGAGTCGGTGATCTCGTCGCGCCACGACAACAGTTGCCGCAGCCAGGCGATCTTGTCGTTGTAGGCACCATCGGCGCGCGTAGGCGCTGCCGCTTCCTTGTAGCGCCAGTGTGCCGCCACGCCAAGCTCGGCATGCTGATGCATCTCGCGGGTACGAATCTGCACCTCGAGCGCACGCCCATCTTCCACGATCACCGCCGTATGCAACGAACGGTAATGATTGCTCTTCGGATGGGCGATGTAGTCGTCGAACTCGCCATTTATCGGCTGCCACAGGTGATGCACGATGCCCAGCGCCGTGTAGCAGTCCTTCAGCTCTTCGACAATGATGCGCAACGCCCGCACATCGTAGACTTGCTCGAAGTCCAGACTCTTGGCGCGCATCTTGTTCCAGATGCTGACGATGTGCTTGGGCCGGCCATAAACTTCCGCCACGATGCCCACCGCGCTGAGTTCATTCTTCAGTCGCGCCACCGCATTTTCAATGAAAGACTCGCGCTCGACACGGCGCTCGTCGAGCATCTTTGCGATGCGCTTGTAAGTGGCCGGTTCGAGAAAACGAAACGAGAGGTCTTCCAGTTCCCACTTGAACTGCCACACGCCAAGCCGGTTGGCGAGCGGCGCATAGATCTCCAGGCTCTCGCGCGCAATGCTTTCCCGCTCTTCCGTTTCGTGGTCAGTCAGCCAGCGCAAGGTCTGGGTGCGCGATGCCAGTCGCAGCAACACAACGCGAATGTCGGCCACCATCGCCAGCAACATCTTGCGCAGAATTTCGGTATCGGATTTCACCTCCGCCACGCTGCCGTGCTTGCGCGTCAGCAGCCGCAGCGGCGCCAGCCGATGCAGGCCGACAACCAGTTGCGTCACGGTATCGCCAAAACGCTTGGTGATGGCTTCCTGATAATCCTCAAGGTCGTGCGATACGTCGAACAGCAGCGCAGCAATGCGCGTGTCGAGATCGAGATGAAGAGTAGCCAGCATCATCGCCATCGCCACTGCATGAGGGAAAGCAGGTTCGCCGGTACCCAGGTTGCGTTCGCCATAGACCGATTGCGCAAACTCCAGCGCCTCGGTCAAGCGCTTGCGCGCCTCATCGTCGAGGCCTGTTGCGGCCTGCTCGAACGCGCGTGCATCAAGGCCGGCAGCGGATAGCGAGCTGGCGACGGAAACCATCGCCTAGCAGACAAATCTCCGCGCGTTGCGGAAGAGCGTGAGCCACGGCGAGTCTTCGCCTTGGTCAACGGGGTGCCACGACATCTGCACGCTGCGGACAATGCGTTCCGGGTGCGGCATCATGATGGTGAAGCGGCCGTCGGCTGTGGTGAGGCCGGCAATGCCGTCCGGAGAACCGTTCGGGTTGGCCGGGTAACGCGTGGCAACGACACCGCGATTGTCAACATAGCGCAGCGAGACTTGTGCAGCGCCCTGTGCACGTGCATCGGCAAACACCGCGCGGCCTTCACCATGCGACACCACCACTGGCAAACGCGAACCGGCCATGCCATTGAAAAACAGCGACGGAGATTGCGCAATCTCCACCATCACCAGGCGCGCCTCGAACTGCTCGCTGCGATTGCGCTGGAACTCGGGCCAGTGCTCGGCGCCGGGAATGATGCCGGTAAGATGACTCATCATCTGGCAGCCATTGCACACGCCCAGCGCGAAGCTGTCGCCGCGCTGAAAAAATGCGGCGAACTCGTCGCGCAATTTGTTGTTGAACAGAATCGACTTGGCCCAGCCCTGCCCCGCCCCCAGCACGTCGCCGTAGGAAAATCCGCCGCAGGCGGCAAAGCCGGTGAAGCCGGCCAGCTTGACGCGGCCCGTTTGCAGGTCGGTCATGTGCACGTCGACGCTGGTGAAACCGGCACGGTCAAAGGCTGCGGCCATTTCGACATGGCCATTCACGCCCTGCTCACGGAGGATCGCAATTTTCGGACGCGCCGCCAGAAATGTAGGAGGCCCGCCCTCGGGCCGATTGGGTGATCGCGACGCACCCGTCCGGGTGTCTCCACCGAAAGGCGCCGCTCCTACAAAATCAAAGGTCAGCTTCACCGACAAGCCCGGATCAGCCGCATCAGCCAGCGCTTCGAATTCTTCAAGGGCGCAAGCCGGGTCGTCGCGCAAGTTGGCGATCTGGTAGCTCACTTCGCTCCAGGCCTGCTGCAGCTCGACACGCTTGGCGCTGAATGCCTGCTTGGCATTGCGCCAGATACGCACTTCATCGAACGGGTTGGTGCTGCCGATCAAGTGTGAGCAGCGGCCCAGACCGGCGTCGCGCAGCGTTTGCATCACAGCAGAGCGATCCTCGCGACGGATCTGAATCACCGCGCCGAGTTCCTCGTTGAACAGCGCCGTGATCAGGCGGTCTTGCATACGGCCATCGAGAATTTGCGGCGAGCGTTCGATGCCATCCACATCATTCATCAACGGGTCGTAGCACAGCGTATCGAGATTCAGCGACACGCCCAGATGCGCGGCGAAACTCATCTCGCACACGGTGGCGAACAGACCGCCATCGGAACGGTCATGGTAGGCGAGGATTTTTCCATCGCGGTTGAGGCGCTGGATTGCGGCAAAGAAAGCTTTCAGCAACGCCACATCTCCATCGGGCGTTACATCGCCGATCAGGCCATAGACCTGTGCCAGCGCGGAGCCGCCAAGCCGGTTGCGACCCTCGCCGAGATCGATCAACAAAAGTTCCGTATCGCCAACATCGGCATCGCGACGCAATTCCGGCGTTAGCGTCTTACGAATGTCCGCGCACGGTGCAAACGCAGTAATGATCAGCGACAACGGCGACGTGACCTGTTTTTCGACGCCCTCCTTGTTCCAGCGCGTGTTCATGGAGAGGGAATCCTTGCCCACCGGAATGCTTATGCCGAGCTGCGGGCAAAACTCGAGGCCAACCGCCTTCACCGTATCGAACAGGATGGAATCTTCAGCATGGCCGGCCGCCGCCATCCAGTTGGCGGAAAGCTTGATCTTCGACAGGTCGTCAATGTCAGCAGCGGCGATATTGGTGATCGCCTCGCCCACCGCCATCCGCCCCGATGCCGGGCCATCGAGCAGCGCCAGTGGCGTGCGTTCACCCATGGCAAAGGCCTCGCCCAGGCTTGTGTCGAAGCCCATCGCAGTCACCGCCACGTCAGCCACCGGCACCTGCCACGGACCGACCATCTGATCGCGCGCGGTAAGGCCGCCGACGCTGCGGTCGCCAATGGTGATGAGAAAGCTCTTCGAGGCAACGCTGGGCAGGCGCAGCACCCGCCACGCGGCATCCTTCAAGTCGAACTTTTCAATTTCCAGCGGTGTCCCGGAACGGGTCACACGAATGGCGTTACGATGCATGCGCGGGGGCTTGCCGAGCAACACATCGAGCGACATGTCCACCGGCTTGTTGCCGAAGTGGTCGTCTTGCACCACCAGTTGACCGTCATCGGTGGCCTTACCCAACACCGCAAACGGGCAGCGCTCGCGCTCGCACAACGCGCGAAATTCTTCGAGACGCGCGATGGCAATCGCCAGCACATAGCGCTCCTGCGCCTCGTTGCTCCAGATCTCGCGCGGCGACATGCCCGGCTCTTCCGACGGAATGGCACGCAGGTCGAAATGCGCGCCGCGACCCGCGCCGTGCGCCAGCTCGGGCATGGCATTGGAAATGCCGCCGGCGCCGACATCATGGATGGCGAGGATCGGATTCAAATCGTTCATCTGCCAGCAACGATCGATCACCTCCTGCGCACGACGCTGGATTTCTGCATTGCCACGCTGCACCGAAGCGAAGTCGAGATCGGCGGTATTGGCACCGGTCGCCATGCTCGACGCCGCACCGCCGCCCAGCCCAATAAGCATGCCCGGCCCGCCCAACTGGATCAGCAACGTGCCGGCCGGAAACGCGATCTTGAAAGCATGTTCGTCGGCAATGCTGCCGACGCCGCCGGCGATCATGATCGGCTTGTGATAACCACGCATTTCGCCCGCCACTTCCTGCTCGAAAGTGCGGAAATAGCCGGCCAGATTGGGCCGGCCGAATTCGTTGTTGAACGCCGCCGCGCCGATCGGCCCCTCGATCATGATGTCGAGCGCCGAAGCAATGCGATCCGGCTTGCCGTAGTTGGATTCCCACGGCTGCACGTAGCCGGGAATGCGCAGATCGGAAACAGTAAAACCGCACAACCCGGCCTTGGGCTTTGAACCGCGCCCGGTGGCTCCCTCGTCGCGAATCTCGCCGCCCGAGCCGGTGGCCGCGCCGGGGAAAGGCGAGATCGCGGTCGGATGATTGTGCGTCTCCACCTTGGCCAGGATATGCGTGAGTTGCTCACGCCAGCCGTATTCGCCATTCGGTCCCGCATGAAAGCGATTTACCGTCGCGCCTTCAATGACCGCCGCGTTGTCCGAATAGGCAACGACGGTACCCTCGGGATGCGCCTTGTGCGTCTCGCGGATCATGCCGAACAGTGAGTGCGGCTGCGCAACGCCATCCACGGTCCACGAAGCATTGAAGATCTTGTGGCGGCAGTGTTCGGAGTTGGCCTGGGCGAACATCATCAACTCGACATCGGTCGGGTTGCGCTTGAGCTGGGTGAAGTAATCAACCAGATAACCGACCTCGTCCGCAGACAAGGCGAGACCGAGCGTGACGTTGGCCTCGACCAGCGCCGTACGTCCTTGCGCCATGAGGTCAATGCTGGTCAGCGGCTGCGGCGCGACGTGATGGAACAAGGCATCGGCCGCGTCCAGCGAATTCAGCACCGATTCGGTCATGCGATCGTGCAGCTTCGCCGCCAGCGCAACGCGATCCAGCTTGCTCTTGGCCACCGCATGGAAAGCCGTGCCACGCTCGATGCGGCGTATTGAATCGAAGCCACACTGACGAGCGATTTCAGTGGCCTTGGACGACCAGGGTGAGATGGTGCCCAACCGTGGCGTCACCAATAGCAACTCACCCTTGGGTGAAGCAGCAGCAACCGCCGGAACACCTAGCAGATCCTTCAGCCGCGTCAGTTCCTCGTCACCCGGCAGCCCTTCGGTTTCAATGAAGTACCAATGTTCGGCGGTCAGGCCCGTCAAGCCAGGAACCGCAGCGCGCGCGCCTTCCAGCAAGCGCGCCAGCCGGGAAAGGGAAAAAGCATCTGCGCCGCGCAGCTTGAGGATCTGGGACATGGGGGAAATTCTGGGAAAAGCGTCGGGATACTTGAATTATAAAGGCTGGCCGTCACTTTTCGAGTTATGGTCGGCTCGCCAAGCCCGACAAATCTGGGCACTGGATTGTGATCATTTCTCTGCTATGTACATCCTTAGGCATCCGTGAGTGGGTACCACTTCAATGAGAGCCGGCCCCGTTTGATTGGACAGTATTTTCACGGAGATAAGTGGAGCCTTGCGGTGTAGCGTTATTCACGGTGCGGCTTGCCGAAGGTCCCTTTAGACCGTAGGCAGGCTGCGCGGTGGATAACGCGGTCCTCATGCCGCGATGCTTTCCTGCGGCAATCCGGCGAAGTAGAACTCGTCGGGTGTCTTGCCGTCAAGCGACTGATGTGGTCGGCGGGTATTGTAGAAGTTCAGGTAAGTGCCCAAGCTGGCCTTGGCGATGGATACCGAGTCATAAGCCTTGAGATAGACCTCCTCATACTTGACGCTCTTCCACAGCCGTTCGACGAAGACGTTGTCACGCCAGCATCCCTTGCCGTCCATGCTGATCTGGATGCCCTGTTCCTTGAGCAACCCGGTGAATTCGCTGCTGGTGAATTGACTCCCCTGGTCGGTGTTGAATATCGCCGGCTTGCCGTAACGCACAATGGCTTCCTGCACGGCCTCCAGGCAGAAGTCCGTCGTCAGGGTATTGGAGACTCGCCAAGACAGCACGCGGCGGCTGTACCAGTCGAGTATCGCCACCAAATAGACGAAGCCCCGGCGCATCGGGATGTAGGTGATATAGGTCGCCCAAACCTGATTGGGCCGGTCGATGACGAGATGTCGCAGCAGGTAGGGATAGATCGGGTGGGCGCCATGTCGCTTGCTCAAATTCGGCCTGCGGTAAAGCGCTTCGATGCCCATCTTCTTCATCAGCGTGCCGACATGCTTGCGCCCGATCCTGTGGCCTTCCCGGCGCAACATGTCGCGCAGCATGCGTGCGCCGGCGAACGGATATTCCAGATGCAATTCGTCAATCCGCCGCATCAGCGCCAGATCCACGGCCGAGGTCGGCTGTCGCGCGTAGTAAGCGGTGGAACGCGCCAGTTCGAGAATCCGGCATTGCCGTGTGACGGGCAGGTCGTGGGTGCGGTCAATCATCACTTTGCGCTCAGCAGGCCCGCCTTGGTGAGCGCGCTTTCTAAAAAATCATTCTCCAGGGTCGGCTGCCCGATTTTGGCGTGCAGTTTCGTCAGATCGGGTTCTGCTGCCTGCGTTGTGCTGTCGCCGAAGACCTGAGCCGACCGCTCCATCAATTGGCTCTTCCAGTCCGTGATTTGGTTGGGATGGACATCGTATTGCTGCGCCAATTCCGCCAGCGTCTTGTCGCCTTTCAGCCTGCGATCACCACTTGCGCCTTGAACGTGGCGGAGTGATTCCGCCGTTTCCTTCTTGCCATGTGCTTGCTCCATTTCAGAGCCCTTCCGGGCCGTGGGTTGAGCAAAGCTATCACTTATCTCCCTGTCCGAATTTCCGGGGCCGGCTCTGATTTCCCGAAGATGAACAAGATCGTCCACTTTCTCGCCTTCCGTAATCTCGAAGATTATCCGGTCAATTGGGAAACCATAAGTTTCTGCAGCAGCAAGCGTCGTGCGTATGCAAAGCTCGGGGCGATAAACCGCATTGGG
>JANYCD010000082.1 GCA_025360425.1 Sterolibacteriaceae bacterium
TTTGGCGACGAGTCCGCGCAAGATGACCTCCTCTCCGTTCGGGCTGAGCCTGTCGAAGCCCGCCCTTCGACAGGCTCAGGGCGAACGGTCAAAAAACGCTTCGACAAGATCAGCGTCAAGATGGACGACGGAGTGCTACTGGTGGAGGGCGAAAAGAGGGTCTCGCAAATGGTCGATGGCCTCGGTGGCGAGTTCACCTACTGCACGCTGGGCGAACCGCTCGATGTCGAGAAGCTGCTCTCCGGCGTATCGCTGCCCGACTTTGACGCGCTGGGCGCATGGCTGTTCCACACCGCGACGGGCGGTACCTTGCCCGCAAGGCCGAAAAAAGCACCCAAGTGGTATCTGGGCGAAGCCAGGGACGCGCATGTGTGGTTGATCTATGAACCTTCGCTGTTCTTCCTCAAATCGCCTGAGGCGGCATTGACGCTCTCCGCCGCGCGCGGCTTCGCCGACTGGGGTCATGTTAAAAAAGACGGCAAGCGCCATCTCGTTTTCGCTCCGGCGAAATATCTCTCCAATAAGCAGCTGACGGAGTTGGGCGTTGATTACGCTCCGTTGCCGTTCGCCTTGTATCGGGAGGGTTGAGATGACCAAGTACAGTGACCGGACTCAACTGGAACTGCGCAAATTTGCCGACGCCGTCGCAACACTCGAAGAAGCCGCGGGTGAGGATGAAACGCGAATAGCACGTGATTCATTGCTGTTGCGCTATGTTTTTACGTTCGAGACGGCGTGGCAGGCAATGCGGCAGGTTCTCGCGGACCGCGGAGACGATGAAACGGCCAGAGTTGCCTTCTCCACGCTGGAGACGGCATTCAAGGTCGGAATGATCCGCGATGCCGCGTTGTGGGACGAGCTGTGCAAGGCCCGCAACTCCGTTGTGCATGCCTACGATGAGGAAGAGGCAATCGCGCTCGCGGCGCTGGTAAGAACCAAAGGTTTGCCGGCATTACAGCACTTGCTCGCGGAATTGAAGGCCGGTGACGACTAATACTGAGTCGCTATTCGGCATAGCGCCGACTGTCGTCGCGCGCTTGCGCGCGATTTTCGATCGTACCCCCGGCGTCGAGACGGTTTGGATTTATGGGTCGCGCGCGCGTGGCGACCATCGAGAGGCATCGGATATCGATCTGGCTGTTGACGCCCCCGAATTCGATCGTGAGGCTTTCTCTCGTCTTTGGGCTGCCGTGGATGGTGAAAGATTTCTCTATCAGGTGGACTTGACGCACTGGCAGACAGCGGGCAATGAAGATTTTCGCGCGCGGATCAAGCGTGACCGCCGGGTTTTCTGGGAGCCGCGCCGTCATGCGGCGGCATCGGAAGAGATCGGCGCGACCCAGCTCAAGCCGTTCCAGAGCAATGTGCTGGCGAAGCTCGATCTGTACCTCGCCGAGCTGAAAAAGCATCGCGCGCAAAGCGAGGTCGCGGCCAGCGCGCTGCGCGCTGCCGAGGTCGATGTGCCGGGCGAGATCGCCGACTTTCCGAAAAAGACCTGGGACGAACTGCGCCGCCGCGATGAATTGCCGCCCGCATTCGCGGCGCATCCGCATTCAAGCCGCTTTGACGGCGCTGATCGGGCGATCCCCAACGTGTGCCTGAAGATTCCCACTGGCGGCGGCAAAACCTTGCTGGCGGCGGCCAGCGTGGGGCGCGTGTTCTCAGGTTATTTGAATCGTCATGCCGGACTAGTGCTGTGGATCGTGCCCAACGAGGCGATCTACCGGCAGACCTTGAACACGCTCGCTGACCGTGACCATCCTTATCGCCAGATGCTGAACGTAGCGGGCGCCGGACGCGTGAAGATACTGGAGAAGGATTCACCGCTGTCACGAATCGATGTCGAGTCGCATCTGTGCGTGATGCTGTTGATGCTGCAATCGGCAGCGCGCAAAGATGAGGCACAGCGGAAGCTCAAGGCTTTCCGCGACCGTGGCAATGTGTTGGGTTTCACGCCGCGCGAAGATGATATTGAAGCGCACTGGCGCTTGCTCGGCGAGCTGCCCAATCTCGACGTGTATTCGCCATTCGGCGTAAGCAGCGCGGAAGCGCGCGCGACCAAGGGTTCCATCATCAAGAGTTCACTTGGCAATGTGCTGCGGATGGTGCGGCCGATGGTGGTGATCGACGAAGGGCATCACGCTTACACAGAGAATGCGCTACGCACGCTAGACGGATTCAATCCCTGCTTCATGCTGGAACTGTCGGCGACACCGCGCATTGGCTCGGATAAGGGCAGCGGTTCCAACATTCTGGTGGATGTGCGCGGCACCGATCTCGACGAGGCGGAGATGATCAAGCTGCCGATCCATGTCGACATGCGCGGCTGGACCGATTGGCAGAGTTGCCTTGCTTCCGGCGTGGAGCGCCTCGACAGCTTGCAACGCGAGGCTGATCAGTTACGCGCTGAGACCAACCGTTACTTGCGTCCAATCCTGTTGGTGCAGGTGCAGCGCACCGGCAAGGAGATGCGCGACACCGGCTTAATCCATGCCGAAGATGCCAAGGCCTACCTGATGCAGCTTGGCTTGTCGGAAGCGCAGATCGCCATCAAGACTGCGGACAAGGACGATCTCAAGCAACCCGAGAACATCGATCTGCTCTCGCTCGAATGCGAGGTGCGCGCCATCATCACCAAGCAGGCCTTGCAGGAAGGCTGGGACTGTCCGTTTGCCTATGTGCTGTGCGCGCTCGCAGCGGGCAAGGAGGTGCGGGCGATGACGCAGTTGGTCGGCCGTATCCTGCGCCAGCCACAGGTGGCGAAGACGGGACGCGCCGCGCTCGATGCCTGTTACGTGCTGTGCCACGATGCCAAGACCGGTGAGGTTGTGAAGGCGATCAAGCGTTCGCTGGAGACAGAGGGCATGGGCGATCTGGCGATTTCGGTGCAAAGCGACAACGGTCAGGATTCAGGATTGCAAGCCGTGAAATTCAAGCGCCGCGAAGCATTCGCAAAACTGCGTATTTTCCTGCCACGCGTGACGTGGGCCGAGCCGGGGTCTGAACGGCGGGAGCTAGCCTACGAGAGTGATGTGCTGGCCGGTGTGGACTGGTCGCGGTTGGATGTGTCGGCGCTAGCAACTGATTGGGCGCCAGGCGAGCGCGGGGCACTGGGTCAAACCTTCGATGCGGGACTCGAATTGCTTGATCACCCCGAACGCGTGGCGATCATCGCCACCCAATCGGGGTCGTTGACATTGGATCGTACGCGCCTGGTGCGGGGACTATTGGACATCGCTCCCAACGCCTGGTGGGTGTGGAGTTGGGTTGATGCCGTCGTCGTGAAACTCAAGGCAACCGGTTATGCCGAAGAACAGCTGGCAGCCTCAAGCGCTTCGTTACTGGAACGCTTGCGCGTGGATATCGAAAGCGAACGAGACCGGTTGGCGCTGGAGATTTTCGAAGATGGGGTCGCGGAAGGACAAATCGAGTTCGCCTTGCGCGCCGACCGCGCCGACTACGAAATTCCAACCGACTTCACACAGGCAGTTTCCGGTAAATTGCAGGCGCTCAGTCGCAATGATGATGGCCGTCCAGTGGAAAAGAGTCTATTCGAACCGGCCATCACCGCGCTGGTCGACAACGGTTTCGAATCGGATTTCGCCTGTTACCTCGACAGCCAGTCGGCGCTGCGCTGGTGGCACCGCAATGTTGCCAAGTCGCAATACGGCCTGCAAGGATGGAAGCGGCACAAGGTATACCCCGACTTCGTTTTCGTGCGAATCGATGCGGCAGGCGGTTCACGCATGGTGGTGATGGAAACCAAGGGCGCGCATTTGGCCGGATCGGCCGATACAAATTACAAGAAAAGTCTGCTGCAGAAGTTGACCGTGGCTTTCCGCGATGAACGCAGCGGCCGGATCGGCGCTTTGGAATTGATGGATGATGACGGAACAAAACTGGTCTGTGACATGGTGTTCGACTCCGCTTGGAGGGGCAATGTTTCAGCGCGACATTTTTCCGACTAACTGGCAAGAACAGGATATCGCATGACCGAGTCAAGCGCGAACGAACTTCCTTCAGTTGAAAAGCGCCGACTTTCCTCGCGCATGAATCCCTCGTCGTGGCCGATCGCGGCCAAGCTCGGCGCGGCGCTGGTGCTGACGGCGTTGCTGCCGATGCTGATTGCCGGTTACGTCAATCTGCGCGGCAGCCTGACTCAAGTGGAGCAGGCCGAGTCGCGCAATCTCGAACAACTGGCCGCCACCACGGCGGGACGCATCGACCAGTTCATCCGCGATACGCGTCATCTGCTGGCTTACTTCGCTTGGAGCGACGAAGTCATCCGCATGGCCGCCAATCCGTCGGACACCGAACGGGTGCGGGTGATCGACAAGATGAACCGGCTGCTCACCGCCAACGAAGACGCCGAACTGCTGATGGTGCTCGACCACCATGGCAAGGTTGTCGCGGCGAGCAAACCTGAATATATCGGACGCGACCTGTCGTTCCGCGAATATTTCAAGGAAGGCATCGCCGGTCGCGATTTTCTCTCCCATCTCGAGGTCGGCACCGCCAGCAAAAAATCCGGGCTTTACCTGGCAGCGCCGGTGCGGGCCCCCGACGGCCTGATCGCCGGCGTGGCGGTGATGAAAATGCGCGGACAGGCGGTGACCTCGATTGTCGACGCATCCCACAACGAAGACCGCACCGCCTTTCTGGTGGATGGCGACGGCGTGATCATTCATCATCCTGACCCGCACGCGCTCTATCACAGCCTTGCTCCCCTCGCCCCGGAACTGCTGAAGCAGATCACCGAGGAAAAACGCTTCGGCGTCGATCACATCGAATCGCTCAACCTGATCGACCTGGCGCAACGCATGAAGACGGCGAACGGTCCCGATCATGCCGACTATCAATCGGCGCTTGATGGCGAGGAGAAAATTGCCGGTTTCGCCCCGCTCGATCTCACCGATTGGGTGGTCGCCATCAGCGAACACAAGCAGGTTTTTTCCCGCCCGCTGACTCACCTGTATGCCAACGCGGCGAAGAGTGCGGTGGTGGTGGGGTTGCTGTTCTCCCTCATTGCCCTGCTGTTCGCGCAACTGTTTTTGCGCCCGATCCACAAGCTGATGAATTCCGCCAAAGCCGTGCAGCGTGGTGAATACGATGGTGCACAAGTCGAGGTCACCACGCAGGATGAGCTCGGCGAACTGGCTAGGACCTTCAATGGCATGATCGCCGGCGTCCGTGAGCGTGAACGCGAACGCGACATTTTCGGCCGCGTGGTCTCGCCCGAAGTACGCGAGAAACTGCTCTCGGGGCAACTGGCGCTGGGCGGCGAGAATCGGCGTGTATCGGTGCTGTTTTCCGACATCCGCAACTTTTCCACCATGTCGGAACAGTTGAGTCCGCAGGATGTGGTGGCGTTGCTCAATGAATATCTGACCGAAATGTCCGCCGCGGTACGGCCCTGGGGCGGTTACATCAACAACTTCATCGGCGACGCCATCGTGGTGGTGTTCGGCGCCCCGGATAATCGCGCCGAAATCGAGTGGAGCGCCGTCGGCGCCGCGCTGGAAATGCGATCACGACTTGATGCCCTCAATCGACGGCGCGCTGCACTCGATGACCCGCCGCTGCATACCGGCATCGGCATCAGCACCGGCAAGGTGGTGGCCGGCCAGGTGGGATCACTCGAACGTTTCCTGTATACCGTGATCGGCGACGCGGTCAACGTGGCGGCGCGCCTCGAATCCATGACCAAGGATGTCACCGGCAACCCAATCCTGATCAATAGCGCAACGTACGAAGGCATCCGCCATCGCGAAGGTCTCAATATTGAAGATCTGGGGCCGCTGGCGGTGAAGGGCCGGGTCGAACCGGTGCACGTGTATGGAGTTCACGGCGAAGCGGTAAAGCCACCTGTCGGGCAATGACCGAACCGTACGCCGCAACTTTCGTCACCCCGTTGCTGGCGGACGCCCTGTTGGGGCGTTGTCGGCATGCCGAACTGGCGCGGCTATTGCCTCACCTGTCGGAAAGGACATTCGAGGCCGGCGAACAGATCTTCTATTGCGGTAGCCAGGCTGACACCGCTTATCTGCTGCTGCAAGGCCAAGCAGAATTGCGCTTCCCCGGCGGCAGCCAAACCATGGTGGAAAGCAGTCTGTGCGGCGAAGAAGCCGGCGCCGGCATGGCGGACTATCTGGCTGATGCAATTGCCGTCACCCAGATACGTGCACTGGCGATCCCGCGCGTGAAACTGGCGGAACTGCTGAAAACCCATCCAGAACTGCGCGGCGATATCCAGAAGCTGTTGCTGGCGCGCTCGCGCGGCGAGGCATTCCTGCCCACCATCGCCGACAAGCCTGCGCCAAAGACGATGGATACTGGAAGCTGGGCAGAAGTGATCGGCTGGGCCTGCGCCATCGTTCTGCCGGCATTGGTGATGTGGTTCGGCCATGGTTGGGGTCTGCAAACCAACGCAGTCTTGTTTCTCGCGGTGTTTACCGCCACCGTGGTGATGTGGGTGTTCAGTCTGGTGGATGAATACGTGCCGGGACTGTTCGCCCTGTTTGCCATCCTGGTGCTGGGGCTGGCGCCACCGGCGCAGGTGCTGGCCGGGTTTGCCTCGGATGGATTCTTTCTCGCCATGAGCATCCTCGGCCTTGGCACCGTCATCGTCGCATCGGGTCTCAGCTATCGCTTCCTGCTCTGGCTGCTGCTCAAGTTGCCGAGCCATCCGTTCTGGCAAAACCTCGGCCTTCTGGCCACCGGTTTCCTGCTCACGCCGATGGTGCCTTCCATCAACGGCCGCGTCGCCCTGGTGACACCACTGATGCTGGACATGCTGGAGATCCTCGGCCTTCGCGCCGGCGGCCGCGCCGCGACGCGGCTGGCAGTGACGGCGTTCACCGGCGCATCGCTGTTGTCGGCAATTTTCCTCACCAGCAAATCGGTGAACTTTGTCATCTTCGGCCTGCTGCCGGCCCAGGATCAGGATCTGTTTCAATGGTTGTACTGGTGTTTCGCCGCGCTGGTTGCTGGTGTGGTGATGCTGGCCCTGCACCTGATTGCCTGTTCACTGTTTTTCCGCAGCGACGAGCAACCGCATTTTTCGCGGCGGCAAGTTGCCGCCCAGATGCAACTGCTGGGCCGGCTCAAGGGGCGGGAATGGGCGGCGTTGTTCGGCATCATCGCCTTCATGCTGGGCGTGGCGACAGTTTCGCTGCACAAGATCCAGCCGCCCTGGTTGGCGCTGATCATCCTCTATGCCATGCTGCTGTTCGGTTTTTTGCGCAAGAACGAGTTCAAGGAAAAAATCGACTGGCCCTTCCTCATGTATCTGGGTGGGTTGATCGGCATCACCGGTGGCTTCAATGCCGTCGGCCTCGACAAGTGGCTGGCGTCGCACCTGGCCGGCCTGGGCGGCTTCATGCGCGGCGACCTCGGCCTGTTTCTGCTCGCGCTGTTTGGGGTGTTGTTCGTGGTGCGGCTGGCGGTGCCGATCAGCGCCACGATCGTCATCGCCGCCACGGTATTCATGCCGCTGGCGCAAATCCACGGTGTCAATCCGTGGATCATCGGCATGGCGATCCTGATCCTCGGCGAGATGTGGTTCTTCCCCTACCAGTGTTCCTATTACGTGCAGTTCCGTGAAATCGCCGGCCGCCATGGCGTCTATGACGAGAAATCCTTCCTGCGTTACAACGCCCTGATGAATGGCGTGAAGCTGTTGGCGTTGTACGCTTCACTGCCCTACTGGAAGTGGATGGGGCTATTGTGAAAAAGCGCCTGAGCTGGTTGTTGAGCGGGCTGTTCATCGCGATCGTGGTGGTGGTTTCCATCATCAACAATCTGGCCAAACCACGCGTTCTAATATTGCAAAGTTACGGACCGGACTACGCCTGGACGCGCGATGTCGATGTCGGCATCCGCCGCGTGCTGGACGGCGGCAACAACTATGTGCTGCGCTGGCATTACATGGATCTCAAGCGCCATCCATGGCCGGAAGCCAAGGCGGCGGCCGGCATCCAGGCCCGCCACGCCATCGACGACTGGCAGCCGGATGTGCTGATCGCGGTGGACGACGACGCCCAGGAATACGCCGCCAGGTTTTACGTGAACAAGCCCGGCATCCGCATCGTCTTCGCCGGCACCAATGGCAGCGTCGTGCCCTATGGTTACGAAGGAGCCACCAACGTCACCGGCATCCTGGAACGGAAATCACTTACCGCGCTTAAGGAAACCTTGCTGCTGCCCGGCTTCTCCCATGACCACCCGTTACGCGTCATCGAAATCTGCGACGCATCGGAAACCGTCCAGCTCGATCATGCATTCATCGCCGCGTTCGACTGGAAACCGCTGAGTTACACCGGTGCCGAATTGGTGGAAACCTACGACGACTGGCAGCGCGCGATTCTCGCGGCCGATACCCGCGCCGATGTGATCCTCACCACCAACTATCGCAAACTCAGCCGTTCGCGCAGCGACCGCACGCTGGTGCCGCCGGGCGAGGTTATCGCCTGGACCGAAGCCCACTCGCCGCTGCCGGTGGTGGGCGTCAATGCTTTTTTCGTCGAGGACGGCGGCATGCTGGCGATCGCCACTTCGCCGTTCGAACAGGGTGAAGTGTCGGCGCGCATGGCGCGCGAAATCATTGACCACCACACGCCACCGGCCAACATTCCCGTCGACAGCACCCATCAGTACATCATCCTGATGCGGCCGGAACAGATGGCGGCGCACCACATCGTGTTACCGCCGCTCTATGAGGCTTTTGCCCGCGCGACAAACAACTACTTCGGCGGCAACGAGATCGTCACTTCAAAGGGAACACAGAACTAGCGCCGGCAGCTGGAGCTTTGCCATGGCCGACCCGCGCAAGTACTTCCGCTTTTTTCTTGTCCGCCTGTGCCCGGTGGATGACGGCCATCTCCGGCGAGTCGTAGCGCAGCGCGAATTCCATTTCCTTGTCGCCGGCCTCAATGCGGCCGCGCTCGTAGTGCGCCATCGCCAGATTGAAATGGGGACGGGTCAGGTAAGGGGTTAACCGGATCGCTTCGCCCAGTGATTTTTCCGCGGCATCCCAGTCACCTGAACGCATGCTCAGATAGCCGAGCAAATTCCACGCTTCGCTCAGGTCGAGCCGGCCCTTGGCGTCATTGCGGTCGAAATGGCTCAGCGACATCTCCACGTATTTTTTGGCCTCGGCATCTCTGCCCATGCGCATCAAGGCCAATGCCATGTCGTACATGGCCACCGCATTGTCGGGCGTGGCACGCAGAATTTCGCGGGAAAGATCGAGTGCCTCCGGATTGTGTCCGGTGTTGACGAGCGCCGCGACATAGTTGCCGCGGGCAATATTCGACTCCGGCTCCAATGCGTAAGCCCAACTCCAAAGACTCATGTTGCTTTCCCAACGCGGCACAGTAAGAAAAATGGCCAGCAACGACAACGCCATCCAAAGCACGACTGTGGCTGTTGCCGTGAAGGTGCGGCGCACGGGTGGCATGGTTGCCAGCGCCAAGGCGAAAAAAGCCAGCGGCAAAATCAGGTAGCGATCATGCACAACGTTGTCGCCGATGGTGAGCGGTACGAAATTGGCAACCGGCGCCAGCGCCAGCAGTGCGGCACAGACCAACAAACCCGTCAGCGGCGAACGGCGTAGCAGCATGATGATGCTGCCAAGAGTGGTAATCACCATGACCACGCTCAACCACGCCCAAGGGTCACCGAGCGGGATGGGCGTTGCGGCCGGATGCACCGGACCGATCTGGCCGAAAGGCCAGAACAACAGCAGGCCATACCAGCCCAGCGTCTTGGCCATGAGCAGGGCGTGCTGCAGAGCACTGCCGGGCACGATCAGCGTATCAGTGCGATAGAGAACGCCGAGCGCGTCATGGCGCAGAGCCAGATAAACGCATCCGGCCAGTGTCAATGCGGCCCAGCTCCACATTGCCCCGCGCGCCACCAGTTGACGCAGGACGTCGCGTGGAGATGCGCCGACTTCCATACATCGTGGCAACTGCCAGAGCGGCAGCAGGGCGATGAAAATCACTGCGGTTTCCTTGCACAACAAGGCCAGCAGGAACAGTACGCCAATCATGGCCGCCTTCAGCCAGCGGCGCTCCACGGCGATATCGCACAGAAATGCCGACAACAGGAAAGCCGCCATCATCAGATCGAAACGGTCGGAAATCCAGCAAACGCTTTCGATCAATGCCGGGTGCAGACCGAACAGCAATCCGGCACAAGCCGCCATCCGGTTGGTGCGGCGGATGTCGTTGGCACCATCGAGCAACTTTCTTGCGAGCAACACGACCAGCGTGGTGTTGAGGGCATGCAGCAGGAGATTGCCGAGATGAAAAAAAAACGGATTGAGGCCGCCCAGCCGCGCCTCGGCGACAAAAGTCAGCAATGGCAGCGGGCGGAAATAATTGCGCGAAACAAACAGGGGCTCGCGAATATGCTGCCACCACAACCCCGGATCACGCAGGTAAGGCAGGTCGGTCAGGAAGTAGCTGTCGTCCCAGACGAAGCCGTTACCCAGTGCCGGCAGATAGACCATGAACGCGATCCATCCCGGCAGCAACAGGAGCAATAGATGAGAACGGGAGAATCTCAATGCAGCAATTTCATTTCCGCAAAAATCGGAGTCGTGTCATCGACCTGAATTACAGCGCACGATCGGCCCAGAGTTTGGCGCGGCTCAAATCGACCGCTTGCCCAAGCTGTCCGTTCTTGTAAATCACTGCCAGACGCTGCGCAGCAGGGCGGTGGCCGGCTTCGGCGGACTGCTGATAAAGGTCGAGCGCATGCGCTTCGTCCTTGGTAACGCCACGGCCTTTTTCGTAGAGCACGGCCAGATTCATCATGGCCTGGGCCAAACCCTGAGCAGCAGCTTTTTCGTACCACGATTTGGCCTGCCCATAATCCTGCTTGATGCTGCGCCCGGATGCCAGCATGAAGCCGAAGTTGCTCTGCCCCTGCGCAAAATCCTGCTCCGCAGCAGCACGATAAAGCTTCACCGCTTCGGCATCATTGCGCTCCACCCCACGGCCGGTGGCGTACATATAACCGAGATTGGTTTGCGCCTGCGCCAGGTTTTTGGCGGCCGCCTTGCGATACCACTCCACGGCGGTTGCCGAGTTCTGCACCACGCCCCGACCACGTTCGTAGAGCGCGCCAATATTGTTTTCTGCCTGCGCGTAGCCCTGGTCCGCTGCCTTGTGGTACCAGGCCATTGCCTGGGCATCTTCACGCGGCGCGCCGCGTCCGGTCTCAACCATGTAACCCACGTTAGTCTGACCCTGGGCCAGTCCCTGATCAGCCGCCTTACGGTACCAGGTCAGTGCCCGTCCGTAATCCCGTGGCACACCCCGGCCGCGCTCATAGAGCCCGCCGAGATTGTTCTGCGCTTGTGCCCAGTTTGCGTCGGCGGCTTTCTGATAGTAGGTCTGCGCCTGTGCATAATCACGCTCGACGCCGTTGCCGCTCTCGTAGAGATAACCCAGGTTGGTCTGGGCTTGCAGGTAACCCCGATCCGCGGCCTTTCGATACCAGAGTGCGGCCTGGACATAATCCTGTTTGACGCCGAGCCCCCGTTCGTAGAGAACACCCAGATCGTTCTGCGCGCGGGCTTCGCCGCCTTGCGCTGCAGCGGTGTACTCCTTGGCCGCAGCAGCATAGTTTCCGGCCTTGTAGGCCGCGCGTCCGGCGGCGAAATCGGCGAGCGCGGATGTTGCGCAAGATAATGCGAGCGCCGCAAACAACGCCGGCTTGGCAAATCGTTTCAGGTTCATGTCTGGCTCCCGATTCAAAAAGGGGTCTCGCATTTTGCCCGAAGCCCCCGGAGTTGACGCATAATTGTGCGGTTACGCCAGCACATCAGCAGACCACAGTTTTCACTTTGAGAGGGGACTCAGCACCATGAAGAAAACCATGACTCGCAAATCCACCCTGCGCCAGCTTGGCCAGGGCATGACGGAATACATCATCATCGTTGCCTTGATCGCCGTGGCTGCCATCGGCGTCTATGCGCTGTTCGGCAAAACCATCCGCAACCAGGTAGCGGGGCTCGCAGGTGAAGTCGCCGGTACCGGTTCGGCCAGCGCCATCAGCGCCGCCAGTGCTGCTGCCGGCGCCGCGGCCACCAGCGCCAACGTCGACAAGAAGATGAACAGCTACAGCAACTGAACTGTAGTGCGGGGCCTCGTGTGACGACACACTCTGTACGGCCCGTTGTTCCCCAAAGTTTGTCTTCGGCGACGTTTCGGCGTCAGCGCGGACAAGCTTTGGTATTGTCCCTGTTCACATCCGTTTTGGTGATTTTGTCCCTGTACGCCATGTTCAGCATGGGCGAACAGAGCATCGAAAAAATCAAGTTGCAAAATACCGCAGACGCGGCGGCCTACAGCGCGGCGGTGGCCGAAGCGCGCGACTACAATTTTTCCGCCTATACCAACCGCGCCATGGTGGCCAACCAGGTCGCGGTGGCACAGTTTGTCGGCCTCACCTCGTGGATGCGCAACATGTCGGCCTTCGCCAATGGCGATACGACCAATGCCGGCCGCGACGTGTATCAAATCTTTCTCGAGCTCGGCAGCACGCCGATCGCCAATATCTACAAGAAATTTCTCAAGGCCTTCGGCAAGGTCACGGGACTTTTTGACGAGGGCAATGGAGGCAGCACCTTCATGGGCTATGCGATCACGGTGATGGACGGCCTGATCAAGGTCTACGGCGAATCACAAAAGATCTATCACTTCAGCACTGCACTCACCGTCGCCGAAACGGTGGGGGCCGGACTGTCGGGGCTTGGCAACGCCCTGACCAGCCTGATGGGAACCGATATATTCTCCGCGTTCGATGTCATTGATGGCGGCAGCGACGTGGTGCATCTCAATGACCCCGACGCGCATCTCACGCTGCTCGGTGGCGTGCCGTATTTGTTCTACCATTTTTACAAGTGGTACAACTTCACCGAATCGAAAGATCCGAATACCGATGGCGCCGACGGCCCCGACGCGGACCGTTTCGCCCAGGTGACAATGGATTCGCTGGATGATTTTTCGCGCGACCGTTCCACCAAGCCGGCGTGGGGCTTCTATTTCTTTTACGCACCGCCGCTGACCTATATCGATCCGACGCGCTTTATTCCGCAACCGTGGACCTTCGGCCCCTTGTTCCTGCCGGTCATCCACCGCGGCGGCACGGAATTGAAATTGACCGATGCCACAGGCACATCATCCGGCGCTGTGCCTCCGCCGCCAGCGGGCGATACCGGCCTGGATTGTCATGGCAACCCGGTACAGGGACAAACCACCGGTTCTGGTGGCATATCGGTTGGCCATGTAAGCGATCTTGCGGCGTACACGGCAGCGGCTTGTGCGGGCGATTCTGCCTCGGTGACTGACAATAACAATGCCGCGACGAACCCGCCCGGAACGGCTCCCGCTGGGCCTGATGCAGGTGTTTACGCTTTTAATGGCACTTCATGGAACAAGGTGTCGCCCTATCCCGGTTCCACCAATCCACCATCCAATCCGCAGAACACCCAGGGGACTCCCGGCCAGAGCAACACCACGACTTCATCGACGGCGGGACGCGGAGCGCCCAATTCGAAGGCAAAAAAAACCTGGACCGCGCTGGATGCTTCGAGTTGGGCGGGGTTGCATATTTTCTGGTTCGTCATCCCCGTCATCTTTGTGCCGATTCCGCTGCCGATCCCGTTTGCCCCGCCCTGGATCCCGCTTTCGCACGGTGCCGCGCAGTCCGGTCAGGAACTCAGTGCACCCACGGTACTCGCCTCCGACAACAATTTCGGTACCGATGCCCCCAACGCCTATGGCGAAGCACTCGATAGCTGGACTACCAAGGTACCTGCCGAGATGGCGCAGAAAGATTCGCCGGGAGGAAGGCAGCCACAGGCGGCAGGCCATACGCTGGAAAAAGTGAAAAGCCTGGGTGGCCTGACCAACTACCGGGACGTCAAGGATGTAGACCCGGGAACGGACAATCTTGTGGGACCCGCGCTGGTCGTCGAAATCGAAAAAGATATCGACAACATGGCCAAGAGCCCGGGCGGCGGACAGTTTGCCCTGACCAATGGCGCACCATCATCCAAGATGCGGGCGCTTTCGAAATCCGAAGTCTATTTCGCGCGGCCTACCGACGACAGCACGCTGGCCTGGTTCAAGCGCGACAGCGACGACCCTCATCACATCGAGAATGGCAGCCTCTACAACCCCTATTGGCAGCCGCGGCTGGCGCCCAACAATTTTCTGGAACAATACGTCTCCATGGAAGTTCACCGCGCCGGATTGTAACGATGCGTCTCATGAAAACACTCCAGCGCGGCCAGGCCATGATCGAGGCATTGATCGCCTGCGCCTTGGTGCTGGTACCGCTGTTCCTCGCCATCCCGGTGATCGCAAAATATCTCGACATTCGCAGCCATGTGGTTCAGGGCGCACGTTATGCGGCGTGGGAGCGGACAGTCTGGTTCGGCGGCGATGCAGCATCGACCATGGGCCTGTCTTTCTCGAAGTCCGCAGACGCCATTTTTGATACCAGCAACAAGTGGGATGCCAATGCCAAGGACGACGACGCGATCCGGGCCGAAATCGGCTCCCGACTCCTCTCCAATACCCCTCTCTCCAACACAGGAGCTTCCCTGGCCGGTGGTTCTGCGGGATTTACCGATGGTGACAAGGGGGGCGCCAATGCCGCGAACTATTCCAGGCCGCTATGGCAAGACAGAAATGGCAAGAATCTTCTGAACGATTACGGCGACATCGCGGAAAGCTATGACAATGAGGTAGCGCCGGGTTTGTTCAACGTGCTCTTCAATCCGGTGATGCAGGTTGCTTCGGTACTCTCCAACTTCACCGTGGAAACTCATGGCCAATACACCGCCACCGTGGGTCTGGCGGTGCAGAAAGTGGCTTTCAATCCGGACACCGGCATGGCCGGTTGTCCCGGTTGCCCGCCGGAATTTCTTGCTACGGGCGTGGCGCAGACCTTCTCGGAAAAAAGCGTGATCGTCGCCAATGGCTGGAGTGCCAACGGGCCCGGCTCGCTCAATGAATTCGGTACCGACCCGAAGAAGATAACGGTCTACAACCAGGTTCGCGGCCTGACACCGTCGGCGCTGCTCAGCCCCCCGGCGAATGGCACCACGGGACAACAGATATTCCACACCGTACTGACCGTGCTCAAGGACGTCGCATTGATATTTTTCCCCGAACTCAGCACCCTTGACCTCGGCCGCATCGAAGTCGACAAGGTGCCGGCAGATCGGCTGCCATGAAACGTCAATTTCTTTTTGCCGGCCTCTGGCTTACGACATTGGCGATGGCCGCAAGCGATGGCACGCTGAAAGCCTGTCCGGATTTCCCGGCGCCAAAAAAGGCCAAATTGCAGGCCGTATCGTCACAGATGAATTTCAATGATGTGCCGATGAGCATCCGCCGTTTCGACAGCACGGAGGTACCGGAAACCATTCTCGCCTTCTACCGCGACCTGTGGGCCGCAACGGCGAAAACGCCGGGACCGGTCGAGTATCCGCTGGGCCAATGGAAGGCGATCGCCAGTCAACGCGAAAACTGCTTTTTCACGGTCCAGGTCATGGCCGATGGCAAGGGCGGCTCAACCGGATTTCTCGGCGCCAGCACGCCACCATCGGACAAACCCCTGGTCAAGGCCGAATTGCCGATGATGACCGGCAGCAATGTCGTAAACGACATCGCCCACAACGATTCCGGAAAAATTGCCCGCACCGTGTTGCTGACCAACAAATTTTCGCCGGAAGCGAATGCCGGGTTCTACCGCGACTCCTACACCGGGCGAGGCTGGCAAGTGATCACCCATCACCGCTTCGACAAACCCACCGGACGTGGCGACGTGCTCGTGATGAAGGACGGCCTGCGTGAAGTCAGCGTCACCACGCTGCGTCTCGATGCAGACACTCAAGTCCTGCTCAATTTCGTGGACACGCCATGAAGTGCAAACACTTCATGGCGTCGCACCAATCCCTCGCCCACAGGGAGAGGCTGACTAGTCGCCTCTCCTGCGCACCCGTCCGGGTGTCTCCATCGAGGGGGAGGATGGGAGGGGGGGGCGTAACAATTCGTCATTGCTTGACCGGCCTGCGCAAGCAGGCCGGTCAAGCAATGATCGAGTATGCGATCGTCCTCGCCTTCGGTGTAATCATCCTGATCCAGGGCGGCGCCAATGCACCGGTCAAGCAACTCGCCACCGCGATCAAGGACTATCACGAGCACTACACCTACGCCATGGCCATCGCCTACATTCCCGATTGCGACTATCAGTTCGATTATGGCAAGAGCCAGAGCCTGGCCGACATAGGCTCCCTCGGCGCCAGCATCTCGGTGGGTGTTGATCGCTGTTTCGACTTCCAGGATCCCAAGCTCCCTGCTTTGTCCGTGAACCTGGCTTTTGACGTGGTAGGCAATGTGGGCGATGCCGTCAAGAAGATCATCACCGACTCAGTCACGGCTTCCATCACGAAATTTCTCGACCCAAGCAGCTTCATGAGCAGCATCTCCTTCAAACCATCCGATTTCTTTTAGGAACCCATTAGAATGCGGAAAAAAACAAGCATTAAAACTCCCGGTTTCTCTTTCCGACCCAACGAACGGAATACACCATGGCGCTGAAAATCCCCAGGCTGCGCGTCAACAAGACGTGGCTGATGTTGCTCATTGCAATCGGCCTCGCGCTGCTCGCCACGGTACTGACCACCCAGTATCTCAAGAGCCGCGAAGCCAGCATCTCGGAAGAAGTGGCGGCGCGCGCGAAGCAGGGCGGACCCAAAGTCGCGGTCGCCGTCCCCACTCGCGACCTGGCGGTTGGTACTCCGCTTGACGAGAGCCTCATCGCGGCACGCGAGGTAGCAGCCGACCTGATTTACCCCGATGCAATCCTTGCCGACGATTTCAACAAATACAAGGGGCAAAGCCTGATCCGCCCGGTACTGCACGGTCGGCCCTTGCTCAAGGGTGACCTGCGACCCATGTATGCCGACTTCGCCGGCACGCTGACGCCGGGCACGCGCGCCATGACCATCGACGTTGACGAGCTCAATTCGGTCGCGCACATGGTGCAACCGGGCAATCTGATTGACCTGATGCTGGTGATGAAGCGCGATGAGGGTGGCGATACGGTAGTGCCCTTCATGGACAAGATGAAAGTGCTGGCCACCGGTCAGAAGATCATCCAGGACGGCAGCGACGAACGTGGTCCGGCCGTCAAGAAGGGCCTGTCGTACAACAACCTCACGCTCGAAGTCACGCCCAGCCAGGCCGCGCGGCTGGCGCTGGCGCAGGATCTGGGCAAGATGCGCTTCGTGCTGCGCAACGAGAAGGACACTGTCAGCGAGGATTTCAGCGTCAATGCGCAAAACATCTTCGACGAAGTCACCGCCCGCCAAAACAACAACAAGCGCAGCAAGGTCGGCGGCATGGTCGAATTCATCATCGGTGGCCAGCGTTCCGGGCCCAGCGCCAAGTCGGTTGATGTGGCCATGCCGGCATCGACAGGTGTACCGCCGCTGATGCCAAAATCAAATGCATCACCTGCGGCAGCGGCTTCGCCCTACGACACCAACGGCATGACGCCGGAAATGAAATCCGAGTTGAAGACCCTGCTCGACAAACCACAGTGATTCGCGCAGTCATTCAAAGGGACAACACCATGCTACGCAAGCTAATCACCCTCGTCTTCGCTGTCTACAGCTTGACCGCGGCATTGCCGTCGATGGCCGACACCGAAAAGGAAATCGTCATGTTTGTCGGCGAGATCAAGTCGATCCCGGCCAACAAGGCCTACCGCGTCGCCATCGGCAACGGCAGCATGATCAGCACCAAGTTCATCGAGCCCGACCAGATGCTGCTGATCGCCGAAAGCGTCGGCGACACTTCGCTGGTACTGTGGTCGCCGAAGGGCGAGACGCTGCACTACACCCTGCGCGTCGGCGCCAAGGACTCGATCTTCGCCTATCGCGCCGCGAAAGAAGTGCTGGCCGACATCGGCAGCATCCAGATCGTGCCAATGGGACCCAACGTCGCCATCACCGGCGCCGCCAGTGCGACGCAGATCGTCCGCATCAATGCGCTTGCCTCACGCTATCCGCAACTGATGCCGATGGTGAAGGAGCTGGATGTTGAAATGAAGAAGATGATCTACATGAAGGTACAGATCATCGAAGCGAAGAAGAGCTTTTCCGAGACGCTGGGGGTCACCTGGCCGGGCTCGATCGCGGGGCCGACCGTCGGCTTCTCGGGCAACGTCGGTTCCACCGATCCAGCGGCGGCAGCGGCGGCGGGGATCACGCTGCCGCTCAATACAGGGGGCATACGTACCTACCTCGGCATTACCTCCACCATCCAGACCACGATCAATCTGGCCAAGAGCAATGGCGATCTGACCATTCTCGCCGAGCCCGAGCTTTCCGCGCGCAGTGGTGGCACCGCGTCCTTCCTCGCCGGTGGCCAGATACCAATCCAGACTGCCGGCGCACTGGGCACCGCCAGCATCACCTACAAGGACTACGGCATCAAGCTCATCATCAAGCCAGCAGCCGACGAAAAGGGCAACGTCATCGCCGCGATCAAGGCCGAGCTGAGCCAGCTTGACCAATCGACCGCGGTCAACAACACGCCCGGCTTCCTCACCCGTTCGGCCGAAACCGAAATCAACGTCCGCTCCGGCCAGACCATGATCATCTCCGGCCTGATCAATCGCGACATGCAGAATGATGTCACCCGGGTGCCATGGCTGGGCGATCTGCCGGTGATCGGCGCTTTGTTCCGTTCCAATTCCTTCCGCACCAATCACAGCGATCTGCTCATCGCCGTTACCCCGGTGGTGGTGGATTCCGCATCGACCATGAATCAGGAGCGTATCGATAAAACCCTCGACATGAAGGAAAAATTCGAACGCAACCTGAGCAAAAAAGACATCATTGATTGAGGTAGCCAATGCTGCGAATCGCCGTCACCACGCCCAAGGGGCAGGTTTCCGAAATCGAATGCACGATCGACAACTGTTCCATCGGCAAGGGCGATGAGAACCTGATCGCATTGCAAGGCTGGGCCGTGGCGAAGAAGCATGCCGCGATCCAGCGCAAACCCGAAGGCGTTTACGTCGAAGACCTGGGTTCGTCGTCGGGTACTGAAGTCAACGGCGGCAAGATTGCGCGTCACGGGCCATTGAAGCCGGGCGACAAGATCAGCATCGCCGGCTACACGCTTGAAGTGCAGGATCTCGAAGAAGCTTCTGTCGCGCCATCGCCAGCACCTGCAGTTGCAAAAGCAGCACCGGCTGCTGTTGCAGTTGCTGCCGCGCCGGCGTCCGTTGCGGCAGCACCATCAACACCCGAACCGGAAACACCCGTGATCGACACAGAAGCGCGCGACGCGATGACGGCGCACTTGAAGCGCATTCACCAGAAACTGATCAAGCAGATGGATTTGCGCCGCATCGACGTTAGCCGCCAGTCCGAAGATGAATTGCGCGTCAACACCAAGGCGCTGCTCGACGACATCGTCGGCCAGGACAAGGAGCTGCCGCCTGACGTCGATCGCGCGCGGATCGTCAAGCGTGTGCTCGACGAAGTGGTTGGCCTCGGCCCGCTCGAAGATTTGCTGGCCGACGAACTGGTGACCGAAATCATGGTCAACCGCTTTGACGAAATTTTCATCGAACGCGCCGGCAAACTGACCAAATCCGAGATCACCTTCACCAGTGACCTGGCCGTGATCGGCGCCATTGAGCGCATCGTCGCACCGCTCGGTCGACGTATCGACGAATCGTCGCCGATGGTTGATGCGCGCTTGAAGGACGGCTCACGCGTCAATGCCGTGATTCCGCCGCTGGCGTTGAAGGGTTCCAACATCACCATCCGCAAGTTCTCGAAAAAGAAACTCAAGGGCGAGGACATGGTGCGTTTCGGTTCGATGACCCACGAGATGCTGGGCTTCATGGAAACCATTGTCGACCAAAAGGCCAACATCATCATCTCCGGCGGTACCGGTTCCGGCAAGACCACCTTGCTCAACCTGCTGTCGAGCTTCATTCCCGACGATGAACGCATCATCACCGTCGAGGATGCGGCGGAACTGCAATTGACCCAGCCCAATCTGATCGGGCTCGAATCGCGCCCGGCCAATGCCGAAGGCAAGGGCCTGGTCGCCATTCGCGATCTGGTCAAGAACACCTTGCGCATGCGGCCAGACCGCATTGTGGTTGGCGAGTGTCGAGGCGGCGAAGCGCTCGACATGCTCACCGCGATGAACACCGGGCACGATGGCTCACTCACCACAGCGCACGCCAATACACCGCGCGATTGTCTGGCGCGTATCGAAGTCATGGTGATGATGGCCGGGCTTGATTTGCCGATTCGCGCCATCCGCGAGCAGATCGCCTCGGCGATCCGCTTCGTCATCCAGCAGAGCCGTTTCTCCTGCGGCAGCCGCAAGATCACCTACATCACCGAGATCACCGGCATGGAGGGCGACATCATTCAGATGCAGGACATCTACGTGTTCAAGCAGGAAGGTTTCGGCGCGGATGGCAAGGTCAAGGGCAAGTTCACCCCCACCGGCGCGATCCCCGATTTCTACCAGGATCTGAAAGAGCGCGGCCTCGATGTCGATCTCTCGGTATTCCAGGCAGGGCGAGCGTTGTGACATTGAAAAAGCTTTCAGAAAATATATGAGCAACATCGCCGCCATCTCGGTTGTCGTGCTGCTGCTGGTTGGTGTCGTGGTCTGGCTGATCATGCAGTGGATCGACAAGAAGCTCGACCAGCAGAAAGAGTCATTGGCGCAGCAGGCGTCGACCACGCTGGCCGACATGTTCATTTTCCTCGATCCGCAGAAGATGTTCCGCTACAACGTTGCCGCCATGGTCTTGCTGCCGGTGATCGTGTGGTTCCTCACCGCCAACCCGCTGTTCAGCATCGTCTCGCTGATCGCCGCCTATGTGCTGCCCAAGTACTACGTCAACATGCTGCACAAGCGCCGCTTCAAGACGCTGGAAAAACAGTTGCCCGATGCGCTGCTGATGATCACGGGGGCGATGTCGGCAGGCGCCAGCCTTAATGTCGCCATCGAATCCATGATCAAGGAACAGCGCCCGCCGGTGGCCCAGGAGTTTGACCTGATGGCGCGCGAACTGCGGCTTGGCGTTGACTTTGACACTGCGCTGAAGAACATGGAGAAGCGCAATCCGATCGCCGATTTCGCACTCGTCATCGCCGCGATGCGCATTTCGCGTGAAGTCGGCGGCAACCTCGCAGAGATTCTCAATTCGCTGGCCAGCACCCTGCGCGAAAAGCAGACCATGGAAGGCAAGATCGCCAGCCTCACTGCGCAGGGCAAGATTCAGGGCATCGTCATGACCGGCCTGCCGCTGCTGGTGATGTTCGGCCTCACCCAGCTCGAACCCGTTGCCATGGCGCCATTGTTCAGCACATGGCCGGGCTGGCTGACGCTGGCAGTTATTGGAACCATGGAAGTCATGGGCTACTTTTTCATCCAGAAAATCACGCGCATTGATGTTTAGTTCAAATGTCTAGTTCAATCATCGGGATTATCATTGGTTTGATGGTCGGCTTCAGCGTCATGCTGGCCTTTCAGAGCCTGACTTCACTCAAGTCCGAGGTGCCGAGCGAAGACCGCGAATACATGGATCCGCTGCCGCCCATGCTCCACCGGGTGTGGCCGCTGATCACCTTCATCGAATATCACCTGACCGCGCGGTTCCCGCCGGACTGGCTTGAAGCCACGCACAAGCGCTTGCAGGAAACTGGCGTCGGTTATTTGATGTCGGCCGAGCAGTTCTACGCGGTGCGCGTTTTTGCGGCAATTTTCGCACCGCTGATCGGTGGAATTTTGCTCTCCGCCATCGACTCGGTGGATTTCGTATGGCTGCTTCTGCTTGCCCTCAGCGGTTATTTTTTCCCGCTGATCTGGTTGCGCGATGTGCGCGAAAGACGGCGCAAGGACGTCATGCGCGCCCTGCCGGTGTACCTCGACTTCATCACCATGGCGGTGGAAGCCGGCCTCAATCTTAACGGCGCGCTCAATCAGGCCATGGACAAAGGTCCGGCCGGCCCGCTGCGCAATGAACTGTACATGGTGGTGCGCGACCTGCGCGCCGGCGTGCCACGTGCCGATGCACTGCGGCGCATGGAAAAACGCCTCGACATGGAAGAGATCACCAGCTTCGTCGGCACCGTGATCCAGGCCGAAAAAATGGGCGCGCGACTCGGCACCGCACTGCGCGTGCAGGCGCTGCAACGACGCACCGAGCGTTTTCAGCGTGCCGAAAAACTGGCCATGGAAGCACCGGTTAAATTGATCCTGCCGCTGATCGTCTTCATCTTTCCCGTCACCTTCATCGTGCTTGCCTTTCCCATCGTGATGAAGTTCCTGATGGAAGGCATGCTGTGATCCATGGCGCGATTTACCGCGCCGGCAGCGACACATGTCTCATCCCCAAAGTCTGCAAAACGGCAAACGCGTGGGAACGCATGCGTGGTCTGCTTGGACGCCCGCCGCTGGCGCCGGGCCAAGGCCTGCTGATCGACCCGTGTCCTTCAGTGCATACGCTGGGCATGTGCTATGCCATCGACATTGTCTTTCTCGATGCGCAATATCAGGTGTTGCGCCAGCTACCAAATCTGGTGCCGTTGCGCTGGGCCGGCTGCACCGGTGCGCGGGCAACGCTGGAAATGGCGCCTGGAACGCTGGCAGCGCTTGGATTGAGTATCGGCGATTCACTGCAATGGCGCGAGCAATGAGAAACGAAAAGGCAATTAACCACAGAGGACGCGGAGGACACAGAGGAAAGACAAGGTGGCTGGAACTTGGGAAGTCGATGAGTACGCTACGCTTCTTTCGGTTGGAACTTGGAGC
>JANYCD010000006.1 GCA_025360425.1 Sterolibacteriaceae bacterium
GCAACATTGCTCAAAGTGAAATTGTAAGGTGCGGTGGTTGCCGTTCCAACCAAGGTACTGCCCCGATAGAAGTCGACTTTTGTGACGGTACCATCGGTATCGCTCGCAGTCGCAGTTAATCCAACAGTCGCTGGCGCTACAAAAACGGCCCCGTTGACCGGACTCGTCAAAGTTGCCACCAGCGGTATGTCGACACTGATGGCGACTGCCGATGAAGTGGTCGCCACCCCATAGTTATCGGTCGCTTTGGCGGTCAGACTGTAGTTGCCTGCTGTCACATTGGTCCAATTGATCGTATAGGGTGAACTGGTTGCCGTGCCGATCAGGGTACTGCCCTGATAGAACTGTACCTGGCTGATCAAATCAAAGGGGTCAGCATGAATTAATATTTCGTGCCTGATCAAATTGACTACACCCAGTCTGTTTAGACTATAGCGCCGCACTGCTGGCGCTGGCAAGTCCGAGGCTAGTCCGAAAATATAGCCTGGCGAAACGGATTCCGAATCCCCAGACTTTCATCAATGACCTGTCCGTCCTGCATGTCTTCCGACAGCAGCACCTTGCATCCCGCCAGCAATGCCGAAGATACGATCATCGCATCGTAGATTGACAACGCGTACCGCTCGGAAAGTTCCAAACCTTTGTCATGGGTCTCCTCGCTGATCGGCACGACCTTGCACACGGCACGGATCGTGGTGAGTACTTCACGAACTTCCCCCATCGACATCTTGAGTTTGCGCACGGCAACCGATGCGAACTCATTGAGCACCTGCACGCTGATGGTCCCGCCCGAAGCCAGCGCATCCTCGGCACGATCCGCTTTGGCGTCGTCGCCGGAAAGCAGATAGAGCAGTACGTTCGTATCAAAAAATCGATTAGTGGCGCTCATTCGTTTCCAGTCGGTCGAACTTGAAGTCGGCGGGCAGACGCCCACGGAATTTTCTCAGCCGTTCCAGCAAACCGCGCGCACCGGGACGTTTGTTGATTTCAAATGCACGCGCGCCAGCGACTTGTATCTCGATTTCGTCGCCCTCTTGCAGTTTCAGCGCTTCGACGACTGCCGCAGGTAGGCGCACCGCCAGACTGTTACCCCACTTTGCTATTTGCATGGCGATCTCCGGGTTGGATATACAAAATTCAATTGTATATCTTTTACGCCTCGCGGTATGCTCCGTGCCCTGTACAAGAAATGCTCGTAAATCTTAAGGAGAAACAGCCGTGTCCGCCCTGCTGCCCCAGCCCGACCCCGACGGCCTGCTCGAATATTCGGTGGTCTATACCGACCGCGCGCTTAACCACATGTCGCAGCGCTTTCAGGGCGTGATGAAAGACATATCGCGCATCGTAAAGAAGGTCTACAACGCGAAGTCGGCCGTCGTGGTGCCTGGCAGCGGCACCTTCGGCATGGAAGCGGTGGCGCGCCAGTTCGCCACCGGCAAGAAGTGCCTGGTGATTCGCAATGGCTGGTTCAGTTTTCGCTGGACGCAGATTTTTGAGATGGGCAGCATTCCAACCGAGACCATTGTGCTCAAGGCGCGCCGGGTTGGTAGCGGCAGCCAGGCGCCATTTTCGCCGGCGCCGATTGAGGAAGTGGTCGCCGCGATTCATCAACACAAGCCGGACATGGTGTTCGCACCGCATGTCGAAACTGCCTCCGGCATCATGCTGCCCGACGACTACCTGCGTGCCGTCGGCGCGGCGGTGCGTGAATTCGGGGGGCTGTTCGTGCTCGATTGCATCGCCTCGGGCACGGTGTGGGTCGACATGGTGGCCAATGATGTCGACGTGCTGATCAGTGCGCCGCAAAAGGGCTGGAGCGGGTCACCCTGTTGCGCGTTGATTGCCCTCAGCGAACGCGCCCGTGCGCGGATCGACGACACCACCAGTACCAGCTTCGCCTGCGACCTGAAGAAGTGGCTGCAGATCATGGAGACTTATGAGGGCGGTGGTCACATGTACCACTCCACCATGCCGACCGATGCGCTCGCCGCTTCGCGCGACGTGATGCTGGAAACGGAGGCCTATGGTTTTGAGAAAGTCTGCGCAGAACAAATCGAACTCGGCCGCCGCGTACGCGCGTTGATGGTGAAAAAAGGTTTCCCCAGTGTGGCGGCGGAAGGTTTCCAGGCGCCTAGCGTGGTGGTAAGTTACACCACCGATGCGGAGATTCAGTCGGCGAAGAAGTTCATCAGCATGGGCTTGCAGGCTGCTGCCGGCGTGCCGCTAAAGTGCGACGAACCTGTCGACTTCCGCAGTTTCCGCATCGGATTGTTCGGCCTGGACAAGCTGCACAATCCGGAGCGGACTGTGAACAGCCTTGAGGATGCCTTGAACAGGATTTAATCCGTCATCCGCGCGATATTTACCGGGATCGCCGACATGCGCGGCATCGAATTCAACGGTTCGACATCGCGATCGATCGAGATGAGCAAGTTGGTCGATGCCCCGTGCGTCGCGGTGTCCTTGGTCTCGCCGGGCAACGGCCCCCACGCATGGGCCATCGACACGACACCGCGGCGTAGTCCCGCATCGGCCTGGACGATCGCCGCAATGGATGCATGATCGGACGTGATCCTGATCCGGTCGCCACTGTTCAGCCCATACGCCGCCAGATCCTCGGGATTCAGAAAAGCCGGATTGTAGGGATTGCGCTTGCGCGTGGTCGGCAGGAACATGCCGACGGTGTTGTAAAAATCGCGCATCCGCCGAGACGACAACAGATGCGTGAATTGCTGGCCGCCATCTGTGTGCCTGGTGGCGCCCAGCTCGGCCGCAAGTGCAGCGATCTCCCCCCCTATGTCCTCCGGCACCACGTCGAAGGTTGCCGTGGCCTCTGGGCGTGGCGGCAGCACGGTGGTCTGGGCTTCGTAATAAATCTTGCCCGATGGATACTTTTTGATTTCCTCCAGCGGCGCCAGCGGATGCTGGGTGCGCATGGCGAGAAGCTGATCGTTGGTCGGCCCCTTGTCCATGTCCAGCGTATTGCCGGAGAAGACCATGGTCTTGCCCAGGCGCTTGGCCAGGGCCCAGAAAAAATACCACTCCTCGATCACTTCGGAATCCTTGGGCGGCTTGAGCAAGGCGGGGGCGTACTGCATCCATGGCTCGGGGAAGAAGGCGAAGGCGTAGGCGCTGACCGGCAGGTCGGAACGTTCGTACTGCAACAGCGGCGGAAAGATGTAGTCGCACTGCTTCGCCGTGTTGGTCATGTAGGGTTCTACCGCGACCTTGAACTCCAGCGCGTCGAAGGCGCGCTGCATCTTTTGCTGATCGGGCATCAGGTTGGCGAGGTTGCCGCCACACGAGATTAGACATTTCACCTGGCCGGGACCGGGGGTAAGAATTTCGTCGGGCAGCGTGCCGGTTGGCCTTTCGCCGATGATCATGCCTACGCCGCGAATGCGGCTGGGCGGCACCTTCCATGAGGTGCGCGGCGGCGCAATCACTTCGGCACGGAATGGCTCGGATGGCACCATCATGTCGAAACCCAGCACCTTGTCGCCGGCACGCAGAAAGCGACCGCAGATGACGTTGAGGGTATCGGCCAGATGCTGCATCAGGTTGGAGTGCGGCGCCATGCTGGGGCCAGTGCCGGTGTAGACACGGCCCTGCTTCGAATCACGGGCAAAGAGTTCGGCAACGCGGCGCAGGTCACCGGGCTGAAGCTTGGCGCGGGCTTCGACCACATCTTCGGTGAAGGGCTCGACGGCTTCACGCAGCGCGGCCATCGATGCGGTACCGACGTAACGTTCGCAGAACGCCTTGTCCTCCCAGCCTTCTTTCAACACCATGCGAATCAAACTGGCGAGGATGAAGGCGTCGTTGCCCGGCAGCGGCTGGATCAGCACGTCGGCGTGCGTCGCCGTCTCGGTCTTGCGCGGGTCGATGACAATGACCTTGAGGCCGCGGGCACGCTCCGCATTGAGTCGGTTGGTCGGCTGTGAATGGAGCATGCCAAGCAGGCCGTGAGAAAGCAACGGGTTGGTGCCGAGAAAAAGTATCACGTCGGCCTGCGCCAATTGCAGGTTGCCGCCGGCCCAACCGCCCAGCCGTTCGAACGCAAGCACCTTGGCGGATTGGTCAATGGTGAACGCGGTGAAGTTGGAGCGCGAACCGATGGCGTTGAGAAAGCTCGCCTGCGTGGTGAAGGCGGTGGCATTGTATTGGGCGCCATTGCCGAAGTAGACGCCGACGGCATCGGGACCGTCACGCTGCATGATCGCGGCAAGTTTGGCGGCGACTTCATCAAGCGCCTGCTCGACCGGGATTTGTTTGAATGTGCCGTCCGGCTGGCGCTTCAATGGATGGAGCAGTCGGCTCTCGCCGTGGTGCGCTTCTTCCGCTTGCAAACCCTTGAAGCAGGCATAGCCCTGTGACAGCGGATTGTCCTTGTCGCCGCGGATATCGACGATCTTGTTGGTTTCGTCGTCGATCTTCAACTGCATGCCGCAGTGACCGAGACAGATGCGACAGAATGAGCGACCTTCACGGATAGCCATGGGGTAAGTCTCCTCGTTTTGTTTTATGAGTATGCCTGCTAAATTACCTTGGGGCTACGAGAAGCTACCGAGCGCTAGTCCTGGTGGCTAGAGCAGGACGTGACAGATGCACGCCGCCCGGCCACCAACAGCGGGACTTAGCCCGCTAGCGCCGGATAGTCGGTGTACCCCTCGCCGTCGCCTCCGTAGAGCTTGTCGGTCCGCAGTTCGTTGAATGGCGCGTTGTCTTTGAGCCTGCGCACCAGATCGGGATTGCTGATGAAGGGGCGACCGAAGGCCACCAGGTCGGCCTTGCCGGAGGCGACTGCTTCCATGCCCGTGATGCGGGTGTAGCTGTTGTTAACCAGCCATGCACCAGGGAAACGTTTGCGCAAAGCGGCGTAATCAAATTCGGGAGCGCCTTCCGGTTGTCGCGGGCCACCGGTTTCGCCTTCGATCACATGCACATAGGCCAGACCCATGGGCGCCAACTGTTCCACCACGTAGCCATACAGCGCTTGCGGATTGCTGTCCAGCTCACTGCTGTTGCCGAAGGTGGTCATCGGGCTGATGCGGATACCGGTGCGCGCGGCGCCGACCTCTTCGGTCACTGCCTGCATGACTTCCTGCAGCAGCCGCGCACGATTGGGGATGCTGCCGCCATAAGGACCGCTGCGGTCGTTGATGCTGTCGCGCAGGAACTGCTCCAGCAGATAGGTGTTGGCAGAATGGACTTCGACGCCGTCAAAACCGGCCTGCATGGCGCAGCGCGCGGCATGGCGATATTCCGCCACCAGACCCGGCAGTTCATCGTCGCGCAGGGCACGCGGGGGGGACACCGGTACAAAACCGTCGCGGGTAAAGGTCATGGTTTTTGCCGGAGTGCTAGTGGCGGAGACCGGTGCAATGCCGTTTGGCAGCAGCGATGAATGCGAGATGCGCCCGACATGCCATAACTGGATCACGATCTTGCCGCCCGCGGCGTGCACGCCGTCGGTGATGCGGCGCCATGCCTCAACATGCTCGGCCAGGAAGATGCCCGGCGTATCGAGGTAGCCCTGCGCCATCGCGCTGACATGGCTGGCTTCCGTAACGATCAGCCCGGCACTGGCGCGCTGACGGTAGTGTTCCGCCATCGTCGCGGTGGGAATGCCGCCAACAGCCCGGTTGCGCGTCAATGGCGCCATGACGATGCGATTGGCCAGCGAAATGTCGCCGATCTTGATGGGATCGAACAGGGAAGTCACGGGTGTTTCTCCTTCAAGGGGTTGGTGCAAGGAAACAGACAAGCCAGTATATGAGGACTGCGCTGCCGTACTTCAAGCGCGATCTATCGGCTTTTGCTCGCGGTCTTTTTTGGCGGCGCTTTCTTCTTCATGCCTGGGCTTGTGATCGGGACGGGCTGCAGCACAGTCATCGCCCGATCAACGATGGAGGCTGCGGCCGTGGACAGATTGCGGGGCCGCCGATAGAGCAGCGACGTGATGATGATCTGGTTGACGCTGCCGTTCAGGATGGTGGCCGTTTCGTAGGGATTGGGGCCAGCCGGCCATTCTCCGTCGATCTCACCCTGACGAATAAGATACAGAACGATGTGCACATAATCGTCAAAACCATGTCGCAGTGAACTTTCCGTCACCAGCACGCTGGGCCAGATTTCGAGATACAGAACCCGCGCCCACTCGGGATTGCGCCGCGCAAAATCCGCGGCCAGCCACAAGTAAAGTCTCAAACGCTCCCGGGCAGTCTTCTTGTCGGCGACCGCTTCGGCATATTCCAGAAAGAATTGGGCAAAGTTAGCCGTCGGCACCGTATAGGCGATTTCTTCCTTGCTTGAGTAGTACTCGTAAATGGTGGATACCGGCATCCCGGCTTCCGACGCGATATCGCCGATGCGCGATCTCGAGATGCCGTCGCGCGCGAATACCCGCAGAGCCGCACGCAATATTTCCTGGTCGCGCTTTTTGCTCCGGTCCTGCTTGCGCTCGCCATTCGCCCGCTGGCAGCGATCGATGATGCCAGCGAGGAAACTCGACCAGCGCTCGTCGGCGCTTTCCGGTGAGACTGCCTCTGCGCTCGGAGCTGTTTTTCGTCCGCGCGTGATCTTTGTTGATGCGTCATTCATGATGGATTCGTGCGTAGTAAACGGCATGGCTGCACGTGGTTGGCGATATGGCGCACCCGCTATTGGCAGATCGTTCTGTCTCAGCCGTAATCATCCCATTTTACAATGCGGCCGGCTTTCACAATGAATAGCGAACAGAAATCGAATTTGAGATGCTCGCCATTCTTGGCAAAGCCGGGAATATCCTGCGTTGCGGTGGCTTCCCAGCTTGCCTCGGTCACTACCAGATCACCGCATGCTTCCATACGGTGGATCTTGGTGTAGCGACGATTGGGGATCAGGTTTTCACCCATGGTCTTGAGGATGCCAATCGTTTCAGCGGCATTCGCGCAGACGAAATTGCGATTGTGGTGTTCGAAGCGAAGATCTTCGGCAAACACCTGCGCAAGTTGGTCCCAATGCTTGCCGGCATAGGCATCGAAATAGCGTTGCACCACCGCTAGCGGGGCGTCGGACTTATCGGTTTTCTCCATGGCTAATCTCCGTCCTGTTGGCTTTTTAAAAATCTTTTCCGGTCACGAACGGTTTCGTCGCAGCGAAACATTCATGGCTGACGATTTGATTTCGATGAACGGCAACCTTGTCATCGTCATCAGCTGACGCACGCGTTCGAGCTCGGGTGACGACAGCAGCGGATAGGTCTGTTTCACCGGTCCGGCGGCACGCATTTTCTCGATGTCGGTCGCGGGCACCGTGGCACGCAGCATCAGCTCATCCTCATCTTCCGTGCCATAGCGTTTCTTCAGATCTTCGAGTGTCGGCTGCTCCGGTGGATGGGCGAGAATTTCGGCCGCGCGGGATGAAGCCATGATCCTGTCGAGAATGTCCGGATCGATCGGCGCCACGGTCTGGCCGTAGTAACCGGCGGCATACTGCACCACCTCGTCCGGAATCGTGCCGTAGCGCTTGCCGGTGACGACATTGAGCACGGCCTGGATACCGACCAGTTGGCTGAACGGCGTCGCCATGCCCGGATAGCCGAGTTCACGCCGCACGCGGGCCGTTTCGTCAAGCACCACACCAAGCCTGTCGCTCATGTTGTGCTGCGCCAGCTGGGCCTTGAAGGTGCCCATCATGCCGCCAGGAATCTGGTGCTCGATCGAAAACACATCGTATTCGGCGTACTGGTTGACCAGGAATCCGGCCGCCTTGCCCACCGTCTCGAAATGATCGGCGACGGGCTGGAACAGCGAGGTATCGAGATTGTGGGAGTGCCCCTTCAACTCAATATTCCTGGTCATGATTTCGGTCGACGGCACCGAGGGGCCGTTGGCCATGGGACGGCTGGCGGTGTGCAGAACCGACACCCCCAGATCAATCGCGTCGAGATAGGCCTTGGCCGACATGCCAAGCAGATTATTGGAGTGGAACTCGATCGGCTTGCCACGCGCCTTGGCGACAATCGCCGGCAGCAGTGTTTTCAGCCGTTCCTTTTCCAGCACGCCGGCAGTGTCATAGAGCAGTATCGAATCCACATCCGCAAAAGCCGAGAGCTTGTCCGCCTTGTCGGCGTAATACGCATCGGTGTGCACCGGAGACAGCGCGAACATGATCGCCGCCGCCACGTCGGCCTTGGCTTCCTTCGCCACCTTGGCCAGGCGCAACATTTTGTCGATGTTGAACAGCACGTCGTAAATCCAGAACGAGCGCACGCCGTGCGCGCAAAGCCGGCGTACCCAAAGGTCCATCAGTGCATCCGGACTGACGCCGAAGGTGACGTTGGCATTGGAGCGAAGGCCGGCACGCACTGGTGTGCGTGGCATCGAGGCGACCAGCAGGTCGAGTCCTTCCCAATAGTTTTCGTGACAGTAGCGCGTCAGCACATCAAGCATGCCGCCACCGGTCAGGTCAATGACGCGGAATCCGCTGCGGTCGATCAGCGGCGATACCGGCAGCGCCATGCCCGCCTGCATGCGCAAGCCCCACAGACTCTGCTGGCCATCGCGCATCGTCTCATCGAGAAATTCTATATGTGCCATGGAAAACTCCTCAGTTCTTTGCTACGCCGGCTCGATGTAAAACAGGACCTCGCCGTACTCCACCATCTCCGCATCCCTGGCGCAGATGCGACGCACGATTCCCGCCGTTTGCGCCTTGAACGCGGTGAACAGCTTCATCACTTCGAGCAGGCAAAGTTCGCTACCGACATCAACGCTCTGTCCCACTTCGACGTAAGGGACGGCACCCGGTTTTGGAGCGCGATAAAAGACACCCAGGTGTTGTGCCATCACTGCGACCCAGTGTGCAGGAACAGCAACCTGCGTTTCAGTCTCGTGCGCTGCGACCGCAATGCGGACCTCTGCTGCGGGTTGCGCTGTGCCTGATAGCGACGCCGAAGAATGGCCAAGGCGGGCGTTCGGATCGGTCGACAGAAACAATTCCAGTCCGTCGATCTCGATATGAAGCTCATCCCATGTCGAAGACTCAAACAGTTCGATCAGCGCCTTGATTTCGTCGTAGCTGGCAGTCATGGGGTGTCTTGATGGAATTGGCGCCGTGCTCAGTTCGCGACCGGCTTGGTCGCCAACGCCGTCAGCTTTTCTCGGACCGTTCGCCGCAGGATCTTGTTCGCGGCGCTCTTCGGCAGTTCCGGCCAGATGAGGATGTCCTTGGGCCGCTTGAAATCGGCCAGGTGCTCGCGCGCGTATTGCATCAACGCCTCCTTGTCCAGATCGGCACTGCCGGCCACGACGGCGACCACGCGCTCGCCCCAATAGTCGTCCGGCAGGCCGACCACGGCCGCTTCCACCACGCCCGGGAATCCCGCCAGGACATCCTCCACTTCACGCGGATAGACGTTGTAGCCGCCTGAAATCAGCAGGTCGTTCTTGCGATCGACGATATAGAAATAACCATCCTGGTCCATGGTGCCGATGTCGCCGGTGTGCAGCCAGCCATTGCGGAATGCCGCCGCGGTCTGCTCCGGGCGGTTCCAGTAACAGGCCATGGTCTGCGGCCCGCGACAGACGATTTCACCGCGCTCGCCGGGCGGCAGCGGCTGGTCGTTTTCGTCGAAGATCGCCACCTCGGCGACCGAGAACGGCCGCCCGCAGGAACCGACCCGGTCATGGTCCTCGGGCCTGAGGCAGGTGATCACCATGGGGCTTTCGGCCTGGCCATAGCACTGCACGAAACATCGGCCGAAGCGGCGCTCGGCGCGCTGGATCAGGTTCGGCGAGATCGATGCGGCGCCATAGGCGATGCGGCGCAGAGCGATATCGGCTTGGTCGATTTGCGGTTCCTCCAGGATCATGGCAATCATGGTCGGCACCAGAAAGGTAAAACTGGCACGGGATTTTTCGGCGAGCGACAGAAAGGCGCTGGCGTCGAACCTGGTCATCACCAGCGAATGCACGCCGCGCACCAGCGACGGCAAAAAAAATGCGCCGGATGCATGCGCGATCGGCGCGGCATGGAGAAAGGTGTCGCCTTGCTTCAACTCGGGAACGAGGTCGGTGAGGAAGGCCGTCATTTCCACCAGTTCGCCGCGCGTGGTCAGTGTCACTGCCTTGGGCTTGCCGGTGGTGCCGCCGGTATAGCCCAGTCGCAGTGGCGCATCGAGCGCACGGTCGACGGCACAGGGTTGATCGCGCCCGCTGCGGATCATCTCGACCAGCTCGTCCTGGTCGATCAAAATCTCGCCGCTGACGCCCTCGATGTTGGCGTGGATGACGCCGCGCGATCCGCTGTCGGCGAGTTTGTACAGGTGGTTGTCCAGCGTCTCGCGCACGTTCAGTTGCACGCGCACCAGGCCGGCCTTGAAGATGGCGTAATAAGCGATCAGGCAATCGATCGAGTTGGGCAGGAGGACGCCGACGCGATCGCCCGACAGCAGGCCGCGGTCGATCAGCGCGTTGCCGAGGCGATCGGTCGCGGCATCGAACTCCCTGAAACTCAGGGTCCTGTCCACTTCCGTCAGGCAGGGCGCGTCGCCGAAGTAGAGCGCGGCTCGCCGGATGAGTGCACCGATCTGCATATCCTATGTGTCCTCGTGTATCAGTACCACGCGGCCCGAAGTCTTGCGCTCTTCCATCAAGCGGTGGGCATCACTGACCTTGTCGCGCGGAATGGTAGCGGCGATTTCGGGTTGAATCTGATTTGTGGCAACCAGTTCAACCACCTTCTGCAAATCGGCCAGCGTGGCGTGGCCGCTGCCGATGAGACTGATCTCCTTGAGTATCGCCATGGCGGGGTTCAGGGGCACGTTGCCCGGCTCAACATTGCCGACCAGCATTACCCTGCCCCCGGCCTTGACCGAACGGATGCTGGACGCGAAGGTCGGGCTGCCGGTGATTTCAATAACGGCGTCGACACCGTCGCCGCCGGTAACTTCGCGAATCTGCTTATGAAATTGATAGCCCGGAGAAATGACGATCTCATCTGCACCTGCGGCAACAAGCTTTTCGCGCTTGTCCTCGGCTGACGTGACCGCGATTGTTTTCAATCCCATCAACTTCGCCAGCTTGACGGTATGGATGCCGACGCCGCCGCTGGCGCCGGTGATCAATACGCTGTCGCCAAGGCCGAGCATGGCACGACGCAGCGCGTGGAAGCCGGTGCCGATCGCACAGCTCAATACCGCGGCGATCTTGAGTGGAATGTTGTCCGGCACCCCCACGGCATTGCGCTCCGACGCGATCACGTAGTCGCCGTATCCGCCGGATATTTCTTCGCCATAAAACCCGGGGCCGGACACGCAGATGTTTTCGCGGCCGGACCGGCACAAGGCGCAGAGTCCGCACGGAATGCGCTGGATCAGCGCGACGCGGTCGCCTGCCTTGAAACGCTTGACCGAGAGTCCAGTATCGACCACGGTCCCGGCAATTTCGTGACCCGGCACCAATGGCAATCTGGAGTGTGGAAAGTGCCCGGCCCGGTTCAGCAAATCGTGGCCGCAAACGCCGCACGCCGCCACCTTGACCAGAATTTGATCAACGCCGGGCACCGGCCTCGGCACCTCGCCGACAATGAAATTGTCCGGTCCGCCGAAGTGTTCAAGAATCGCGGCACGCATGCTTCACTCCTGCCGTTGCAGTTCGGCCAGCGTTGCGGCCATCACGCGCTCGCGGTGGAAGGCGGCATCGCCGTGCGAGAACTCCAGCACCTTGGCGCGGCGTAGATACCAGTGCAGGCCGAGCTCCCAGGTGAAACCCATCCCGCCGTGAATCTGGATGCCCTCGTTGCAAACCTGCCGCGCGGTGTCACCGCAGAACGACTTGGCCATCGACACCGCCTTCACGCGATCGACGGCATCCTCGGCGATCGCCCATGCACCATAGTAGGCGGCCGAGCGGGCGGCGTCGATGGCGACGGCCATGTCGGCGCACTTGTGCTTGATCGCCTGGAACGAACCGATGGGCTTGCCGAACTGGACGCGTTGCGCGGCGTAGGCCACGGCGATATCAAGCACCTTGCCGGCGATGCCGGTCAGTTGCAGCGCGGCCACCGCACTGGACACATCCAGCAGGCGCGCAAGGCTTGTCGGTTGCGGGACTGCACCACCAAGGAAATCTTCCACATCCACTGCAACGCTGTCGAGAGTCATCGCGTAAAAACGACAGGCCGGATCGAGGGTCGATTGTTCGCGCAGGACCACGCCCTTCCGCTGCGGTTCCAGCATCACGAGTCCCAACTCCTGTGACGGCCCTATACGTGCAGCGACCATGATCAAGTCCGCCATTACAGCATGGGGAACCATGATCTTGTGGCCGTTGAGCCGCCACCCATTGCTGTTAGATGCTGCTTGGGCCTGAATGTTCAGGTCGCCAAACCCCGATTTCGGTTCCGCAATCGCAGTGGCCACACGCAACTTTCCGGCGGCGAGCAACGGCAACAGGCGAGCCTGCTGTTTTTCGGAACCATGGCGCACGATCAAGTCGGTGGCGACGATGGTTTCCGATGCTGGCGCGCCAACCAGTTCCATGCCCAACTCCTCAAGCACCAGCGCCATGTCAACGAAAGACAGTCCGAGCCCGCCGAACTGTTCGGGCACGAGCATGGAGAACAGGCCCAGGTCCGCCAGGCCCCACCAAAGATCGGCGTCGAAACCGTCACCCTCCAACAGTGCGGCATGTTTTTTGAGGTCATGGTTTTGCTCCAGGAATCCGTGGAAGGTTTCCCGAAACAGGTATTGCTGATCGCTGAAATCGAAATCCATGTCAGCTCACCTGGGCAGCCCGAGCATGCGCTCGGCGATGATGTTGCGCTGGATCTCGGAAGAGCCGGAGTAGATGGTGAAGGCGCGCGACTGCAGGAAGCCCAGTTGGAAGCGGCCTTCGGCCGGCGCCAGCGAATCACCATCAGTCAGCGGGGCCAGAAACCCCAGGGTTTCCAGTGCCGTTTCATACAAGCCCTGGGCGGCATGGCTCCAGTAAAGTTTGAGCATCGAGGCAGCCGCTCCCGGCGCCGAGCCTTTCAACAATTTGCTCAGGCTGCGCAGGCAGCTCAGGCGCATGATTTCGATTTCGACAATCGACTTGGCAATCTTTTGCCGCAGCACCGGATCGTCAATCGCCGAAGTTGAACCGCGCTTAAGTGTTGCCGCCGCCACGATCAGGTCATCAAGTTCCCGCTTGAAGCGGATCTGGCGCGCCATGGCATCGCCGGGGCCACGCTCGGCGGCGAGCGTAGTCTGGGCGATCTTCCAGCCGCCGTTGAGTTCGCCGACGATATTTTCAGCCGGCACGCGCACGTCTTCGAAAAAGGTTTCGTTGAATTCGCTCTCGCCGGAAATCTGCCTCAGCGGACGCACGGTGACGCCGGGCGATCTCATGTCCACCAGCATGAAGCTGATGCCCTGGTGCTTGGGCAGGCTGCGATCTGTGCGCACCAGCAAAATGCACCATTGCGAATATTGGGCAAAACTGGTCCACACCTTCTGGCCGTTGACGACGAAATGGTCGCCGTCCCGTTCCGCGCGGCAGTTGATCGAAGCAAGGTCGGAGCCGGCATTGGGCTCGGAAAATCCCTGGCACCAGACTTCATCGGTCGACAAAATCTTCGGCAGGTAACGCTGCCGCTGCGCCTCGGTACCATGGCGCATCAGCGTCGGCCCGACCAGGTTGCGGCCGATGATGTTGAGTCCGTCCGGCGCACCGGCACGCGCCATTTCCTCGGAAAATATCGCCTGCTCGATCAGCGTCGCGCCACGCCCGCCGTATTGCGTTGGCCAGTCCAAGCCGCTCCAGCCGCCATCGAAAAGCTGTCGTTCCCAACCGAGACGAAAACGCGCGCGTTCATCCTCGTCCTTCGGTTCGTGGACTGTGACGCCCCAGCCAATGGGCAGGTTGTCACTCAGCCACTGTCGAAGCTCGTCGCGAAAGCGCAGGTTTTCGGCGCTGTAGGTGAAGTCCATATAGAGCGCCTAATACAATGAAACACACCTGCGCCAGGATATTGCGGGGATGCAGCGCAAGGCGTGGCGGCGCAGTGATGCTGATTGCCTCGCAAGCCGCCGCAACGCCGCGATGCGCCCCGCAATGCCCTGGCCCTTCGGGTTGGCGCCAAAATGCGGCCCTCGCTTTGTCACACGGCTCGGCAATGGAATTACCATTGCCTTCGCCGCGCTTCGCGCGATCATCCGCATTTTGGGGTCAACGCAGGCGTGTTTCATTGTATTAGGCGCTCTTAGGACTTCGGGCCTTGAAAGTTTGGCGGCCGCTTTTCCCGAAACGCCATCACGCCTTCGCGATGCTCGGGTGTCACGTACGCCACCGTCTGCGCATAGCTCTCGAACTCCAGCATCTGCTCCAGCGTCGATGTCGACGAGCGGTTGAGCAAGGTCTTCATCATGGCCAGCGCGGTTGGCGGTCCGGCGGCGATTTCGATCGCCAGCTTGCGCGCTGCGACCATCAGTTGGTCCGGCGCGACCACATGGTTCGCGATGCCGAGTGAAAGCGCCTCGGCCGCGCCGATCTTCTTGGCGGTGAAACACAGCTCCTTCGCCTTGTTCAATCCGACCACGCGGGTCAGCAGGTACATGCCGCCGAGATCCGGCACCAGCGCCAGCCGGGCGAAGATTTGGCTGAACACCGCCGCCTCGCTGGCGATGATGATGTCGGCCGCCAGCGCGATGTTGAAGCCAGCACCGACGGCGGGCCCGTTCACTGCGGCAATGACCGGCTTTTCCAGATTGACCAAGGGGTACAGCACGTCGTGGAGAATGCCGCGATGGCGCTTGCGCCGATCCAGCACCGTCATGTCCGGATTCATCGACTTGACGTCGGCACCGGAGCAGAAGCCGCGCCCCGCGCCGGTCAGCACCACGCAGCGGATCGCCGCGTCGTCGGCGATGCTGCGGATGAGGGCCGATAGCTCCTTGTAGAACTGGTCGTTGGTCGCGTTCAGCACATCGGGACGATTGAAAGTCACCGTTGCCACGCCTTCGGATGCATCGTAGAGCAGGGTTTCCATGGGCAGTCCTTCAGTTCGGTGTTCGCGCCGATCCTTCCGGCGCTACATGTGCCAGATCGCCCGCCGTTGAATCGGGGATCGCAAACCATTCCTCCGGCATATGTTTCGGTATGCGGAAATCGTGCGCCGGCACGACGATGTCAGTGTGGTCGATGACCCTTTGCATGGCGGCAACAAACTCCCGCTCGCCTTCGCTGCGGATCGGGCTGGGCAGGAAGCTGCCGGTCATGAAGCGCATCGGCTTGTCGCTGGCCCTCGGGTCGGCCGGATACCAGTAGCGATAGTGGTCGCCGAGATCCGACACCAACGCCGCCTTGCCACGCGCCGTGGTGATGATGGGTACGTGCATGCCGGGCGTATGGGCGGGTAGCTTCAGCAGCTTGATACCATCCATGAAATCGCAATCGTCATCGAGCAGCCGCAACTGGCTGCCGCGCTTGCGATTGATGAGTTCGATCACGATGTCGCGACGATAATAGATACGCTGCGTCGCCACCGGGTCGATGGCGTGAAACAGTTCATCGCGCTGCACCAGCACGCAGGCATCGGGAAACAGATCGAGGTTGCAGCCGTGATCGAAGTGCAGGTGTGTCGGAATAACGAACTCGATATCCTGCGGCGCCAGACCATGCAGGGCCAGCGCTTCGATGAGCGAAGCATGCCCGCCGCCGATGCCGTCGACATTGAGGCTGCGCCGCACCTCGGGCATGTCCGGCATGCCGCTGTCCACCAGGATGCGGGTCTTGCCGTCGGTGACCAGCCAGCAGTGCACCGGATCGCGCATGATGCGGTCGCCGTGTGGCAGGTAGAGTTCGCCTACCCGCAAGGAATGGATTTCGAACATCGCTGGCGTATTCCGGTCAGGTTTGGTTGAGACGAAGCTTATTTCGCATCGGCATCGATGAGTTCGAAGTGCGAGATGTCGTCCAGCGAACCAGTTTGCGTCTCGCGCCAGACGGCGCGCACGCGGGTGCCAGGCTTGACCAGTTCCTTGGCGCGGCTCATGTCGAACCCCGAGACGGTGTGGATCAGGCGCGTCAACGCGCCGTCGAGCATGATCTCGGCGTAGATGTAGGGCGGCGCCTGCTTCTGACCGACGAACTCGAGATTGATGATGGACATGGCGCGCACTGTCCCGGTCTGCTTCACTTCGACCCAGGTGCCGGTCGGACGATGCGTGACATCGCAGATCTCGCGCGGAGGCAACAACGCGCCTTCGCCATCCGGCGTGCGCACGCCCATGATGCGGCGCTGGGTCTTGATCTCGTCGAACAGGCGGCCGTAATACGGGCCGAACGCGTGTTCGTAGTGCAGGTCGAGCCGGTAGGGAATCACTTCGACAGCCTGCGCCGGATCGGTTAACGGGCGAATCATGCCGACTGGCGCATTCGGTGATGAGCGAAATCCGGCGATGGCGAGGATGCTGTTGTCGATGCCATCCGCCCAAACTGCCTCGACACGCATCCCGATGCGCAGATCATCAAGTGATGTGTCGACAAGGCGATGCGGAAAATCGACATCCGAACCATCGATGCGGATCAGCCCGATCAACCCTTCCGCCGTCTCGGTGAATGTGGTCAGTGTTCCGGTCGCCGGCGCTTCGACGAATTCGAATTCGGAATCACCCGACAGCGGGCAAAAGTCCTGGGCCGGCACCACCACATTGCCACTCTTCTTGAATCTCGAACCGACGATCCGCCGCTGCCCGAGTTCGGCCAAAAATGCTCCGGCGGCGCGGCCCGGAGTCAGCGTGTAGGGCATGGACAGGTCGCTCTTGAGCGGTGCCATGTCGATGGGAAAGGTGTCTGGTTTCGGTAGCATCCGTCTCTCCTCCTCAGGCGCCGAGCACGGCCACGCCGCGCAGATTGGCCCAGCCGCCACCCGACTGCGCCAGCGCCAGCTTGGCATTCGGAATCTGGTTGCCCGCAGCCTTGCCCATGACCTGTGCTGCGGCTTCGATCAGGCGGATCAGTCCGGCCGCACCGATCGGATTGGCGCCGGCGCAACCTCCCGAAGGATTAACCGGAATGTCGCCACTCAGCGAGGTCGCGCCGGAACGAATGAGTTCCGCTGCCTCGCCCGGCGCGCACAGGCCGAGGCTTTCGTAGTAACTCAATTCGAAGCAGGTATAGGGCTCCTGCACCTCGACCACGTCGAACTGGCGGCGCGGATTGGTGATGCCCGCCGTGCGATAAACGCGCCGCGCTGCGATGGCCAGCGGCTCGGACACCAGCAGCGAGCGCGCGGCGGCATTGTCGGCTTCGCAGAAATAGCCCATGCCGTGGATCCACGCCGGCCGATCGGTGGATTGCGCCGCCAGTTTCTCGGTCGACAGCACCACGGCCGCGGCGCCATCCGAAATCGGCGGCACATCAAGCAGCTTGATCGGCCAGGCCAGCGGCTTGGAGTTCATCACGTCTTCGACAGTGACTTCCTTCTTCACGTGGGCATAAGGATTGTTCATCGCGTTGTGGCGGTTCTTCACCGCCACCATCGCGGCGGCCTCTTCGGTATGGCCCAGCACGTCCATCCGCGCACGCCAGTAGGCGGCGGAAAAACCCATGATGCCGACCGCGAATTCACGGCCCCAGAACGGGTCGTAGAGTGTGGAGATGGAATATTGCAAAGCGCCTTCGGACAGCTTGTCGTAGGCGACCACAAGCACCCGGTCGGCGAATCCGCCGGCGACCTGGTAGTAGCCGGCTAGTGCGCCGGCGAGTCCGGTTCCACCCCCGCTGGTGACGCGGACCAGTGGCTTCAGCGCAGCGCCAATCGCATCCACGACCCACTTCTCCGGCTGATTGACGGCGGCGAAAAGTACGGGGCCGGAGGCCACCACCACCGAATCGATATCCTCGATGGTGAGCTTTGCGTCTGCCAGTGCGCGGTCAACCGCCTCGCGCACCAGGCCGGCCTGGCTGACGTCGGTGCGCCGCCGCGAATGATGGGTTTGCCCGACGCCGACGATGCCTACATGACGTCCCATGATTCAGATCTCCAGTGTCATGACGCAATGCGCCTGCATGCCGACGCCGCCGGCACCATGCACGATGGCCGATGATGGCGACTCCAGGCCGTAGATGTCGGGGCAGGTGAGTTGACGCACCGCTTCACTGAGGCGCACCAGACCCGTTGCCATGATCGGATCCGCCGGCAGCGCGCCACCCGAAAGATTGATGGCGGTATTTCCACTGCCGTTGAGCAGATCCATGCCGCGACCAGGCACGGCGAGGCCGAGCGACTCAAGGACCATCAATTCGCTGACGGCGGATGACGCACTGACTTCGGCAATCGACGCGCCCGGCTTGTCCCATCCGGCCCGCGCATAGGCCGACCGGGCGGCGACTTCGCAAGCCTCGAGCGCGCCGGCCTTGCGTGCTGCAAAAGAGTGGCGATCAGTCGACGCGCCCATACCGGTGATCCACACCGGCTTGCGCTGGGTTCGCCGCGCAATTTCTTCACTGGCCAGCAGAACAGCGACTGCGCCATCGACCGGCCGCGCCATCATCAACGCCCGCAGCGGCGCAGCGACATTGGCCGACGACAACACATCAGACTCGCCGGGCAACGACGCGATCTGGACACGTCCGTGTCGCGCGGCATCGGACCAGCGTTTTGCAGTGATGCGCGCCAAATCGGCGGGCGTGCGACCGTGCTGCGCAAGATAACGCTGTGCCTGGATGCCGCTCGCGGCGCGATGGTCGAACCCGACCGGACGTTGATAGAACGGCTCACACTGGCTTGAATAGAACAGATTCACATCACTTTCGGACGGTTTGCTGTAGGCGATGATCAGACCAACCTGCGCGCCGCCAGCGGCGATCTTGGTGGTGCCATACAGGGCCGCCCACAGCCCGTCTTCCTCGACCCGCGACTCTTCCTTGTGATGCGCGCCCATGGCACCGAGGAATCCGCAGTTGGAAATGCTGCGTCCGTCGAGCACGTCGCTGCCTGAGTCGATGACGAAGTCGACGTCGTCGATGGAAAGTCCCGTACCCTTGAATACGGAAGCTACTACGGCGGAGATCAGGTCGACATGCTGCGCGCCGCTCCAGCGCGGACGCAACTCGGTTTGCGCGGAGGCGACGACCGCAACCCTATCCATGTTGAGATTCCGACTGTTGCGCACAACGCGGCCTCTTGGTGCAAACAACCATCGCGCAGTTACCTCCTGAAAATTTCAAAGCGACCCGACAAACAAATCACGTAAATTTGCTGACATATTAATACGCGCCGCGCAGAGATCAAGCATGAAGTCGATGATTTATCGGTTTTAACTTCACGCTGACCGCAGCAGTAGAGCATGGCGACCATCGTGTTACAGCGCAACAACTCTGCCCGAAACATGCCAATCAAATGACTATTCTTATTGAAATTGGGTGGTCCTGCGTGGCTTGCAGCCCAATTTCAACAAGCCTGTTCTTGAGTAAAAAATAACCGATGAACTCTCGGTTTAAATCTTGACGACCCCATGGCCGATGATAGAATCAATCGCACAAGTAGACCCCAAAGGGGAAAACTGGCTGACACGCGGCAAGCATTCGACGGTGTTATCCCGTTTCGGGCATTTACAAATAATGGTCCCTGGCGCTTTGTCGACAGTCACTCGCGGTCAAACTTGTGGATATTCACCAATAAAAAAGGAAGCCGCACATGAACTCAGCATTGTTCAACGTTCCGTACTCCAAACCCGGGCGCACCGCGCGCCAGACATTTGATTGGGCGTTGGCCAATGCACGTGTCGCCGACGAAGTCGGTTTCACGGAAATGCTGGTTGCCGAACACGCCACGCAATTGTGGGAGAACATTCCCAATCCGGAACTGGTGATCGCGGCAGCGGCATCACAGACCAAGCGGATCAGGTTTGCTCCGATGGCTCACTTGCTGCCACACCACCATCCGGCGCAACTGGCGATCATGGTCGGCTGGCTTTCGCAGATTCTCGAAGGGCGCTATTTTCTCGGCGTCGGTGCGGGCGCATTTCCCGAGTCGGCAATGCTGCACGGATTGCCGGAAGATATGTCAGAAAATCCCGAGCGCGTGCGCGAGTCACTGGAGATCATGGAAAAGGTCTGGAAGCGGGAGCACTTTCGCCATTCAGGCAAATACTACAAGGCCGGCTTCCCCGAAGATCCCCTCAAGAAAGCGACTTCGGTCGATGCGGACCACATGGCACACCTGTTGTCGGACTTTAGCCCCTGGGGTGGAAAGCTGGAGATCGTCGTCAGTGGCATCAGCCCGAACTCACCTTCGATCAAATTTGCCGGCGCACGCGGCTACCACCCGATCTCGGTTTTTTCAGGTGCCGCTACATTGAAAAATCACTGGGAAATCTACGAACAGGCGGCCTTGGCCAATGGCCACAAGCCGCATCGCAAGAACCATCGGGTTTCGGCCGACATCTTTGTCGCGGAGACCGACAAGGAAGCCCGCCGCCTGGCGCTGGAAGGTCCCATCGGTCATTGCTGGAAAAATTATCTGTTCCCGCTTTACCAGCGTTTCAACCTGCTGGACTCTCACATCGCCGACAAGGGCGCGAACAAATCAGACATCACACTTGAATGGCTCTGCGACAACGTGTGGATCGTCGGCTCGCCCGCGACCGTGCGCGAGAAAGTGGAAGCGCTGATGGACAGGACGACCGGTGGCTGGGGTACATTGCTCATGCCCATGTACGACGCCATCGATGACCCCGCGCCGTGGTTCCAGTCGCTGAAACTCTTCGCGCAGGAAGTCGCGCCCAAGATCAAGCTGCCGTTCAAGATGTCCTGAGCGAGCGATGTCGTATTGAATAGCCACAGGACATTTATGCGGCTGTCGAATTCTGCGCGGGAGTAAAAAGAGGCCAGCCGACGTACGCCATGGTCCGCGGTTCGACCATGGTCATCAAACCTTTGTCAGCGTCTCCGCTTCTTGAGTCTTGAGCGTTCGGAAAGCCTCCATATCCGGGACGGAAGTTCGTTCCCGGTAAGTCGTCATGTTGTGCGGCCACTGCGTGACGACGCGGCCGGACGCTGAGCGATAATATTTGCTGCCGACAACACGCCAAACCTCGACGGCATTGATGTCGCGCTGCATCGCGGCGTTATAGTCGTCCATGACATCCTGCCGCACGTCCATCGACCTGATGCCGTTCGTCCCCATTTCATCCACCTTGCGGCTGATGTAGTCGGCCTGGGATTCGAGCATGTGGAGGATCGATCCGTTGTTGGTGTTGGGGCCATAGAACATGAACAGGTTGGGGAAACCCGCCGTCGTGATGCCGAGATAAGCCTGCGGTCCGTCACTCCATGCATCCTTTAGGCGCAATCCATTGCGGCCGCTGACATTGATGACGGAGAGAAACTTGTTGGCCGCATAGCCGGTGGCGAGGATGACGACATCGACCTTGCGCTCGATACCATCCTCAGTCTTGATGCCTGCGGCGGTCAACCGAACGATCGGATCGGTAACCAATTCGACATTGGACCGGTTGAATGCAGGGTAAAAGTCGTTGGAGAACAGTGGACGCTGGGAACCAAGAGGAACATTCGGCAACATTTTGGCGCGTGTCTCCGGATCGGTCACGGTATTCAAATTGTCCAGCGCCATTTTTTTGACATCCACCATCAGTTCAGGCTTGTCGAACAGCAGCAGCAACTCGTAAAAGGCGAACTGCTCCTCACGGATCTTGCGGCCGATCGACGGGTCGCTGCGCATCTGCTGTAGTTGCTCTTCGGAATACGGCGTGTCTTCCTTGGGCATCACCCAGTTGGCGGTACGCTGGTACACGAACAGCTGCTTCGCCTCTTTGGCAACTTCCGGAATCAGTTGCACGGCGCTGGCCGCGCTGCCGATCACGGCAACGGTCTTGCCGCGCAGGTCGACACCCTCCGGCCACAGCGCAGTGTGCAGCATCCGGCCCTTGAAATCCTTGAGGCCGGGAATATCCGGCCACTGGATTTCGTTGAACATGCCCAGGGCACTGATGAATACATCGGCGACGATGCGCTGATCATCTGTTGTATTCAGATGCCATTCGCAATGCGCATCATCCCAACGCGCGCTGGCAATGCCAGTACTGAAACGGATGTGCGACGCAATGCCATACTTGTCGACGCAGTTCTGCATGTAGGCGCGGATTTCGGCATGGCCGGCATAAGGCCTCGACCAGTCCGGCTTGAGTTCAAACGAGAACGAATACAGATGGGATGGGATGTCGCAGGACAGCCCCGGATAGCGATTGTTGAACCAGGTGCCACCTGCGCCACTGGAGCGTTCAAGAATGACGAAATCCTCAATGCCGGCCTGCTTGAGCTTGATCGCCATGCAGATTCCGCCCGGCCCGGCGCCGACAATGGCGATGCGATGTTTTTCCGTACCTTTATCCTGCCATGCTTTCCGATCTTGCGATTTCATCATCCCTCCTCCTCAGAGTGGTCGTTCAATCGTCGACTCTTCAGGCGCGCAGATTATCGCTCCTGTCGCTAAAGCCGCTCAATCAAAGTGGCGTTGGCCATGCCGCCACTTTCGCACATCGTCTGCAAACCGTAACGGCCGCCGCTCTGTTCGAGTCGTGCCAACAGGCTTGCCATCAGACGGCCACCCGATGCACCGACCGGATGACCGAAGGCAATCGCGCCGCCCCAGGCATTCACTTTTTCCGGATCGACATCAAACGTTTTCTGCCATGCCAGCGGAACCGGAGCGAAGGCTTCGTTGACCTCGAAGGCATCAATGTCGGCGATCTTCAGCCCGGCCTTGTCGAGCAGCTTTTGCGTCGCCGGCATGATCGCGGTCAACATCATGATCAGATCATCACCGGCGACGCAGGAACGCACGATGCGCGCGCGTGGCTTTAGCTTGAGGCGCTTCAGCGCGGCCTCCGAGCAGACCAGCATGGCCGAAGCACCGTCGGAGATCTGCGATGATCCGGCCGCCGTCACGCTCCACTCGATTTCCGGGAAACGCAGCTTCATTTCGTCGTTCACAAAAGCATGGGCCAGCGCCGCCAAACGTTCGGCGGTGGTATCGCGGCGAATACCTTCGTCGCTGCTAAACAGCGTCGTTTCCTCCTCTGCATTCGGCACCCGGATCGGCACGATCTGCGCGGCGAGCCAGCCGCTGTCGGCGGCCAATGCCGCACGCGTGTGCGAACGCAGTGCGCAGGCATCAAGCTCATCGCGCGTCAGCTTGTACTTCGCAGCAATCAGCTCGGCCGAAATCCCCTGCCCCACCAACCCTTGCGGATAGCGGGCGCGGAACATCGGACCCAGTTCGTCGCGCCCCTGGCGATTGAACCTGGCCGGAATCAGACTCATCATTTCCACGCCACCAGCCACCACCACATCGGCGTTTCCACTCATCACTGCCTGTGCGGCGAAATCGAATGCCTGCTGTGCCGAACCGCATTTGCGGTCGAGGGTTACGCCAGGCGTCGACTCGACCATGCCGGCGGCCAGCCAGGCATGGCGAGCAATATTGCCAGCCTGCTCGCCGACCTGGCCAACGCAGCCGGCGATCACGTCGTCCACTTCGGCCGAATCGATACCGCTGCGCGCGATCAGGGCCTGCAGCACCTGGGCGAACAGGTCTACCGGATGCGCATTCGCCAGCCCGCCGCCGGCGCGGCCCTTGCCAAACGGGCTGCGCACGACATCGACGAGATAGGCAACGCTCATCTCAGCGACTCAGTTCGATGGACATCTCGGCTGACTTGATCTGCAGATGCTTGCCGCTGGAGAGTTGCATGAGCTGGCGCGCGAAGTCGAGTTCGGGCGACGACAGGGTCGGGAAATCGAGCCGGATCGGACCTGCGTCGCGCATCGCCTGGATGTCGTGCGCCGGTACCAGCGCGCGCAGCAGCAGCTCGTCGTCTTCGACACCGCCGTTGCGTTTGCGGATTTCTTCCAGGCTCGGATTCTCTGGCGGGTCGGCAAGGAACTCCTTGTATTTGGGCTGGGCAGCGATGCGATCCATGATGTCCGGCTCGATCGGCGACACCGGGTTGCCGTAGTGACCGGCCGCGTACTTGAGGACTTCTTCCGGAATCACGCTATAGCGCTTGCCGGTAACGATGTTGAGTACCGCGAGGGTTCCCACCAGTTGCGAGAATGGCGTGATCATCCCCGGATAGCCAAGCTCCTTGCGCACCACGGCCGTCTCGCGCAGCACGTCGTCGAGGCGGTCGGCCATGCCATGCTGGGCCAGTTGATTCTTGAAGGTGCCGGTCATGCCGCCGGGCACCTGGTGTTCGAAGGCGAACAGGTCGTACTCGTTCGGCACGCCAGTGGTGAAGCCGTAGGTCCTGGCGATGCGCTCAAAGTGTTCGGCCACCGGCGCCAGCAGGCTCTTGTCGAGATTCGAAGTGTGCCCCAGCTGCGAGATATTGTGCAACATGATTTCGGTGGACGGAATCGATGTGCCATTGGCGAGCGGGCGGCTGGCGGTGTGGATGATGTTGACGCCGTGCTTGATCGCCTCAAGGTAAACCTGCGCGCCCTGGCCGGTGATGTTGTGCGAGATGATTTCGATCGGCTTGCCCCGCGCATTGGCCTTGACCGCCGCGACCAGGCTGCCGACCCGCTCCGGCCGCAGGCAGCCGCAGGTGTCGTAGATGAACAGCGTATCGACATCCGCAATCGCCGACATCTTGGCGGCGATATTGCCGAAGTATTCGTCGGTATAGACGGGGGCGAGGCCGTAGTAGATGGTGCCGGCAATCTCGGTCCCGGTTTCCTTGGCGACCTTCGCCAGCCGCGCGATCTTGTTCCAGTTGTACAGCGCATCGTAGATCCAGACGCTACGGATGCCATGCGCGCACAGTCGGCGCATCCACAGGTCCATCAGCGCATCCGGCGTAACCGCGAAGGTGACGCAGGCATTGCTGCGCATGCCGCCGCGCAGGCGACTGTTGGGCATGGACTGGATCAACAGATCAAGCCCCTTCCAGACATCTTCGCGGCAATATTTGATCAGCACCTCGAACAGCGAACTGCCGGCGAGGTCGACGACACGAAAGCCGGTCTTGTCGATCAGCGGCGTCACCGGCAGCGCCATGCCGGCCTGCATGCGCATGCCCCACAGGCTTTGCTGGCCGTCACGCAGTGTCTGGTCTATGAATTCGATATGGGCCATCTCGTTCTCTCTTCAGGTTATGGGCTGCAATTTTTCTGGTATGCCGGCAACAGCGTGGTCTCGAGCCAGCGCGTGTTCACTTTCCCCGCCGCGTAATCCTCGTGCCGCATCACGAAGCGATGAAATTCGATATTGGTCTCGATGCCTTCGATCTCGAACGCATCGAGTGCAAGACGCATGGCCTCGACGGCGCTGGCGCGATCGGGCGCATGCACCAGCAGCTTGGCGATCATCGAGTCGTAATAAGGCGGCACCAGGTAACCCGTATAACAATGGGTGTCGAGACGCACGTTGGGGCCATACGGCGGCGACCAGCGCGTGATGCGGCCGGGGCGCGGCATGAAGCCATCGCGCGGCTGCTCGGCGTTGATGCGGCACTCGATTGCGTGGCCGCTGATCCTGACGTCGCTCTGGCGCACCGATATCGGCATGCCCGAGGAGATGCGCAATTGCTCCTGCACGATATCGACGCCGGTGATCAGCTCGGTCACCGGATGCTCGACCTGGACGCGCGCATTCATCTCGATGAAGAAGAAATCCTCGCGGTCGGCGTCGTAGAGATATTCCACGGTACCGGCGTTGACGTAGCCGAGGTAGCGCACCAGGTTGAGGGCCGACGCATGCAAGCGGGTACGGACGGCTTCGGGAAGCACGTAACCCGGACCCTCCTCGACCACCTTCTGGTAGCGCCGCTGGATCGAACAATCGCGTTCGCCAAGGTGCAGTGCATTGCCGAAGTTGTCGCCGAACACCTGCACTTCGATGTGGCGCGCATTGCCGATGAAGCGCTCCATGTACAGCGAGCCATCGCCAAACGCGGCCAGTGCTTCCCGCGATGCGCGCTCGAACGACGCTTCGATGTCGGATGCATCATGGGCCACGAACACGCCACGGCCGCCACCGCCGGCGGCCGCCTTGAGCATCACCGGATAGCCGATGCCTTTCGCTATGCTTGCCGCTTCCTTTGCCGTGTGCACGAGGTTGGAGCCCGGCACGATCGGAACACCGGCGGCCTCCGCAGCAGCGCGCGCTTCGAGTTTGTCGCCGACACGGCGAATCGCCTCGGCGCCGGGGCCGATGAATTTCACGTTGTTGTCTTCGCAAAGCTTGGCGAGTTCGAAGCGCTCGGACAGGAATCCATATCCCGGATGCAGACCGTCGCAGCCCGTGGACAACGCCGCCTGACAGACCAGCGCGGGATTCAGGTAGCTGGCGGCGGCAGGTGCAGGACCGATGCACACGACGCGGTCGGCACGCTTTGCGCCCAGCGTCTCGCGGTCGACATGCGATACCGCGAGCACGGTCTCGATGCCCAGCGCCTTGCAAGCGTCGATAACCCTGACCGCGATCTCGCCGCGGTTCGCGATCAGTACACGTTTAAGCAGTGCCATGAGGTTCGGTCGAAGCGTCAGTCGACTGCGATAATGAACAGCGGAGCATCGTGTTCGACCATTTCTCCATCGGCGACGAGGCGGCGCACAACCTTGCCCTTCACATTGCTATTGACCTGTGTGAACAGTTTCATCACTTCAATAAGGCACAGCGGCGCACCCGCTTCGATCAACTGGCCCTCCTGCACGAATGGTGGCGCACCCGGCTTCGATTGGCCCCAGACTACGCCAAGACTCGGTGCACGCAGGTAGACCTGTCCTGCCGCCAATTCAGCGGGCGCCAGCAATACGGGCTTGGCTGCGGGTGTTGCCGTGGCAGGCGGAGCAGCAGCAGGCATGACAGCGGCGCTTGTCACTGGGAGCGGAGCAGTGGCTGCCGCAGTCGCAAGCGATCCGTTCTTCGACACGGCGATCTTCAAACCCTCAACTTCGAGTCGCAATTCCTGCCAATCCGACTTTTCGAAAAAAGTCAGCAGGCTTTTTATTTCTTCGTTCTTGATACTCATGAGTTGAGTTCCTCCTGATTGGCCGGCGTCCGACCTCTGGCCGAATTTCCCTGTATGGCACATGCGGCAAGCAGCGCCGGCAATACCTGTTTGACGACAATGAATTCGAGTCCTGCGCCAACAGCGAGATGCACGCCTTCGTCGGTATTGAGCAAGCTGCCTATGGCACTACTAGCACCCTTGAGGCGCGGTGCGGCCTGCGCCGCGTCATCGCTTTCGAGATCAACGCCCGGCGTTCCCGGCGCATGACCAACGGCGTAGGCCTGAAGTGGCGAACGTGCCTGCGCCCATTCGTGCAACTGGCGCAGCAGCGGATCGGCATCCTCCTGCGGATGGTCGACATCAAGATGTCCGGCCAGCACCAGGCCGCGGGTTCCATCTATCGTCACGGTGCGACCACCGAGTCCCTTGAGTGCGCCGTCACCGCAGCCAACCACGCAAGGCACGCCAAGCTGACGACTCACCACCGCCGCATGGCTGGTCGATCCGCCGCGCTCGGTGATGACCGCTGCGGCGAAGAACATGCCGTGCACGTCTTCCGGGCTGGTAGTGGGCCGCGACAATACGACCGGCTGGCCTGCCAGTGCCAGACGCTCGGCCTCGTCCGCATCTTCGACGATGATGCCGAAACCGGCGCCCGGACTTGCCGCCTCGCCGCGCGCCAGCACTGTCTCGCGCTCCGGGTCGACATGCGCTGCCAGCCTGGGCCGCAATAGCATGCGCACCTGTTCGCTGGTCACCCGGCGCAGAGCTTCATCCTCGTCGATGCGCCCTTCGCGCACCATATCGACAGCGCAACGTACCGCGGCAGCCGGCGAACGTTTGGCCGAGCGTGACTGCAGCAGATAGAGCTTGCCTCGTTCAACCGTGAACTCGATGTCCTGCACGTCCTTGTTCTCCCGCTCCAGCGTTTGCGCGGCCGCCATCAATTCGGCATGTATGTCCGGCATGCTTTCGCGCAAGCGCTCGACCGGCACCGGCGTATGCGAGCCGGAGACGACATCCTCACCCTGCGCGCACTCCAGATACTCGCCGTAAGGTACGGCTTCGCCGGTCAGCGGATTGCGGGAGAACAGCACGCCGGTGCCCGAGCGGGCATCGGAGTTGCCGAACACCATAGCCTGGATGGTGACCGCTGTGCCCATGGCGTGGTCGATGCCGTGATGTTCGCGGTAACGCTTGGCGCGGCGGCCGTTCCATGAATCGAAGATCGCAATGATGGCCAGCGTGAGTTGCTCGAACGGGTCGGTCGGCATCTCGCGCTGGCAGCTTTGCGCGATCAACTGCCGCCACTGGACAGGCTCTGCGTCGGGCGGCAGTGCTTGCATCGATGAACGCATCACGATGCGGGCGAACATTTCACAGAAGCGCCGATGGCTGTCGCGCGCAAAGGTTGCACTGCCGGTTTCCTTTGCCAGAGCGAGCTCGGTGTCGTCATTGATGCCGAGGTTCAACACCGTATCCATCATGCCAGGCATGCTCACCGGTGCCCCGGAGCGCACCGATACCAGCAATGGACGTTGCGAGCAACCGACCTTGCGACCAGTAGTAGCCTCAATGTGAGCGATGCCGGAACGCACCGAAGCCAGCATGGCCTCGGTCAGCGTGCCGCCGTTACTCAAGTATTCGCGGCAGGCGGCAGTGGTCAGCACGAATGCCGGCGGCACCGGCAGACCAAGTGCCTGCATGCGCGCCACGCTCCACGCCTTGCCGCCGACCAGTTGCCGATCAGGCAGACTGGCGCCGTCGAGGATCAGGCCGAGCACGGCAGGTTCGATGCGACCGTTCATTCCTCGCGCCTCACTGCGCGTCGGTGGTTATTGAATGGGAAAATCATTTCTGCATTCGTGGTTGATCGTCAGACGCGATAGCCGCCATCGACACTCAATACTTGCCCGGTAATTCCTGCAGACTCTTCCGAGGCGATCAACACCGCCATCGGTCCAAGTTCGTCGGGCTCAAGGATGCGTTTCTGGACATTCTCCGATTCAGCCAATGCCTTGAAGGTGGCAGCGGGAATATTGAGAGCCTTGCCCAGCTTGTCCCAGTCGGCAAGTGAAGTGTTGGTCCAGCCAGGGCATATCGTGTTGACCGTGATCGTGGTCGGCACTTGATACGCCATTGCGCGGGCCAGACCAATCAACCCGTGCTTCGCGGCCGAGTAGGCGATGGTCCCGCCGCCGCGTTTGGCATAGCCGGAGCCCTGGAAGATGATCCGTCCATAATCCTGCTTGACCATCTGTGGCAAGGCGGCGCGGGTCGCATAGTAGGCAGAAGTCAGATTGAGAAATATGTTTTTCTCGAATGCGACGTCATCGTGATTGAGCGCGGACATCAGGTCTGCCAGATCGCCGTGCAAGCCGCCGCCATTGTTGTAAAGAATGTCGAGCTGCCCGTAATGGGCGATGACCTCTCCCACCATGTCCTTGATTCCGGGGCCATCCAGCAGATCGGCGGTGATTGCAAATGCAGTGCCACCCAGCGCCCGCACTTCTTCAGCAACCGCATCGATTTCGCTGCGGGTGCGCGAGGTCAGCGCGACCTTTGCCCCCTCGCGCACGTAGGCCAATGCGATGGAGCGGCCGATGCCGCGTCCGCTCCCAGTCACCAGTGCAACCCTGCCTGAAAGTTTGCCCATGCCTTACTCCCTTAACAATGCCGCGTCATTGACCAACATATTTGCTGACTTTGTTCTGTTGCTCCAGCCAGTCGCGGCGCTGTTCGAAGGGTTGGGCAACATAATCGCGCATGGCGGTGACGCCGTCGTCCGACAGCATGGTTGCAAGGAAACCGTCGCTTTCAATGTCGAGCCCGTTCGCCAAGCTGGTATCCGACCCTTCGTAGACGGCGCGCTTGACCATGGCGATTGACAGCGGCGGCAGACGCGCCATCTCATGGGCGACCTGTGTTGCGCGCGCCAGGGCGTTGTCGGCCAATTCATGGATCAGCCCCATCGCCAGGGCCTCTTCCGGCTTGACGATCCGCCCGCGCAAAATGAACTCGATGGCGCGGCTGGCGCCGATCAATCTCGACAGGCGTTGCGTGCCGCTGCCGCCAGGAAGAATACCGAGCTTGACTTCGGGCAGCCCGTAGCGATGATCGCCGCGCATGCCGATGCGGATGTCGCAAGCCAGACAGAGCTCGAAGCCGCCGCCCATGGCGTCTCCATTCATCGCCACGATGACCGGTTTTAGCAGACTGCGCAAACTCAGCAGCAGTGCATGATAGCCAGCGGTCAGGGCCGTACCGGCCTTGCGCAACCCCTCGCGATCTTCAGCGTAGGTGAGCAGCTCCTCGACGCTGTAGTGGGTAATGAATTTACCATCGACTCCGCTGACCAGCACGACCACCTTGATCGCGGGGTCGCGCCAGGTTTCTATCAGGTCGCCAAGCTCACCCGCGCCCTCGGCACAAAAATAGTTCATCGGCGGATTGAGGTAGCTTGCCGTCACCACGCCGCCTTCGGTTTTACAGGTCCAGTAGCTCATCTTCTTCCTCCTCCGATTGAACAGCTCACCAACTCACTCGTCGCGCTTGCGATCCAGCAGGCGCAGCAAGTCTTCATGCAGTTCGAACCACACGGTGTGATACGAGCTCACCTTGGCGCCGCTGACAAACTCCACCTGCCCGTCATCCACCTTGTCGAGTGCCTCGCCGAGACGATCGACATAGCGTGAAAGACGCGGCAGGCTTTTCGCCATCGCAGCAATCATCGGTTCGGCACGCTCATGCAAAGTGGCAATGCGATCGATCAGCTTGCGGTCGTATTCGCTGTCGCTGTGGTCGTTGGGAACTCGCTCGCCGGCGACCTCGATGGTTTGCCATTCGGTGATGAGTTGCTTTAGTTCGTTGTTGATGACCTCAAACTGGGCATAACCCTTCTTTAACAATTCATCGACGCGATGGACTGCGAATTCGCGTGGGTAGGCTTCTGCAAGCGCTGCCTGGCCCTTGCCGCTGAGCATGAAGGCGCCTTTCGCCCCGGCAGCTTCGCCAGCGGCGACTGCCTCGGTCAGATACGCCGTCACTACCGCTCTATCACCGGCAAGCAGGTCCGCCACCGCGGCAGCCGTGCCGAATTTCTTGATCGCCAACCCATGCATTGCGTCGAACTTGTTCAAGTCACGTCTCCATTCAATGTTGTACGTCTCTTGCGAGGATTTGATCGCGAACGACACGGCGCAGGATCTTTCCGGCCGCGCTCTTCGGCAACGCATCCCACACTTCAACCGCCTTCGGCATCTTGTAGCCGGCGAGCTTGCCCTTGCACATCGCCAGCACTGCCTCACCGTCGAGCGATGGTGCGCCGCTGACCACCGCATGCACCCTGTCTCCCCAGCGCTCATCGGGCAAGCCAACGACGGCAGCATCCCTGACGCCGGGAATCGTCAGCAACTGATCCTCCACCTCGCGCGGATAGACGTTGTAGCCGCCGCTGATCAGCATGTCGTTCTTGCGGTCAATGAGGGAGATGTAGCCGTCCTCATCGCAGAAGCCGATGTCGCCGGTATGCAGCCAACCGCCGCGGAAAACCTTTGCTGTCTCTTCAGGGCGATCCCAGTAGTGGGACATGGTCTGCAGTCCGCGACAGACGATCTCGCCGGGCTGTCCGGTCGGCACTTCCTTGTCGTCCTCGTCAAAGATTTTCACCTCGACCAGGGTATAGGGTCGTCCTGCCGAACCGATACGATGATGATCCTCGGGCTTCAAACAGGTGATGACCATCGGCGACTCAGCCTGACCGTAGGTCTGGGCGAATACCGGCCCGAAAGCGGCCATGCCCTTTTCCAGCAGCACCGGCGCCATCGGCGCCGCCCCATAGCAAAGGCGACGGAAGTGGTAGCGGGTCTTGTCGATGTTCGGCTGCTCAAGAATCATCGACAACATGGTGGGCACGATGAAGGTAATCGTTGCCTTCTCACGTTCAGCCAGCAGCAGGAACTCCGCGGCGTCGAACTTCGGCATCACCACCTGACGCGCGCCACGCAACCAAAGCGGCAGGAAGAAGGCGCCACTGGCGTGCGCAATCGGCGCCGCATGCAGCATGGTGTCGGCAGTGCTCAGATCGGGCAGCAGGTCGATCATGAAGTTGGCCACTTCGCACGTCTCGCCGCGCGCGGTCAGCACCACGGCCTTCGGCTTGCCGGTGGTTCCGCCGGTAAAGCCGAGCCGGTAAGGCGCATCGCAGGGCCGGTCGACCACGCAGGGCGCGGACGGCCCCGATTCGGTCAGGTGGGCCAGATCGGCACCGGCGACAATCATCTCGCACGGCAGATCGCAACTTGCCTCGCTGGTCAGCAGTGCCCGTGCCCCCGAATAGGCCAGCTTGTACTCGTGCTCGGGTCGGGTTTCACGCACATTCAATGGCACCCGCAACAAGCCTGCCTTGGCCAACGCGTAGTAAACGATCAGGCATTCGATGCTGTTGCCCATCATCGCCGCAACGCGGTCGCCGGGAGCGAGCCCCATGGCCAGCAGCGCGTTACCAAGCCGATCGGTCGCGGTGTCGAACTCGATGAAGCTGACATCCCTCCCCTCGCATGAGAAGGCGATGCGTGGCCCGTAGCGCCGCGCCGCGGTACGAATCATTTCTCCTATTTGCATTGTCGACTCAGCCGTTGCGCAGCTTGGTAATGTCTTCGCGCTTTAGGCTGGCGCCCTTGTTCGCCAATCGCGGTGAACGGGTTTGCGTGTGGCGATAGAGCGCCTCGACGTTGGCATCCTTGTGGTGGTACTTGACCCAGCTGTCGTCGATGAAGCGCGCCTCCGGCGTGCAGGCTGTGGGCGTGAATTCGCGCACCGCCTTGTTATAACTTTCCTGATCGAGCACGCCGCGCGTCGTTCGCCAGCCGGTGGTCTTCTTGAACAGGCTGCTGCCCTTACCGAGCGGACCACTGGTTGCCGTGTAGTCGCCGGTATTGAGTATGGTGTACGGGATCGGCGAATACATGCGGTGGTTGGTGTTCTTGTGCATCGCCATCGTGTAGTCGTTGCACACCTGCGACGGCAAGGTCAGCAGGCCGACCAGTTCGGTCAGCACGTCGCGACCGTATTCATCATTGAGCAGCGGCACCAGACGCTGGGCGCGCTCGTCGATCTCCATCCAGTCGCTCTGCTCGTAGACGCCAGCGATGTGGGCGACATCCTTGAGGATGTTGTAATACACCAGCGCCCCGGCCTCAAGCATTTCAGCGCGCGACCAGCCGGCGATCTTTTTCCACAGCACCTGGTTCGCATCGCTGATCAAACGCGTCAGTTCGGTGAATTTCGCCGCCAATGCCTGCGGACTTTCCATCGCCACAGGCACGTACGAATCGGACAGCAGGTCGGAAGTGTAAAGCCCGATCCGGACGATGTTTTCGGCACGAAATTCCGGCTTCGATTCGAAGCTGCCCCAGTCGTCCATCAGTTCGAAATGGGTGTCCTTGACTACCATCGGCACGGTCAGGTTGTGGAACGGGAACTTGTCGGCCACGCCATCGAGCCAGGGATAGTCACCCACGCCCAGGTCCATGAAGTCACGCACGATCAGTTCGCGGCCCTCGCCAAAGCTGTATGGCCCCTGGTTGCAGATGCCGATGCGGCACTCGCAGTGCGACAGAAACTGGTACTGCGACACCGTCGCCATGAACTTGCTCGACGCGACGTGCAACGCATCGCCTGGCGTCATGTCATGGAGGTCGGCTTCGAATACCTGTAGTTGTCGCTCCGGCATCAACTGACTGCGATGACCATACTGGCTGTTGGTGATGTGGCCGTCGTTGCGGTGGTAGGAAAGCTGCATGCGCTTCCAGCAATCCATCACGTAGATCACGTCCTCCACCGCATCCTCGGGGCGCAGCATGCCCATGTTGATCAGCCATTCGCGGCCGAGCAGATAGAAGCAGGGCAAGGTCCAACCCATGGTCAGGGTGTCAGTCTTGGTGCCCATGTTGCGCGCGCGATCGCCACACTCCTCCATTGACATGCGCGACTCGATCTTGCGCAGCAGCGACGGCCAGCGGTAGAACGCGTTGGCGTAGGACAGCATCATGTACGGCGACACCGGGAACAGCTTCGACTCCTGCGTGGTGCGGGTGACGCAGAGCCAGTAGGATTCGTCGGAATTGATCTGCATGAGATTGTTGGTCTCAAGCAGTTGGGCGTAGGTAACGGGTTTTTTCACGGCTTCCATGGTCGATTCCTCAAACGAGCTTCCAGATTTCGGCGGTCCGCTCGATGCCCTTCTGGCAATCGACGGCACTCCTGGCGGGTGCGGCACAGTTGATTTCCAGGCGGTCGCCGTTGTTGATGCCGCCGATCTTGGCATTCATGAAACAGGGAATGCCATACTCGCGGCAGAGGATGCCGAGGTGGGAGCGAACCGAGCCGCCCATGCAGATCACGCCGGCGAAGTGCTCCAGGATCGGCGCCGTCAACGTGCCGCCCGAGTCGTCGATGATGGCGATGCTGCCGGGCGGGACGCCTTCCATCACCATGGCCATGACCTCATCAGTGGTGTGCACGTAGAGCGCCGAGCCCTTGACCGAAGCGGGATAAGTCACCACGTTGTCACCGACGCCGACCTCCATCCGGCCATCCTTGATTTCGGCATTCACGGTGCGCTCGTGCTGCCCCTTCATGGCCTTGTATTTTTCCGGCTCTTCCTTGGCAGAAATGGTGGCCGAGACGTCGAAACGATAGCCGCTGGCAAGCAGTTTGGCTTCCACGCTGCGGAAGTCGCTTTCGCTCAGGCCGCAATTGCTGCCAGCCAGCACGAAGTCCTTCCATTCAAGACCGCTGGCCTCGAAGCGCTCGCGCACGAGAGCACGGATTGAATGATGGAAAGCGCGGCTGGTGGGCGTTGATTCCTCCAGGCCGAACTTGTTCTGATCCCACTGAAATCTTTTCATGTTTTCCTCCGGTCTTGGTCCCATTTCTGGACCATTGGCGTCCTCGTTGGGACGCTCTATGTTCGGTCACTGATTATGGGGGGCATGCATTTTTCCTGTCAAGCTCGTCGGACCAGATTGTCCGACAATTTATGATTATTCTCCTCCGTGCCGATTGATCAAAACCACGCCGTATCCATATCCGAAAAAGTATCGTCACGCTCGCACACCGGTTTCAGCCATGCATCGACGCGCGGCAACTCATAGCGAAAGAAGTAACGCTTCGCGTGCAACTTGCCCCGCAGGAATGCAATGTCGCCCGACTGGCCAAGCCGTTCCACAGTCACTCGGGCAACATCCAGCCAGAGCCAGGCGATCACGACATGACCGAAGGCCTGCATGTAGGGAACCGAATTGCGCAATGCAACCTCGCGGTCTCCCCCTTCCCATGCTGTCGCAGTCGCCGATTGCAGCGTTGCGAAGGCCGTGGTCAATGCATCTGTATCACGTATCAGCACGTCGTGCTGCCGTGCCAGACGAACGGTCTCGGCAATGCGCCCGCCCAGAATTGCCAGCGCACGACCTTCTTCCATACGAACCTTGCGGCCGAGCAGATCCTGGCTGTGAATGCCATGCGCGCCCTCGTGAATCATGTTGAGCCGGTTGTCGCGCCAGTATTGCTCGACCGGAAAGTCACGCGTGTAGCCGTAGCCGCCATGAATCTGGATGGCCAGGCTGTTGGCCTCAAGGCACCACTCGCTCGGCCAGCTCTTGGCAATCGGCGTCAGCAACTCAAGTAACAGGGCAGCATCGGCTGCTAATACGGGATCGCCGGTGGCTTTCTCATCGACCAGTCGCGCGCAATAGAGGCTCAATGCCAGCGCTCCTTCGCAATAGGCTTTTTGCGCCAACAACATGCGCCGCACGTCGGCGTGCTCAATGATCGGTCGCTGCGGCGCCGTTGGATCCTTGCCTTCCGGTCCGCTCGGCCTGCCCTGCAACCGGGTTTGCGCATAGTCGAGCGAAGCCTCATAGCCGGCACAACCCAGCATGGTCGCGCCGAGGCCAACCTGGATGCGCGCCTCGTTCATCATGTGGAACATGCGTTGCAGGCCTTCGCCAGGCTTGCCGATGAGATAGGCGATTGCTCCTGCACCCCGACCGTCAAAGCCACTCGGTGCACGAACCGGAAACTTGCCTTCGCCGAAATTGAGCAGCGTGTTCACTGTGCCGCGATAACCGAGCTTGTGGTTCAGGCCGACGATGGCGGCGTCGTTACGCTCGCCGGTCAAATGTCCGTTGGCATCGACCAGCATCTTCGGCACGATGAACAGCGAAATGCCTTTCGCTCCCGGCACTACCTTGCCATCGAGGCCGCGAATTTTCGCGAGGACGAGATGAATGATGTTCTGCGCCAGATCGTGCTCGCCGGCGGAGATCCACATCTTGCTTCCCTTGAGTCGATAGCGCGGACCAAGGTCGTCCGCGGCGAAATCGTCACCGTCAGGCACCGCCTGTGTCTCGATATCGCTCAGACTGGAGCCGGCCTGAGGCTCCGACAGGCACATCGTGCCCATGAATCGGCCATCGAGCTCCGGGCGCGCGAAGGCATCGATTTGATGCTTCGTACCATGTGCGACAATCAAGCTCGCACCGGCCGCCGTGAGCATTGTGTACCCATCGATTGCGATGCTCGCCTGGAGAAAGAAGGACCGCAACGCAACTTCCATCACATACGGAAGCTGCATACCTCCCAGCGCGTAATCGTGACCGGCACTGCGCAAACCGGCTTCGGCGTAGGCGCGAGTGGCATCCAGCGTCGCCTGCGGCAGCATCACCCGCGTGCCGTCGAAGCTGGGTTCCTCGGTATCCACCAGTCGGTTGTAGGGTGCGAACTTCTCGCGCGCGATGCGCTCACTGACATCGAGCACCGCCGTGAATGTCTCGGCGGAGTGATCGGCAAAACGCGGACGCGTGGTCAGCGTGCTTACATCCAGCCAGTCGTTCAACAAAAAATCGAGCGTGCGACGCATGGTCATTGTCGATGATGGGATAACAGGCTTGGTCGCGCTGTTCAGAAGCTCTGGTTGAAAGCTTCTTCGTCAACCGCGAGCAGGCGGTCACGCGTCCTGCGCAGATGCTTGCACATCCGTGTCTCGGCCTGTAGCGCGTCACCCTGAAGTATCGCGTCGCCAATTTCGCCATATTCCTTGCGCATGTCGCGGATGTCCTTGGACCGCAGAAAGCCATGATATTGGCTGCGCAGTAACGAAATCTGCGGCAGCGGCATCACCCGATTCAATTCGGCGTTGTCGGCGATGTCGAGCATCACGCCGTAGTAGGCAGCCCGATCGGCCATGAATTGCTCCACCCCGCTTTCCAGATGTACGCGCGTCAACATATCGGAGACTGTCTTCATGCGCTCACGCAGCGGTCCCGGCGTGATGTTTTGCGCCGCCAGCCGCGCAGCGAGACCGCATAGCACTTCGAGAACAAGCAGCAGTTGTTCCGCCTCGCGACGACTCAACGGACGGATTGAGGCGCCACGATGCGGATTCAGCACCACCACCCCTTGCGCCGCAAGTTTCTTCAATGCCTCGCGCACCGTGCCGCGGCTGACGTTGTAATTGCTCGAAAGGTCGGCCTCGACGAGGCGATGACCGGGACCAAAGCGCCGCATCAGGATGCCGGTGCTGATGGCCTCAACGACCTTGTCGGGTGAACTCAGCGGACGCGACGCCTTCGGTTTCGGCGCAAGGGTCTTGTTCGAGGTTCGGACAGCGCTAGTAGGTTTTGAAGTGGGCATGATCGGAGTCGGAAAATCAGGCATGAAGGTAATGGCCGCCGTTGATGAAAATGACCTGGCCCTGGATCATCGCGGCCGCAGGACTGGCCAAAAACTCTACCAGCGCCGTGTAGTCCTCATGCCGGATGGATCGGCCATTGGGCGTCTCCGCCGCATTCCTGCGCAGCACTTCATCGGTCTTGTCGCCATAGACGAGACGTATGGCTTCCGTGTCAACACCACTGGGCGCGATGCAGTTGATGCGAATGCCGCGCGGCCCGAGTTCGAGCACCAGATAGCGCACCAATGCTTCGGCCATGGCCTTCGCCGCGCCCACCGCGGCGTAGTTCTTGAGCGCCGTCCGGCTGCCACGGCTGGTCAGGAATACAACGCTGCTGCCATCCTTCAGCAACGGCAGCGCGCTTTGCACCAGGTAAAGCAATGCCGTGCCGTTGACGTTCATCGCCCTGGTGAATTCGTGGAGATCAACCTCCAGCATCGGCTTGGCCAGCACCCGTACCGCGCAATGCACAAGTTGATCCAGGCGGTCGGTCTTTTCCGCGACAGCTTTAAGCAGGGCCTGAGCGCCCTCGGGCGTGCCGACATCCTGCTTGATCAGATGCGCTCTGGCACCAAGATCTTCGACACGGCGCGCCGCCCTCTTTGCTGCCTCGTCATCGGAAACGTAGTTGAGGAACACATCGCTACCCGGCGTGGCGAATCGACACGCAATCTCAAGTCCGATACCCTTGGTGCCGCCAGTAACCAGAATCGACATGATCAAACCTTTGCAGCGATGAGCGCTCTGAGCTCGGTTTTAAGGACCTTGCCGTAATTGCTTTTTGGCAGGGCATCGATGAAGCAATAGCGTTTGGGACGCTTGAAACGGGCCATGCAGTCGAGGCACAACGCGTCGAGTTCAGCCACGCTGATCTGCATGCTTTCACGCACGACAACAAAGGCGACGACGGACTCGCCCCACTCGGGATCCGGTACGCCGATGACGGCCACTTCTTCGACGGCCGGACTGCCCAGCAGCGCCTCTTCCACTTCGCGCGGGTAAATGTTCGAGCCGCCGCTGATGATCAGATCCTTCGAGCGGTCCTTCAAATACAGGAACCCGCGTTCGTCGAAACTGCCCAGATCACCTGTATGCAACCACCCGCCGCGCAGTGCTGTGGCAGTCGCCTCGGGATTGTTCAAGTAACCGCTCATCACCACGTCGCCGCGCACGATGATCTCGCCGATCTCGCCCGCCGGCAGTTCGGCGCCCGCTTCATCGGCAACGCGCACCTCGACCCCGGTGCGCGCGATGCCGACCGAGACCAGTCGCTCGGAAAATTCGGCACTGCCATCGTCGCGATACTGGTGCTTGGGCATTGCCGTGATGGTGAGGGGCGACTCGCCCTGTCCATAGCCATTCCAGAAGCGCAAGCCGAAAGCCTTGAGCGCGGCACGCACATCGCCTGGATAGATCGGCGCCGCTCCGCACAGGATGGTGCGCAGGTGCGAGACATCCATGCGCGGCAATTCGGACGAATCGAGTATTCGCCGCAACATCGTCGGTGCGGCGAAGAAGGTGACCTGCGGATAGTGATTGACGAGATCAATCGTCTCGGCGATATCGAAGACACCACTGGCCGGCAATACCTGATTGCCGCCCTTGGCGATATGCGCCAGACAGAACAGTCCAGCCGCATGGCTTTGCGGACCGAGATGCAGCAGCGCATCGAACTCGTTCACCTGGTCAACATCGCACAGATAGGCCTGCGCCATGGCATGCAGGTTGCCGTGCGAAAGCATCGCACCCTTGGGACGGCCCGTGGTGCCGCTGGTGTAGAACACCCATGCCAGTTCATCGCGATGCGCGCTGCGCTGTGGCACAGCGGGTTCACCCAGCAAACTCAGGTACTCCGGGCTTTCGACAGTGACACAACGTGCACCTTGCCCGCAGTGAGCTGCCGCAGTGGCAGCCGCCTGCGCGGTATCGTCGGTCGACAGACACAGCACGGCGGCAGAATTTTCAATGATGAAGGCCGCCTCACGCGGGTGCAATTTGGCGTTGATCGGCACGGCACACAGCCCGGCATGCCAAATCGCAAACAAAATCTCGACGTACTCGGAACAATTTCCCATGTACAGCACGACCCTGCTGCCAGGGACAACGCCGGGAAGACTCAACAGGCCGCCGGCAACATGTGCGACCCGGGCTTGTAGCGCCTTGTAGCTGTAAAGCATTTCCATGCCGACCGAAACCGCCGGTCGATCAGGAAACGTTTTTGCCGAACCAGCCAGCAGTTGCGCAATGTTCATGTGCGTTATCAGATCGTTGAACTCAGCGCGCCAGAATGGTGATGGCAACCGCGCCCGATTCGGCGCCGATCAAGCCACCGCCGTTTTCGGCGATCGCCACCTTGGCGCCCTGAACCTGACGCGGGCCGGCCTGGCCGCGCAGTTGCGTGACAAGTTCGTAGATCTGTCCGAGCCCGGTGGCACCGATCGGATGGCCCTTCGACTCAAGACCACCGGAAGGATTCACCGGCACCCTGCCGCCCAGGCTGGTGGCACCGCTTTCCGCCAATGGTCCGCCCGCGCCGAATTCACACAGCATCAGACTTTCGGTTTGTTGAATCTCGCCGAACGCGGTGGCATCGTGAACCTCGGCGACGTGGATGTCTTCGGGACCGACACCGGCAAGCTCGTAGGCCCGCTTGGCCGCCATGTGCGACACGTCGTGCCGATAGTCGTCGACGGCGCGGCGCCCGCCGCCCATCAGCACGCTGGCGCGCACTTCACAGGCATCACTGATGCCAAGCCGGCGCAAGCCGGCTTCGGAACACAGCAACGCGGCGGCAGCGCCGTCGGAGATCGGCGAACACATCGGCAAAGTCAGCGGCCAGACGATCATCGGCGCGGCCAGTATTTCGTCGACGGAATAGTCGCGGCGGTGCTGGGACAATGGGTTGTGCACCGAGTGATGGTGGTTCTTGGCCGCCACGACGGCGATCTGTCGCGCCGTGGTGCCGAAATTGCGCATGTGAAATTTTGCGAACGCCTGATAGACGTCCATGAAGACGCTGTGCGGCCCGGTGTTGGCATACTCGGCAGGTGTCGGTACTCCGTTACCCATGTGCAGCAGGTTTTCCACGGACTGGTCAACCGAATGAACGTCCCAACTACCGTCGAAAATTGAGAAGCTGAGCGCACGATCCTGCGAGTACATTTTTTCTGCACCGACCGCCAGCGACACGTCCGACATGCCGGCACGAATGTGCGTAACGGCCATATTGAAGGCGGTCGATGCGCTGGCGCAGGCATTTTCGACATTGACCACCGGCGTATTGCCGAGCGCCAGGGGCAGCAGCGCGATTTCGCCACGGATGGAATGCTGGCCCTCCATCACCCCCTGGGCTGAGTTGGCGAAGAATACCGAGTCGACGCCGCTGCTGGCGCAGCGACCGTCTTCAAGTGCGACAGTGGCGGCAGCGACGGCCAAGTCTCTGACGGAGCGATCAAGAAATTTTCCGAATGGTGTCATGCCAACGCCGACAACATATACCCTGGACATTTTTTCTCCTCAAGCCTCCATTGGGTTTGCATGTCGTAAACACGATTGCAAAACATGCAAACACGACAATTTTTGTCCGACCAAATTGTAGAACAATATGTTTGCGATGGGTAGAATGCGGCCATCACCGCGCCGATCCGGCGTTGAACATGCGAGGCAAAACCCGATGAACGAGAGAATCCTGATTACCAACGACGACGGCGTGCACTCCGAAGGCATCGAACTGCTGGCCGAGCTTGCCCGCCAGCACAGCGACGACGTCTGGGTAGTGGCGCCCGACTCGGAGCGCAGCGGTGCATCGCATTCCGTATCACTCGCCGATCCGTTGCGCATTCGCCAGTTGGGGCCAAAGACCTTCGCCGTGCGCGGCTCACCCACGGACTGCGTGGTGCTGGCCGTCAAGCACCTGTGCAATGACAAACGCCCGACCGTCGTCCTGTCGGGGATAAACAGGGGCGCGAACACCGCCGATGACGTGATGTATTCGGGCACCATCGCCGCCGCGATCGAAGGCGTGCAGCTCGGCATTCCCTCCATCGCCTTCAGCCAGATCCTCGTTCGCGGCCAACCGGTGCCGTGGCAAACCGCGCGCCAGCACGGCCCCGCCCTGCTGGCGCGACTGCTTGAGCTGTGCACTGAAAAGGACATGCTGCTCAATGTCAACTTCCCTCCCGTCGAACCGGATGCTGTGCAAGGCATCGTCGTAACCCGCCAGGGCAAGCGTACCTGGCAGGAGATTGCCGTCCAGGAACGCATCGACAATCGCGGCTTTTCGTATTTCTGGTTGAGCTTCGAGCATGAGGTCACCAATCCACCCGCGGGGTCGGATCTCGCCGCCATCGCACAAGGATTCATTTCCGTCACTCCACTACATCTTGACCTCACCCACGATGCCCGTGTCAGTTCGCTCGCAAGTGCGCTGGCCTCAGGGGGTATCGGCCCACGCTAGGCATCTTCAGTCACCGGAAGAGGAATCGCGCTTCCATGTGGCAAATCGGGCCAGATCGGTAAAGCGGATATTCTCATTGACGAGTCCGTCGAGCACGACCTGCAGGCCGCCCGAGCGAATCATCCATTCCAGTCGGTGGTCGCGGTAGTGGCGCTTGAAACTGCCCGATTGCACGGACTGGGCGCGGGTCTCCATCACCGGGATGACTGCCAGCGCTTCCGCCACGGTCTGGGCCACCGAAGGTCGGTTCATGCCACGCTCAAGCCAGGCTTCCAGCCTTGATCCCGCTGCTGGCGGAATGCCGAACATGCGCGACATGGTCACATAAGGCAAGGCGCAAAGATCACCCCAGCCGAAACTCGCGCCACTCAACCATGGCTTGTCACCTAGCAGTGTCTCCAGCCAGGCATGCATGTGGCCAACCTGCTCAACCGCTGCGGCGTAAAGTTTCTGTCGCAACGCGTCGTCTCCACGAGCGAAAAAACGAATCTCGCCAAGGCCCCAGTTGATGGCTTCGTAATGGGTGTCGCAGACCTCCTCGATCATGCGCATGCGGGCGCGTGCGGTCGGACCGGTCGGCATCATCGGCGGCGACGGAAAACATTCTTCCAGGTATTCGAGGATGATCGTTGAGTCGAAGATGGTCGCGTCGTTGTGCACCAGCGCGGGAATCTCGAAACGGGGATTGAGCTGGGCGAAGGCCTGATTTTCCACCCCGGAACCGAGACCCTCCGGAGTTGGCACTCGAACGCCAGGCCCTTCTCGCGCAGCATTATCCGCACCTTCTGCGCGTAAGGAGACAGCGGGTGCTGGTTGAGTAGAATCGCGCTCATGGCTCAGCCGGCATTGAAGCCGCCATCGACGCTATACACCGAGCCGGTAATGAAGGCAGCATCATCGCTGGCCAGAAATCGCATCAGCTTCGCAACGTCCTCCGATTCTGCATAACGTTGCAGCGGAATCATCGCCTTCAGCATCGTATGCACCTCCTCCGCCTTGCCGGGCATCAGCCCCTCCTCCAGCGAACGCATCATGCGTGTTTCCACCGGCGAGGGGTTGACGGTATTCACGCGGATGTTGAACGGCGCGCATTCCAGCGCCGCCGCACGCATCAACCCGATCACCGCGTGCTTGCTGGTAACGTAAGGCGTGACCCCCGCCGTGCCACGTAACCCGGCGATTGACGATGAGATGACGATGCTGCCGCCGCCGCGCTTGCGCATTTCCGGAATGCCGTATTTCAGACTGAGCCAGACACCGCGCACATTGACGGCGATCACCCGGTCGAAGTCGGCCGGGTCGGCATCAAAAATCGGCGCAACCTTGCCTTCGATCCCTGCATTCGACAGCAATACATCGATGCCGCCGAAACGATCCACCGCCGCGCGGATATAGGCTTGCGTCGACGCGACGTCAGTGACATCGGCGACGCATGCACTCACGCGCTGGCTGCCGATTTCCGCAACGGCAGCGTCAAGCGCTTTCTGGTTGCAATCGACCAGCAGCACATTGGCGCCATCCGATGCCAACAGTTTCGCCGCCGCCTTGCCGATCTCACCCGCGCCGCCGGTGATCACCACAACCTTGCCCTTAAAACCGCTCATGCCGAACACTCCTTGTCAATATGCATCAGGTACCGATCCGCTCAAATCTCAGCGTGCCAGGTAACCACCATCAATCGGATAGTAGGCCCCGGTCACAAACGAAGCGCGGTCCGAGCAAAGCCAGACCACCAGTTCGGCCACCTCCTGCGGAAGACCGAGCCGACCGATGGGATGCAGCGCGGTTAACATCGTATTGATGGCGGGATCGTTGGTCAGGTTTTCCGTCAACGCGGTAGTGATGAAGGCCGGTCCCACGGCGTTGATGCGGATGCCCTGCGCGCTGTATTCCAATGCCGCGGCGCGCGTCAGACCCACCACGCCATGCTTGGCCGCGGTATAAGCCGGTGCCGTGGCAAAGGCCACCGCACCGAGCACGGAGGCCATATTGATGATGCAACCACCACCGTTCTTGAGCATTGCGCCGATCTGGTACTTCATGCCGTAGAACACGCCCGACAGGTTGAGGTCGATGACCTGTGTCCATGCGTCCAGCGGATAGTCGGCGGTCGGCGCTGCTGCACCGGCGATGCCGGCATTATTGCAAGCCACGTCCAATCGACCGAATTTGGCCACGGTGCGCTCCACCAGATTTTGGCAGTCCGCGGGCTTGCTCGCATCAGCCGCCACAAATAGCGCTTCGCATCCCTGGCCACGCACCTGCGCCGCTGTTTGTTCGCCGGCTTTCTCGTTGATATCCGATACCACAACCTTGGCGCCTTCCCGCGCCCAGGTCAGTGCAATGGCACGTCCGATGCCCGACGCACCGCCTGTCACCAGCGCAACCTTGTCCTTCATCAGCATCTTGATTCCTCCTCGAAAATATTTTTGTGCTTGTCCATCCGCTCGGCCCAGCTATGACGCCATCAATCCGCCATCCAGCACAAGCTCGGTACCAGTCGTCCAGCGCGCCGCCTCCGAGGCGAGATAGCACACGCCGCTGGCGACATCCTGCGGCAAGCCCAAGCCAAGTGGCTGCGCATTCGCAAAGGCCTTTTCTGCCGCCTCTGCATTCGGGAACAGGCCCAGCTTGACGTAATCATTGATCAGCATGTTTCCCATGTCCGTCTTGACCACCGCAGGGTGAACCGAATTGACGCGAATGCCGTAATTCAGGCGCGCGCATTCCACGGCAGCGGCCTTGGTCATCAACCTGACCGAGCCCTTCGAAGCGCAATAGCTGCCCAGCCCGACCGATCCCATGAGTCCCGACACCGATGAAAGATTGACGATGGATCCGCCGTTACCAGAGGCGCCGCCCGGCCGCATGGTGCGTATAGCATGCTTGATGCCGAGGAAGGTTCCGGTCGAATTGACCGCCATGGTTTTATTGAACTCTTCCAGTGTTATGTCGGCGAACAGCCGGGTGATCTCGATGCCGGCGTTGTTGACCAGGATATCGAGGCGACCAAAGTGCTTCAGCGCGTTCGCCATCGCTGCTTCCCACTCCGCTTCCTGTGTCACATCGAGACGCGTGAATGCAGCGTTGTCACCAAGCCTGGCCACCGTCTTCGCGCCTTCGTCGGACAACACGTCGGTGACGAGAACCTTTGCTCCAGCCTCGACCAGCGTCGCCGCGATGACAGCACCCAGCCCACGCGCGGCGCCGGTGACTAATGCCACTTTTCCATCGACTCTGAAACGATCCATGTTGCTGCCTCCGATTATTGGTTGTTGTCGTTGGTAATTCTTAAACTTTTGCGAAACTTCCCCTGCGCAGATCTTCGAACAGGCATGGACGCACTTTCAATCCGCTGGCGCCAGCGTCGACCAGAACGTTGTCAGGCCTTCTGCTGCAGCCTCGGCATCTTCGAGCATCCACCAATGGCCCATTTTGCTCAGAGTAAGAATCTGCGCGCCAGTACGTTCAGCAACGTCGAATGCCATCTCCGGCGGAACGAAGGGATCATTGGTCGCATGAATCAGCAGTGCCGGCCGTCTCGCCGCGGCGGCGAGTTGACCGCCAAGCTCGCGCATCGCGGGCTGCACTGCGGACCGATAGAGCGTGAGGATGCATCGACCCATTTGTTCGTCCAACCCTTTGGCCATCTCGGGTCCAAGCCGTGCAGGAACGCCGAAAGCAGTCGAAAGCTGCTCGCCACTCAGCGCGACGATCCTGGCGATGGCAGCTTCTCCGGCCCCCGCTGTCTGCCAGACCTGCGCGGCCGGATGCCATTGATAATCGGGATGGAGCAAACCAGCACAATCCGCAGCCCAGGAACGCAGCAGATCCGGTCGCGCTGCCGCCACTGCATACACATGACCGGCACCCCAATCGTGGCCGACGAGATCAATTTCACCGCCCAGCTTCTCCAGTTCGCCGATCAACCAGTCGCGGTAATTCAAGCGACTTGGCTCGAACCCCTCCGGCACCGCAGCACCAAACCCCGGTGGGGAAAGCATCAACTGGTCGTGGACACCTCGCCGACGCAAAGCGGAGGAAAGCTCCGACCAGACCAAGGCGGTTTCCGGGTTGCCATGAACAAAGACCCTGGTCATCGTCTCACTTCAATTCTGCAATGGGCTCACCAACAACTTGATCTGCTTCGACGGCTTGCGCAGTGCCTCGAACTCGCCCGGCAGTTTTTCCAGCCCGAAGACATCCGTGATCATCGGTGCCGGATCGAGGCCTTTTTTGTCGAGCAGGTTCAGCACCAAACGCCAATCGGGCTTGCCATAGCCGAGCACGAACTGGACATTGATTTCCTTGAACACGCCGAGCATTGGCATCAGCTTGTCTTCATGCATGCAGACACCAACAACGACAATGCGGCCGCGTGGCGCCGATAGATTGATACATTCCTGCAGCAAGCCCTTCACGCCGACACATTCGAAGATCACATCGGGTGGGCCACCAGCGATTTTGGCGAACGCCGAGGCAACCTCTTCCTTCGCCGGATCGATGGTTCCGGTGGCGCCGAAGGCCAGGGAGGTGTTGCGCCGAATCTCGGCATATTCACTGACCACCACGTTGAACGCGCCGGCAAGTTTTGCAAACGCCACCACCGCCAGCCCGATCGGGCCGCCGCCAATGACCAGCACCTTGTCGCCCAGCTTGACCCTGCCCTTTTCCACCGCATGCAATCCGACCGCGAGCGGCTCTACCGTGGCGCCCTGACGCGAACTGACCTCCCTGGGCAAGCGCAGTGCCTGCGACACATTGACATGCACATACTCGGCGAAACCGCCCGGCACCTCGGGTGCATAACCAGTGATCCGGTTGTTGGGACAGAGAATGCCAAGGTCATCCTTGCATTCGTCGTGACCACTGGCGCGACAGGGATCGCAGGCATTGTTGGGCACGGCGGTGATCAGTTCGCCGACCTTCCAACCTGGCGCACGCGATTCGACGATCTCCCCGGCAAACTCATGACCGAGCACCGAACCGGGTTTCACCACGAACGCACCCTCCTGCGTGGCATGCAGGTCGGACCCGCAGATGCCGCAGTAATGCACCTTGACGATCACGCAACCCGGCTCGGCCTTTGGCTCCGGCACATTGCAAACATCCAACGGTTGTCCGATCCCGCGAAAAACGGCTGCACGCATCATTCACCCCCACATTTTTTTGTAATAGGAGAAACCTCTGCCAATCCTACATGCGGGCGGTGGTGCCTCCATCGATCGTCAATACGCTGCCGTTGCAATAGCCGGATTCATCGCTGGCCAGGTAGAGGCAGCCATAGGCCATCTCCATCGGCGTCCCCGCGCGCCGCATCGGCGTGATGCTGTCACTCACTACGGGATCGGCAAAAAGATTCATGTAATCGGCGGTCATCGGTGTATCAATGAAACCCGGCGCAATGCAGTTGGCGCGAATACCCTTCGAAGCGTAGGTGACGCACATCGACCGCGTCAGGTTGATCATGCCGGCCTTTGCAACGGTATAGGTGTGTGCGTCGGGCATGCCCATGAAACCGCCGATGCTGGAGACATTGACGATGGTGCCCTTGCCTTGTTTGATGAACTCCGGCAGCACATGACGACACATGAAGAAGCAGGCGTCGAGATCGATGCCGAGGATTTCACGCCAGGCCTTGGGCGTCGTATTGACCACGTCACCCATCGTGCCCGGGCTCTTGGCCGCCCAGTTGTAGCCGACCCCGGCGCAATGCACCAGGCTGTCTACGCGGCCATATTTTTCGAGCGTCGCCTTGACCACACGCTCGCATGCCGCATCATCGGAAAGATCTGCCGACAGAACGGCACCCTCGCCACCACCTTTCTTGACCAGCGCCAGTGTCTTGTCAAGATTGGCCTGCGTTCGCGAAACACCGAACACCTTGGCGCCCTCGGCAGAAAACAGTTGCATCGCTGCCTGTCCGACGCCGGTACCGGCACCGGTGATGATGACGACCTTTCCATCCATTCTTCCCATGGTTTCTCCTCCTATGAGATTGGTTTTGGTTCGTGGTGAAGATACCCACCTTCGCTTTCGCATCCTTGAAGCCGTCGATACAGTCACGCGGCCCGTTCTGGTTGTCTGACCACATTGTCCAACAATTTGTTAATTACGCAAACCCCTGCCTCGATTAATTAAACGACGACTTTCAAGATCGGGAAAATGCTGCTGTCGATAAAGTGGCGGATCGCCGCGACCGTGAATTCGTCAGGCGGTTTCGCCCACCAGGTTCAATCCAACCACGCCAATAATGATGAACGCGATCGACACCAGCTTGAGCGGTGGCAGCGCCTCCTTGAACAGCCAGAAGCCGATCAGCGCCATCAATGCCGTGCCTGCGCCCGACCAGATGGCATACACGACGCCGATTTCCATGCGCTTCAAGGTCAATGACAGCAGATAAAACGAGGCGGCATAGCCGAGCACCGTGGAGACGGCGAACAGCGGGCGTGTCATCCCGTCGGATGCCTTGAGTGATGAAGTGGCGATCAACTCGAAGAAAATGGCCGCGCCAAGCAGCAAGGCATTGTTCATGATGTTTCCCGAAAATATTGTAGGTGCAAACGTTGCAAAGGAAAGAGTCCCTCGCATGAAGGGACTCTAAACCATTCCCGGAAAACTCGCCTTCAGGCAGTGGTTTTGGCGGCGAAGGTCACAGGCAACGCCACGATGCTGCGCGTGATGCCACCGAGATAGCGTGGCTCGAATCCGGGGGGAAGCGAAAACTCCGGTATGCGCGTCAGAAACGTCTCGATCGCGATCTTGATGTTCAGGCGCGCCAGATGCAGGCCGATGCAGCGATGGTGCCCCTGGGCGAAACTGAGATGCGGATTGGGATGGCGATCGATATCCAGTTTCTCGGGACACTTGAACACGGAGGGATCGCGATTCGCGCCGCCGAGGTTGTAGATGATGTAGTCGCCCTTTTCGTCATCGTGTGGCCCGTGCAACACGGTGCCGCCGATGTCGACATCCTTCATCACCCGCCGCCCGTTGTTCGGCGCGGAAACGAAAACCCGCAGGAACTCCTCCACCGCGCGCGGGATCAGCGAGAAGTTCGCCTGCAACCGTTTGCGGTCTTCGATGTTGGTGGCGAGGTGATAGATCGCGCCTGAAATCACCGCGCCAGTGGTGGTCGCCCCCGCCGCCACGATCTGCGCCAGTGAGCCAGCCCGGTCATCATCGGTATAGGGTTTTCCATCCGGAAATTCAAAGTGGAGTACCGCATCGACGATGTCGTGCTGGCGCGACTCGTTCTTGCGCTTCTGCAACAGGTCATACAGGTATTCCTGGCCCTTAACCCAGTTCACGCCACGGAACTCCAGCGGGCCGGTGATCGCATCGGTGAATACCTTTTGCAGGAAATCCATGTCCTTCGCCGGCATATTGGCCACCACCTGGCAGAACGCGATCGGCGGCAGCGGATCGGCATATTGGGGAACGATGTCCACCGAGCCCTTGGCGATGAACGCATCGATCAGTTTGTTGGCGACCGCGCGGATGCCCTGCTCGTGGCTGGCCACCGCGGCCGCCGTGAAGAATTGCGTCAACGCGCCCCTGAGTTGGGTGTGTTCCGGCGGATCGGTTTCATTCGGCTTGAAATACGGCTGCTCGGGCGGCCGCACCGCACCGATGATGCCGTCCGCGCTGGAGAAAGTTTTCCAGTCCATCAATGTCGTGACGATGTCGTCGTAACGGCTGATGACATAGTAGCCATCCTTGCTGTGGGCCACGGGACAATGGGCAAGGAGTTCGTCGCACACCTCGTTGTAGATGTCTCCATAAGCCGGATCATCAATGTCAAAGTCGTTGTGCCAATCTCTTCCGTTGTTAGCTGTTTTCATTTTTTGGTGTGGCTTTTCCAACAAGGTGAGAATGCTACTATTCAGTACCAAAGAATGCTTCACAGAATCAGGCCTTGTCAAGGTTTGCCCTGAAAGCGAGGAGAACACATGAATGCCGCTGTCCCTGCGCCGATCGCCCATCCCGAAAGTTTTTTCATCGATGGCCAATGGCTGAAACCATCCGGCACCAGGCAGATCGAGGTCATCAACTCCGGCACCGAAGAATTGTTTTTTCGCGTCGCGGAAGCAGCAGCAGCCGATATCGATCGCGCCGTCTCCGCAGCGCGCAAAGCATTCGATGATGGCCCATGGCCGCGCATGACGCACAAGGAACGCGCGACCTATCTCAACGCCATTGGCGCCGAAATGGCGCATCGAGCCGGTGACGCGGCACGCATCTGGACCACCGAATCGGGAATCACGCATGATTTGTCCACGACCACCACGAACGCGGTGGGTGGCATATACGCCTACTACGCCGCCATGGCCGAGACGTTTCCATTCGTCGAACAGAAGCCGCCGAGCAATGGCGTGGGCGCAGGGTTTCTGGTGCGCGAACCGGTAGGTGTTGTCGCGGCGATCATTCCGTGGAACGGTCCGCCGCTGCTGTTGGCGTACAAATGCGCCCCGGCACTGCTGGCCGGGTGCACGTTGATCGTCAAGGCATCGCCCGAAGCGCCGGGCGCCGCTTACCTCCTCGCCGAAATTTGCGAGAAGGTGGGCCTGCCGCCGGGCGTCATCAATGTGCTGACCGCCGACCGCGAGGTTTCCGAATTGCTGGTGCGGCACCCGGATGTCGACAAGGTAGCCTTCACCGGCTCCACCGCTGCGGGGCAGCGCATCGCGTCGATCTGCGGTGATCGTGTTGCGCGCTGCACGCTCGAACTTGGCGGCAAATCGGCGGGCGTCATCCTTGACGATTGCGATGTCGAGAAGGTGGCACAAGCGATTTCCGGTTTCGCCACTTACCTCACCGGCCAGGTATGCGCATCGCTGACCCGCATCATTGTTTCCCGTCCGCGCCATGCTGCCATGGTCGAGGCCTTGAGTGCCGCATTCGGCAGTGTCAAGGTGGGCGATCCGTTCGACGCAGCCACGAAAATGGGACCGCTGGCGACCTGCCGCCAGCGCGACCGGGTCGAAGGCTACATCGCAAAGGGCAAGGCCGAAGGCGCGACGCTGGCAACAGGCGGCGGACGCCCGCGCCATCTTGAGCGCGGGTTTTTCATCGAGCCCACCGTGTTCGGCAACGTCAGCAATGATTCCATCATCGCGCGCGAAGAAATTTTCGGCCCGGTAATTTCGGTCATTCCCGCCAACAACGAAGCCGACGCGATCAGGATCGCCAACGACACGATCTACGGGCTCAACGCCGCGGTGTTCACCGACGACGTGGACAAGGCCTGGGCCGTCGCGCGGCAACTGCGATCGGGCACGGTCGGCCACAACAGGTACCGCACCGACTGGACCATCGGTTTCGGCGGCTTCAAGCAGTCCGGCATCGGGCGCGAAGGCGGCACCCAAGGCGTGATGTCGTTCCTTGAATCGAAAACCGTGTTGCTCGACGGCGTGCCTTCGGTGCTCGGCGGTTCCGCGAGCTAGCTATCAGCCACAAGAATAGATGGTCAAGTAGGGCAAAGTCAGATAACCACGAAGGGCACAAAGGGCACAAAGAAAAGCATTTGAAGGTTTTCCTTCGTGCCTTTTGTGCCCTTCGTGGTGAGAGGTTTGGGTATTTCCGTCAAGCTTGACCGCGAGCAGGCTGCGGCGCGCAAGTGTTTCAGGATTTTTTGGCGGGGGTTGCTGGCGCAGTTGCGCTCAGCATCACGTCAATCTCTTCCGTACTCAAACCGATCTCGCACAGTATCTCGGCAGAATGCTCGCCCAAGGTTGGCGCGGCACGCAACCGTGGCGGCCGGGCATCGTCGAACGGGACACGCAGTATCGAAGCACGCTGGGGAGCCGTGCCTTCAGGTACGACGAGCATTGCACGTTCGGCCATGATCGGGTGCTGCACGGCCTGATCCAGATCCTGAACCGGGCCAACCGGCACGCCCTCCGCTTCCAATAGCGTCGTCCAGCTTGCAGACGTTTCTTGTTCCAGGCACTGCTGCAGGATCGCGTTCAATTCGTGGCGATGGCCGATGCGCCCGGCGTTGCTGCGAAACTCATCCCGCTCGAGCAATTCCGGCAGGCCGAGCGCCTTGCATAAGCGGCCGAAACTCGCATCGTTGCCTGCCGCGATCATCAGCCAGCCGTCAGCCGTGCGATACGCCTCGTAGGGCGCGGCGATCGGCGATGCCGAGCCGATGCGGGTTGGCACCTCTCCTGTCGCCAGCATGCTGCTGATCTGGTGGCACAGCAACATGTAGCCGCTGTCGACCAGGGTGGATTCGACGTAGTGACCCTTGCCGTCCTGTGCGCGCCGCGCGAGCGCCGCCATGACGCCCATCGCCGCCCACATCCCGGTGGTGAGGTCGATCACCGATGCCGCAACACGCGCCGGCGGTGCGCTGGGGTCGCCGGTCATGCTCATCAATCCAACGAAGGCCTGGATCAACGGGTCGTAACCAGGCAGGCCGCGTCCCGACGGACTTTCGCCGAAGGCGGAAACCGAGCAGTAGATCAGTGCCGGACTGCGCTCGCGCAGCGCCGCATAGCCGATGCCGAGCCGATCGCTGACACCGGGCCGAAAGCTTTCGATGACGATGTCGGCGCTGTCTGCCAGACGCAGCAAGGCCTCGCGGCCGCGCTCGGCCTTCAGGTCGAGCACCAGGCTGCGCTTGTTGCGGTTCATCATCTGATACAGCGTGCTCTGGGTGCCAAGGTTCGGTGGCACCCGGCGCGAATCGTCACCGCCATTCGGACTCTCGATCTTGACCACGTCCGCGCCGAGATCGGCAAAGATCATCGCAGCGAACGGACCGGCGATCACCGAGCCGAGTTCGAGCACACGCAAGCCCTGATAAGTTTTTTGTACTGTCATGGATTCACATCAGTACTGGGCGCCCACAGCCTCGCACAGAAAACGCATCAGCGGCACCGCGGTGGAAAACCGGGCGGCAGCCAACTTGACCAATTCAGGCCCGATGGCCTCAGCCTTCGACAAGTTGGCCAGGGCAATAAAATCCTTGCGCTTCAAATCCTCGATCGCAATGTGACTCGCAGCGTACCCACGTGGCGGGCGGCTCAAACTGTCGCCGGCAAATGTCCAGTGCGCGACAAGCTTCTTGTCGTCGCGCACGGCAAACCATTTCTTCGGATTCTCGACAATCAGATCCCGCACTTTCCCGAGCGAATCCGAATCGGGATGCCAGCATCCGGCGCCAAAGAAACATTCGTCATTGGCGATATGTAAATAAAAACCCGGCGCATGCACGTCCTTGCCGAGTTCGTGGCGAAACTGGATGCCGATGTTGGTCTTGTACGGCGTCTTGTCGTGCGAGAAGCGCGTGTCGCGGAACACGCGCATCAATGAGCCACCCATCTTGCGCGGGTCGGTACGAAAATGGGGCGCAAACTTGTTGAACGCAGGCGCCATGTCCACAATGAATTCCAGCGCCGGTCCGCGCACCAACGACTCGTAGCGCGGCTTATTCTCCTCAAACCACGCCCGGTTATTATTGGCGGCCAGTTCGTCGAGAAATTTGAAAGTGGCTTTTGTAAACATGGCTACGTCTCAGCTGGGCTAGGCCGTCAGTCTTTCGTTTTGCGGGAACAACGCTTTGCGCGCCTCGTCGTCCATTTCCGTCTTGAAGGCGTGTTTTTCCTTGAGTGCCTCGGCACGGATCGCAGCGGGACGCGCGTTGATTTCGTCCAGCAGCCGCTTGACGTTCGGCAGCTTGTCCCAGGCTTCAGCACCCAGGATAAAGGGAACCGCACGCGCCCAGCCCCAGGCGGCCATATCAACGATGGTGTACTCATTGCCAAGCATGTAACGACCCTGCCCCAGCCGCTTGTCGAGAATCCGCCAGTGCCGCCATGCCTCAAAATCATAGCGGTTCACGGCATACGTTTTTGGCTCCGGCGCAAAGTGCTTGAAGTGCACGTATTGCCCCGAATACGGCCCGATGCCGGAGGCAACGAACATCAACCATGAATACATCTCCCCGCGCTTTTCGGCAGCCGGCAGAAACTTGCCGGTCTTCTCGGCGAGGTAGAGCAGGATCGCATTGCTGTCGAAGACAACCGTCGCACCATCCACCAGGACGGGAACCTTGGCGTTGGGATTGATCGCCTTAAAGACGGCAGTATGTTGTTCTCCCCTGCGCGTATCGACCGGAACGGGTTCATAGGGCAATCCAGCCTCTTCGAGAAATAAAGCCACCTTGGTCGGATTGGGCGCTGTGTTGTAGTAGAACTTGATCATGGGAAGTCCCTTCGTTGAAATGGAAGTTTGCCGGGTCATATCGTCGGCAGAACATTACTACCGGAACGTGCCCTATTTTTTGTTTTTTTCGCGGACGATCGGTGGAATAAACTTGACGGAGAATTTCCACCCATCCGTGGTGTCGCGCAATACCAGCGTTTACCAGTTTTTCACACCGGTCAGTCAAACTACCAGCGGCACGGCGGTCTCGCGCATGACCGCCTCGGGCGTTCGGTATTTTTCGGCCATGAACTTTTCCGTGTCGCTCTTCGTTTGCGCCTGCATGTATGCTCCAAGGTGCCGCGCATGCGTCACGACCGCGGCACCGAACTTGACTCGCTGTGATTCGTACTCCATCAGCGCCTCATGGATGTCGAGATGAGAAGAGAGCGATTTGGCAAGTTGCATTGCATCGCCGGCGGCCTTGGTGACGCCCATCCCGCAATGGGGTCGCCCAACGAACGCGGCATCCCCGAGCAAGGCGATTCGTCCGAATGCCAACCGGGGGACTTCCAGATCGTAGATGGGCTGAAATATGGGTTGCCGGACCTTTTCGATAATTTCGAAGAACTGCGGAGCGAGCACCGCTCTTGCGGCTTCGCGCATCTCTGTCAAGACCTCAGGCCGGATCAGGTGCGGCGCGATACCAAATTGATGTGTGTTGCCCTGCTCGTCTGTCAGCAGGTTGTCCAGGGTCTGCTTGCCTTTTGTTGGCCGATACCAGACAAAGTTGTAGCGGCGTTCGCCGATCCTGGTGCTGTTGTCCAATCCCGCCACCGGATACCCGAGCATCTGCTCGCCGGGCGGAATGCAGAAACCGAACTTTTCGAAGAGCGCCTGCCTGGTCGCCTGCGACAGATCCTGCTCCTCGACGAGTCCGCGCCAGGCGATGTAGCCGGCGTACTCAAGCTGTACATCCGGAAGAACCTTCTGCCGGGCCAGTGAGCGAAAACCATCCGCCGCAATCAGGATGTCCGCTCGATGCCGGGTTCCGTCGGACAGGGTCGCCACCGCGCAATCCTCCTCGGATGCGATGTCCGTGATATCCACTCCTTGCACGTAATGCGCATCGGGAAAGGCTGAACGCAGCAGGTGGAAGAGCTTGCTCCATGCCGTGAAGGTCTGCGGCAGCCGTAATGACCCGGCGACACTGCCATCCTGGTTCAGGGTGACCCGGTCATTCACCGCGACGCCGATCGTATCGTCTGTCGGGCAACCAGCCTCTTTCAAGGCACCAAACAGCTCGGGGTGGGTAACGATGCCGGCGCCGCGTCCCGAAAGCGCATCACGAACTCGCTCGAAGACAGTCACCGACCATCCCCGACGATGAAGGAGGTTCGCCGCAAACAACCCGCCCAGGGAACCTCCGATCACGATGGCTGTGCGCCGCGCGCTGCCGTTATTTTTGTTCATCGATCGATTTTTCCAGTTTTGCTGGCCGCGACGTCCGCGGGCGGTGGAAGCGATGCGACTTCTGCTGCCGGGAAGTTCATTTCGATGGTCACTCCGGAAGGATCTTCGACGAACACTTGATGCAGGCCAAGACTCGGCACCGTGCGGTCGCGCCATTGATACCCTTCGCGCTGGAGAGTCGTCCAGAAATCCTGGACATTGGTGGCGAGAAAGGCGATATGGTCCACAGTCCCTGTGCCTGTGGCCGGGAGTGCCTTGTCACCGAGGTATTCCGTCAGGCCGCTCGCATCATTGGCATCGACGCCGATGATGTGCACCACGCCGAACTCCGATTCATCGGACCCCATGTAGAGCCATATGCCAGGGAAGGGAAACGGCGGCCGGAACCCTTCTCTCATGCCGAGGACCCGAGTGTAGAAATTGCGTGATTTTTCCAGGTCGGTGGTACGGATTGAGTAATGCGCAAGCTTTGATAAAGGCATGGGTCCTCCCTATTTGGCTGTTGATGTATCCGGCGCTGGCGCCGCGGGTTCGCCGCCCCCGGCATTAGCATTAGTCTTGGCCCTCTTGCCGCTCAAAACTATGCCGCCATCCCGCTCGCGATCCCAGCACTCAGCGTTGGGCCGCTCGCGAAGTGGACCCTTCTGCACCTTTCCACTCGGCGTCCGCGGCAGCTCATCCAGAATTTTGAAATATCTTGGCACAGTGTAGTAAGGCATGTGCTCCACGCAGAATGCGACCAGTTCCAGGAAATCGACGGACATGCCCGGGCGCAGAGTGATGAAGGCTTTGATTTCATCCTCGCCAACCTCGCTGGCGGTCGACACCACGGCCGAATCCATGATGGCGGGATGGCGAACCAGCCCGCCCTCGACTTCAAAAGAGGAAATATTCTCCCCACGCCGTCGCATGTAATCCTTGCCGCGATCAACGAAGAAGAAGTACCCGTCGGAATCAAATCGCCCCAGGTCGCCGGTATGAAACCACTGGTTGCGCATGGCCGTGAGTGTGGCTTCAGGATTCTTCCAGTATGCGTCCAGCATCGAGTAGGGCCGAAGTTGTCGCACGACAACTTCGCCGACCTGGCCGACAGGAAGCTCGCAGTCGTTCTCGTCAAAGACCCGCACATCGTAGTAGTCGGAGCAGACCTTGCCTGCCGATCCCGGCTTCATCGGCGCTGCGGGACCTGTGCACACCACGGGGGCGCACTCGCTGAGACCGTAGGCGCTTTCGAAAGTACAGCCCCACCTCTGCTCCATGGGACGATGCAAATCCGCCGGGATCGGGATACCGACCACGGTGCGGATGCCTTCATCGTCACTACGTTCCCGGCCCCACAGCAGCATCGCGATCGAGCCGAGCATGACCGTGGCAGTGCCTTTCTCTTCGCGCACGCGGCGCCAAAAAGTCGACGCACTGAAACGCTCTTCCTGGACGCAGCGGACACCACGATAGATCGACCCCAGCACACCGATGCCTTTGCCGGCGAGGTGGAACAGAGGCCCCGTGGAGTAGAAGACATCGTCCTTGTCCCTGTACCAGAGGCGCGACTCGAGCTCGGCAAACAGGCAGATGTAGTTGTTGCTGAGCTGGACGCCTTTTGAAAGACCGGTGGTTCCCGAGGTATAGACGATGGCGCACGCGTCTGTCCACTGCGGAGGCTCGACCCCGCTCAAATCCGATTCGGCATGAAGGTCGAGGACACCGAGGGGCAAAATGGGGACCGCGCGGGAAGGCGCTTGCCCACGATACGACTCGTTATCGAGCAATACGATCGACTCAAGCGATGGAACTTCGCTCAAGATCGCAAGGACATTCGGCAGCAGCGCCCGCTCCACAATGATGATCTTCGCGCCACTGTCGCGCAGTTGATGCGCGAGAAATGTTCCCTTCAGCCCGGTGTTGAGCATCACCTCCACTACGCCAATCCTTGCCGTGGCAAACTCCGCGTACACCTGCGCAACGCAGTTCTCGCAGAGCATGGCAACAACATCGCCCTTGCGAACACCGAGCTGGATGAGGCCTCTGGCGTACGCGTTGGCGCGCGCCACAAGATTGGCATAGCTGAGGTTGTGGCCCTGCATTGTCAGCGCGATCCGATCGGGGTTCGCCAATGCGCGCTGATCCAGAATGCCAGTCAGCGTATGCGGTCTTGCCTCTTTCCATCCGTAGTCCATGGTCGCCTCTCGGTGGTGGAAATTCGGTCTACAGGTATGTCGGGGTAGGCGCAGTATCAAGGGAGAAACCGGACTTGTCAAAGACGATACGTTTCGTTTTACAATCAACTTCATCAAGCGAATCATCGCCGCAAGCAAAGGGGCAACATGCCAACAGTCAATTACATCGACCCCGCAGGAATTCAGCATGAGGTCGAAGTCCCCTTAGGCCAATCGCTGATGGAAGGAGCGGTTCGCGATGGCATCGTCGGCATGCTGGGCGAATGCGGAGGAAACCTGTCGTGCGTGACGTGTCACGTTTACATCGATGATGCGTGGTTCGACCGGGTTGGGCCTGCGTTAGAGGGAAGCCTCGAAGAAGAATTGCTCGACAATGTGAGTGCTGAACGCCTGCCGTCAAGCCGCCTCTCCTGTCAGATTCATATTGGAGCCGAGCTGGATGGCGTAGTGGTGCGGGTCCCGCCACGGCAGACGTAAGCAGCAAGCCATTGATCGTTGGCGCGCAACAGCGCGTCATTAGAATCCGGGCCATGATTGGCTCACGGACATATAGGAGACCTTAATGAGCAAGACTGTACTGCCGGATCATATGACCGATCTGCTGTCACCTGTCGCTGTCAAGGATCCCTATATGTACTTTGGAAAGTACAGGGAAATTTCCCCGGTGGTGTGGAACCCGCAATGGAAGGGCTGGATCTTCACCAGTAACGCCACCGTTCGTGAAGGGCTTGCCGGAGACACGATGACCAGCGACCGCATCACACGTTTCGAGGACCAGTTAACCTCGCGTGCCGGTGGAGACCAGAACGCGGACATCATCTACCGGACGATGGTGCAATGGATTGTCTATGCGACACCCCCCAGGCACACCCATCTTCGCCTGCTGTTATCCAAGCCCTTCAGCCCGCGCGCAGTCAAGAACCAGAAAGCCGTGGTGGAAACCATCATCGCCGAACTGCTCGATGAACTGGAACAGAAGATAAAGAACAAGCCTGGTCCCGTTGACTTGCTGCGCGAGTACGCAGCCCAGGTGCCGGCGCGCGTGATCAGCCGGCTGATGGGCATTCCGGACCAGGATGCGGCGAAGCTGGGACATTGGTCCGAAGAACTGACATTGCTCATCCTCGGGGCAATGGGCGCCGAGGACCGCCACTCGCGCGCCAAGGAAGCGTTCATAGAGCTGGAAAACTACGTCAGGAAAATGGTCGCCGCGCGACGCAAGAATCCAGGCACCGATCTGGTTTCGGATTGGGTCGCCGCGCGTGACAGCAATGTCGGACTTACCGAAGAAGAGTTGATTTCGTCGTGCATTCTGGTGATCTTCGGTGGTCACGAAACGACGATGAACCTGATTGCCAATTCGCTACTCGCCGTGCACCAGCACCCCGCCGCCCGCCAGGCGCTCATCGAAGGGTCGGTCGACTCAGCGATGGCGGTCGAGGAATTCCTCCGCTTTTGCGGCCCCACGCGCTCCATTTTGCGCGACGTGGCCAAAGATCACGAGGTGGCAGGTCAGACACTGCGTGCTGGTGAACGCGCCCTGTTTGTACTGGCTGCCGCCAACCAGGATCCGGGCGCGTTCGAAGATCCCGGGACGCTCAAGCTTGATCGCTCGCCCAATCGCCACATCGCCTTCGGCACCGGTATTCACCAATGCCTGGGCGCCCCGTTGGCAAGGCTCGAAGCCCAAGTGGCCATCCCCGAGTTCGTGCGTCGATTTCCAGGCTATCGCGTTCTCACCGAGGATCCAGAATGGCAACCCCTGCTGATGACGCGGGGACTCAAGGCGCTTCCGACGGAGGTTCTGTGATGATCAATGTAATGAATGCATTTCCCGATGTCATGATCGATCATGACAACAAGTACTTCTACGAAGGATTGTTGAATCACCGCTTGATCCTGAACCGCTGCGGCGACTGTGGAACGTGGCATGGAGAGCCCCTGCGCGCCATATGCGGCAACTGCCATTCGTGGAACAACACTCACCAAGAAGTGTCTGGAGAAGGCACCGTGTACATGATGACACTCCTGCATCAGGGACCGGCGATCGAAGGCGTCAGCTATAACCCGCCACTGCCATTTGCTGTGGTTGAGTTCGACATCCAGAAAGGACTGCGCGTTTCCGGAAAACTCATTGGAAAAAATACCGACTTTTCTGCCATCGGCAAGCGCGCCCGCCTGGTCTGGCCGGCAGGGCAGGTTGCACCCCGCCTCGCATTCGAAATCGTGGAGGCCGCATGACATTCCACAACCCAGCCAAAGACAAAGTCGCGTTCGCCGGCGTCGGCCGCTCAAAATACCACCGCAACCTTGACTCGACGGACACTCCCGGAGCCACCACCCTGCGGGCATGCATGGAAGCGATCCAGGATGCTGGGATCTCGCCGCAGGATGTGGATGGCGTCTGTGGGTCGATGGTGAATAGCCAGTACGTCCAGGAGAGCCTTGGCCTCGGCGACATCAGCTGGTTCGCGAACCCCGAGCTGGTCTTCGGCAATCAGTTGATTGCCGCGATCAATGCGATCTACTCCGGCGCGGCTACCACTGTCCTTGTCTATCACACCACCCACATTTTCCCGTTCCAATCCCAGAAGGCAGCCACCGACCCATTCCGCCAGCGCGCGGCCAACCTCGAAGGGCGATCCTCTTACGGCGGCTTCTACGGCACCGGTCACCTCGATTCCGAGCCCTACGGCATGTCCGGGGCGACACCCTACGCCGCATGGGCCAGCAGGTACCTGCATCAATACGGCGTCAGCCGGGACGAACTGGCATTGGTGGCCATCAACGCGCATAGCAACGGGCTGGACAACCCGCAAGCCATGAAGCGGATGCCGCTCACGCTGGAGCTGTATCGCCACCAGAAAATGGTGCGGGAACCTTTGGGCATCTATGACATGGACATCGTGGTCGATGCGGCCGATGCCTTCATTTTGACCACGCCCGAGCGTGCGGCCGACATGAGAAAAAAACCGGTGCTCATTCATAGCGGAACGCTTGGCCGAGCCGGGAAGTCGAGTGATATCGGAACGCTGGACCTGGCGACAACGGGGCAGACGATTGTCGCCCGGCGCCTGAGGGAATCATCCGATGTCGATGTGACCTCGACGGATCTGGTCTACCTGTACGACGGCTTCTCCATCATTGTTCTTTTCTGGCTCGAGAGCATGGGCTTCTGCGGCCGCGGCGAGGCGGCGCGGTTTTTAGCGGCGAACTGGGACGCGGAGAAACAAAAAGTTCTGATCAGAAAACGCGTCCCTTTGAATAGCCATGGCGGCAGTCTCGTTGAAGGCGCCACGCAAGGTGCGGGACACATCATGGAGGCCGTTCGTCAATTGCGAGGAGAAGCTGGCGTGCGCCAGGTTGCCGACGCCAAGACCGCCCTGGTCACGCCCGGTGGCATTCTGTATAACTCACAAGGCTTTGTACTTCGCATCAACTAGGTTTGCTATCAGCACACCGAGCGGCGGCCCGCGCAGGCACTAGAGGCCGTTGTCATCGACGCCCCTCACCCGGTTGCTGGTGGAAGAGTCAGGGCTGGTGGGCAGCACTACTACCGGAACCTGCCTATTTCCTGTTTTTTTCGCGGACGATCGGCGGAACGAATTTGACAGAGAATTTCCAGCCATCCGTTGTGTCTCGGAGTACCAGCGTTTTCGAACCCGACCCCTCTTCGAATACCGGCTGGGTACCAACCAGTTGCACAGCGCCAATGCCCTTGATGACACATGCGCCGGGGATCGTTGTGAAAGCCGACTCCGCGGCCACCAGAACGAACTGACCTTCCTTGGATTCGGAGCAGGACAGGCCCTTGGGGACCGAGGCGGGATCGTGCTTCCAGCCTGCTCGCAGCGCGCTGATAGCATTGAGCAGCTCGTCGGTGATTTCGATGGCAAGAACGACTTCACGAGACTTTACATGGGTCATTGTTTCGTTCCTTTACCGGCCCTCTCAGATATGCTTCGAGACTGAAGAACAAGCCATAGATAAAGCGATTGTGGCTCTTACGTCTTAGGGCTTTTCCTTGTAGTCAGTGTGATTGCAGCGACCACAGTTTTTGCAGAAACACTTCGTCCTCTTAAAAGTCGTAGAGTCCGTTATCAGCAAACCTGATAGTCACAGCAAGGTAGCTCATAGCAGTTTCGTACACTCAGGATGAAGACATCAAACAATAATCTCGGCCGCCGGTCGTGATCGGACTGTCGTGACAGGCATCATCTTCGGGATGAAGCGTCCCGCGCCATCACCAGCGCCCTCGACCGATACGAACAAAACCCCGACGCCGCCACAGCAACCGTAGCACTCTCATTCAGGTTGGTACTAAATCGTAGGGCCGGTCACTGTGGACAGCACTGCCCGGTTTGTATTGACACCTTGCCTCATGCATGCGACATGATGTGTCGCAATAACTCTGAATAATCAAGCCCTTTAAAGGGGTGATTCCAGCAGAATGGATATTGGCACTATGAAACTCGTTCGGGTGCATGCAGATCGTGTCCTCATGATGGAGAATAGTTCATCAATAGAAATTGGGCTGATCATCACTTGTACCCATGACAGGGGTCTGGCACTGATCACGGATCCCATATGGGAGATGGTCAAGTTGCGGCTGTC
>JANYCD010000016.1 GCA_025360425.1 Sterolibacteriaceae bacterium
TTCGCACTTCCTAACTCAAATGTCCCAGTTAGCACGTAACTTGGCTGAAATTATGCAATACGTTTTTACACGGTCTGGGCCACGAGCGGTCGATGACATTTGTTCTCTAAAGCGGCCGTTCCTGATTAGAAATAGTCGGACAAAGGGGAGTAATAGTGGATTTTTGTCGGCGAATACAAGGGCAGAGCGCATCTCATGAGCGTACCGCCTAGTGGCGCGTGCTGCTTCGACGCATCCGCACTCGTCAAGGTTTTTACAACTGAACAGGGAGGAGACGCTGTTCGCTTGTTCTTCCAGCGTGGCTCTCCCACGAAATACGTCACGCCTTTTTGTTTCTATGAGTCGATGAACGTTTTGAAGAGCAAGTGGCTCTACCAAAAGCAACTGACACTAGACGAGTACAACGCCGCTGCTTGGAATCTTGCGGCTTGGTTTCAACCGCTAACCAAATACCCTGATCTCGACCTGGGGAATCCGCTGGTATTTAGTGAGGTTCGAAAAGTGGCAACTAAATATGCCCTAGACTGGTCGGACGCGTTTCAAATTGTGAGTGTGAGAGATGGCTTCTTCGCACATTTAGTGAACAACTCCCAGACCCTATTGATCACCGCGGACAAGCGACTAGCTGAGGTTGCGCGCGCAGAGAACTTGAGGGTCTGGAATTGCATTGAAACGTCATCGCCGTGATGCGCTATGACAACTCGCTGTAGCGTACGCGTAAGGAATAGAGTGCCAACTCATACAACTGCGCGCGCCATTAGCGCTAACGTCGAGGGGCTGTTTTCGGCAAACGTTGATGACTGCTTTGGTTCGATCAGAGACATAGCATTTGTTGAGCAAAGCGGTAGTTCTTCTTGTTCCCTTGCTGCCATGCAGGCTTACGATAACAACCTCCGCCGCGCCAGTTTCAGCGCGATCAGAAAAGCAACTCCCGCGATCGCTGCCAACACGCCGACATGTAGTGCGAACTCGGGCGGCACCTCGCCAGCCAGCAACGGCCGTACCAGTTGCGTCGCATGCGACAGCGGGAGGAATTGCGCGGCGCTTTGCAGTGCCGGCGGCAACTGCGTGAGTGGGAAGAACACGCCAGAGAGCAAGGTCATCGGCGTGATGAACAGGGTGAAGTAGTACATGAAAAAATCGTAGGACGGCGCCAACGTGGTGACGATGAGACCGAGCGCGCCGAAGGTGAGCCCTGCCAGAAAGATCACCGGCAGTATTGCCAATGCCAGCGCCGAATGCGTCAGGCCCAGCAGCGCCACCACGATCAGGATCGCAGTGCCGGACAGCAGTGCCTTGGTGGCGGCCCACACCAGTTCGCCGGCGATCACGTCGTCGAGCGAGACCGGCGCATTGACGATGGCATCCCAGGTGCGCTGCACATGCATGCGCGAAAAACCCGAATAAAGCGCTTCGAACGAAGCAGCATTCATGGTGCTGGCGCATAGGGTGCCGCCGGCAAGAAAGGAAATGTAGGGCGCGCCATCGATCTGCGGCATCAGGCTGCCGAGGCCGTAGCCAAGGCCGAACATGTAGATCATCGGATCGGCCAGATTGCCCAGCAGCGAAGGAATGGCGAGCTTGCGCCAGACCAGGAAATTGCGCCGCCACACGGCGATGAAGCGCAACGAAAGCTCGGGCATGTTCATCGCAACGCCTGTCATTAATCCGTCACCCATGTTTCGCAACGCAAATCCTTTACGCGCGCGAATTCGGCGATGTTATGGGTGACCAGAATCACGCCGAGGCTGAGCGCATGCGCTGCGATGAGGGTATCGAGCGATCCTATGGGCGTACCGTTCTTTTCGAGCGTGGCGCGGACTTCGCCATAGCGCCAGAATGCATCCTCGTCGAACGGCATGATCTCGACAGGTGCGAGGAATTTTTGAAGGGCTTCGCGGTTGCGCGCGGAACCGCTCTTGGCGACGCCAAACGCCAGTTCGGCGGCGCTGATGGCCGAGATGCCAATATCGCCTGCGTGATATTTTCTAAAGCGCTCGATAACCTGCGGGGGTTTGTGATTGATGATGTAGATGCAGATGTTGGTATCGAGCAGAAGCTTCATGCCGGGAAATCCTCACGGACTTGCTCCGCGGGCTGATCTCGTTCGAGTTTGAATCCGGGCTCGAATTCTTCGAGCGCTTCCGCCAACACCCTATACGGATCCTTGGTCGGCAACAGCAATACCCCATTGCCAAAACGCTTGACCATGACTTCGCCACCTTCGAATCGAAAGGCTTTGGGCAAGCGGACGGCCTGGCTACGGCCGGATGCAAAAAGTTTTGCGGTATCCATTTTATCTACCTCGCACATGTTGGTATCCACCAATGATAGCTATCAAGGGCAAAAATGGCAAGTCGTCCAGAATATTTAGAATCACTATCAATTACTTGGGCAGATATTCCGGATTCGCCGTTACTACCGGTTGGCGAAGGAAGTGGAATATTGCCATGTCGCTTAATCTCTCAAATCGCGACCGGTCTGCTTGAGGAAAACGTCTTCCAGATTCGCCGGTCGATGCAGCACGCGCAGTTGCGGTTTCTTCGCGAGATGTGCCAGCAGCGGCACCGCATCGTCCACATAGCAGAAGGCCGTCTCGCCACTGACTTCACAGCGTTTGGCAAAACTGCCGGCTTCGGCCCTGGCCCAACCCGGCGCATCTTCACCGAAGACCTCGACCACATAGGGTTCGATGTGCTGCTCGATCAGTTGCTGCGGCGAACCCTGGGTGATGATGCGGCCGGCGTCCATGATGGCGAGTCGCGCACACAAGCGTTCGGCTTCGTCCATGAAGTGGGTGGTGAGCAGGATGGTCTTGCCGTCACCGATGAGGCGCTTCAAACGTTCCCAGATCAAATGCCGCGCTTGCGGATCGAGGCCGGTGGTCGGTTCGTCGAGCACCAGCAGGTCCGGATCGTTCACCAGCGCGCGTGCCAGCGTGAGGCGCCGCTTCATGCCGCCGGAAAGCGTGCGCAGGCGTGTTTCGCCTTTCCCGGCAAGGCCGGCGAATTCGAGCAGGTCGGGAATCCGCGCGCGCAGGTGTGCATCACCGAGACCAAAGTAGCGGCCATACACCAGCAGGTTTTCGGCAGCGGTGAAATCGGGATCGAGGTTGTCGAATTGGGGCACCACGCCGACTCTGATCCGCGCCTGGCGCGCGCTTAGCGGCACCGGCAGCCCGACCATGGTGATAGTGCCGCTGTCGGGCGTGGTCAATCCGAGGCAGCAGCGCAGCGTCGTGGTTTTTCCAGCGCCGTTGGGGCCGAGCAGGCCGTAGCATTCGCCGGGCTTGAGTTCGAAGGAAACACCGGCCACCACCTCGCGCCCGTCGTAGGACTTGCGCAGGTCGCGCACCGTGAGCGGCGCAGCCGCAGCGGAGTCAGTGTCGGGCGACGCCATGGGAGAAGTATTGACTACGCCAGCCGTTCCCACAGTGTTACTTCCGACAACGTGTGCTGGTGCTTGCGCCGCGTTTCGCGAATCACAAAGGGCACTTCCAGCGGCCCTTCGATCAAGCGGAAATATTGGCCCAGGGTTTCCTTCAATCCATCGAACGTGGTGCGCCGCTCGCCATCCTGCTTGAAGCCGCCGATCCACGCGTCGCGCGGCGTGTATTCCTCCAGCCAGGTACAGGGCGTGGTGATCATCAGCACGCCGCCGCTGTTGATGCGCTGGTGCACGGTGCGCAGGAAGCTTGATGGATTGTAGAGACGGTCAATCAGATTGGCGGCAAGGATCAGGTCATAGCCGGAAAAGTGCGGCTTGAGATTGCAGGCATCGCCCTGGTAAAACTCGACCTTGTTGCGAACCTCGGTCAACCCGAGATCGGCGAGTTTACGTTCCTTGTAGAGCAGCAGCTCGCCTTCGTCGGGCAGCGTATAGCGCAGCTTGCCCTGCTCGGCCATGCGCACGCCGGCGCCGATGAAGCGCGCGGAAAAGTCGATGCCGGTGACATGGTCGAAATGGCGCGCCAGTTCGAATGTGGCGCGGCCGGTGGCGCAACCAAGATCAAGCGCCTTGCGCGCCGGCTTGCCGTGCATGGCGCGGATCGCGATCTGCGCCAGTGCGTGGGGAAAATTGGGCACGCCGAAAACCTCGTCACCATAGTGGAACTCGTTGTACTCGTTGAGCATGCGGTCACTTTCATAGCCGACCGCGGGCGTTTCCGGCAGCGGATCGGCGACGACATAACGAAATCCGGCATGCTGAAAAAAGTGGCGGCGGAAAGCGTAGCGCGCTGCGTGGATGGCTTCGTTGCCGCAGGCGATCCATGATCCGCCCTTGATCAGGTTGTGGCGGCCATCGAAAGTCGGCGTGGTGAAATCGTCATACACCGGATGCACCTCGAAGCCATCAAATGGATAGGTCGGCGTTTCGGTCCATTGCCAGACGTTGCCGACCACGTCATACAACTCGCCGTGGCGGAATTGCGTGACCGGGCAGGGCGACGCCCAGTGATCAAGCTGCAGGTTGGCGGCGGCAGGCTGATCGTCAGGGACTTCATGCAAACCTGCCACGTCGTAGAGCCGATACCACTCGTCTTCGCTCGGCAGCCGCACCGACTGCCCGGTTTCGCGCGCCTTCCAGTTGCAAAACGCCTTGGCTTCGTGATAATTGGTTTCGACCGGCCAGTCCCAGGGCATCGCCACTTCTTCGCTGAGCAGCCTGAGCCGCCAACCGGCGTCGTGTCTGACCCAGAATGTCGGATGCTGTGCCTGCGTGTATTGCCGCCAGCTCAGACCCTCTTCTTCCCACAAGCTGTCGTCGGCATAACCGCCGGCGTCGACAAAGTCCATGAACTCGGTATTGGAGACGAGGCAACGACTGGCTTGAAATGCGGCTACCAGGGCCTCATGGCTGCCGTACTCGTTATCCCAGCCATACACCGGATCAGCGAAGGACTTGCCCAAGTGCACGGTGCCGGCGGCAATGTCGACCAGATCATTCACCGGTGCTGCACCGCTGCTGCGGCAGGGTTGCCAGGCCGGATGCGGCTGAACATATTCGATGAGATGCTGGCGGATAAGCACCGACGAGGTTTCGAGATGGATGCGTTCGTGCTCGATGCCCATCAGTACCACCCAGAACGGATCGTTCCAACTGATTGGCAGCGCAAGCGGCGTATCCGCAATCACCGCGTCAACCACCTCACGCATCTTGCGGCGATAGGCGAATACCTCAGCGACCGTCGGCCACGCAGTGTGCGGCTCAGAAAGATCGTCCCAACTCATCTCATCAACGCCGATGGCGAACATCGACTCAAATTCCGGATTGATGCGCTGTTCGACCAGCCCGGCCAGGATCAGCTTGTTGATGAAAAATGTGGCGGTGTGGCCGAGATAGAAAATCAGCGGGTGGCGCAGCGGGATCGATTTCCTGACATAGGCCTCGTCGCAGGCCAAGAGATCGAACAGTGACTCGTAGCGGTCACAAGTGGCGTGGAAATAGCAACGGATTTTTGCGCGCGTAGCTTCGGCATCGCTGCCTGCCAGTAGCGGCGTGCGCGGAAAAAAAGTCTGTCCCGCATTGTGGTCTGTCTTGCAGTTCATGAGGTTTTCTCCAGTTGTCCGGCGATGCGCTTAACGGCGGTGACATAACATTCCGGACAATCTTCCTGGGTGAAATGCTTGGCGTCGGCGACACGTTGTACCCCGGCGTCGGGAAAATATTCAAACCAGCGCGCCATATCGGCCGGTCGGGTTCCGACATCCTTCAATCCGAATACAAATTCCACGGGCTTTCCGGCCAGCGTGTGCAGACGGGCGCGGATGGCCTCCAGCCACGGCGTTGCGGCGACGAGCTGGCGCGGAAATACCGCCGTGCCGCGGCGCGACGCCGGGGTTGGAAACGGATCGGTATAAGCCTTTAGCGTCGTCGCAGTGGCCGCCTCGCGGGTGAGCAACATCGGCACCAGACGCGCAGCGAAGAAATTATGACTCAGGATCAGGTGGCGACCGAGTGCGCTACCGAACACTGTGGAAAAAATACGGTATATCGGGCGCGGTGCCCAGGCAAATGTGGTGCTGATGACCAGGCCCAGTATCCGTTGCGGAAAACGCGTGGCGATGCTCAAGCCGATCGGCCCGCCCCAGTCCTGCATCACGAGAATGAATTTCTCCAGCCTGAGGTGCTCGAACAACAGCGCCTCCACCCATTCAGCATGTTCCTGCGGTGTGTAGCCATAACTTGCGGGATGTTCGGAGAAACCAAATCCGGGCAGGTCATAGGCGATGCAGCGGAAATTCGGCGAGAGCGCCTTGATAATGTTGCGATAGATATAAGACCAGGTCGGGTTGCCGTGACACATCACCACCGGGATGCCTTCTCCCTCGTCAATGTAGTGCATGGCGCTGCCGCCGCGTTGGTACCAGCGGCTTTGAAACGGGTATTCAGCAGGATCTACACTGAAAGCTCTTTGGGGCACGGTTCGTTCCTCTGCTGTTCTTGTTATGTCTTGTTTAGATCCAGACGAATATGCGGCGCAATCCTTACTTGGGCATGACGGGTCGCGGCGGAGCCAAGGCGCGCTGAACAATGTCGCGGATGAGCTGCAGCCGGCCGTGAAAAAAATGATCCGCGCCCGGTATTACGACCACGGGAAGGTTCAACGGCAGCGCCCACTCCAGCACATTCTTCAGCGGCACCGTCTCATCCTCGGCACCGTGGATTACCACCGTGTCCGCCGCCACCGCTTCACTGGTGTAATGCCGCGCGCCTTCCACATAGCCTGCGGCGGTACCCACCAGCACCAGGCGCAGCGCCGGATTGCCGGCATCCTGCAAACGTTTGGCCAGGCGCGTGATGACAAAAGCGCCGAACGAGAATCCGGCCAGATAAACCGGCATGTTACCGAATCGCAGCCAGGCATATTCAAGCACTGCCAGCAGGTCGTCGGTTTCGAGCCCGCCGTGGTCGTGCTCACCTTCCGAAGCGCCAACGCCACGGAAGTTGGGGCGCAGGGTATGGCAGCCGTGTTCACGAAAGGCGCGCGCCAGCGTGGTCACCACCTTATGCTCGGCGGTGCCGCCGAACAGTGGATGCGGGTGTGCGATCAACGCAATGCCGGTCGCGCTGTTGTCCGCTTCGACGAAGACTTCGATCAGGCCGCTGGGGCCAGCGATCAGGACGCGCTCGGGGCGGCTCATATCTTCTCCTCCTCACTCCTCACTGTTGTCAAATCTTGAGGCGCTCGACGACACGGTCGTGCACGATATGTTCGTTGATGATCTCGTCGATGTCTTCCTTATCGACGTAGGTGTACCAGATCGCATCGGGATAGACGACCAGCACCGGGCCTTCGTCGCAACGGTCGAGACAGCCGGCCGAATTGATGCGCACTTTGCCTTCGCCGTTGAGGTCGAGTGCCTTGATGCGATCCTTGGCGTAAGCGCGCACTTCCTGCGCGCCGCGATTGTTGCAGCAGGTTTTGCCTTTTTCGCGCTGGTTGGTGCAGAAAAATACGTGGTGCTTGTAAAAGTTCATCGGCTGCTCCGGCAAAACGCAATTATCGTGGAAAAACGGTTCACCACAGAGGACGCGGAGGCCGCAGAGGAAAAACAGGATTTGAATGGGGTCAATCTACCAACGACGCTTGCTTCCCTCTGCGTCCTTTGCGTCCTCTGTGGTGAGAATTTGGATTCTCATGTTATCGCGGTTCAGGCGCCGGATATTTGATCGCGTTCTTGGCGATCTTGTCCCGCGCGGCGGCCAGCAGGTCGATGTCGAGCACATCGGCCAGTTCCACCAGGTAGATCAGCGTGTCGGCCACTTCGTCACGCACCGCCGCCAATTTTTCCGGCGTTGGTGAAAGGCTCTCCTCGGCGGTCGACCACTGGAACTGTTCCACCAGTTCGGCAGCTTCGACAATGAGCGCCATCGCCAGATTCTTGGGCGTATGAAACTTGCGCCAGTCGCGCGCCTGCGCAAACGCGCGCAACGTGTCGCGCAGGGCGATCAGGGAGTCGATTTTTTCCATGTATCACGCTCAGGTAGAAGCAGCCACGGCAAGGCCAGGAATGGCCAGAGCACCGAGGCAAGGCGGGTCAGGCCGTTGAAGTTGAGAAAGTGCCCCTGCCGCCAGACCTGCGCCGCTTCGGTCAGATAGGGATTCTCCGGCGCGAGGTTCACCAGCACGGTGGCAAACAGCAGTGCGCAACCGGCCAGGGCGCGGCGCAGCGGCGCCACCAGAAACAGTGTTGGCGTCAGCAAGGCGAGTCCGATCACAAAGCCGATGCTGTTGCCCGGTGTCACCCAGCGCAAGGCCGGCGCCGGTTCCACCAGCAGTTCAAAAGACAGGGCGCGAATCGCCAATGCCACAGCGAATAGCGCGAGGATCGCGCCGCCGTGGCGATGCCGCAGCAGGCAGGAAGTGATCAAACCCACCGCCACCGCATTGATTGCCGTTACGCAGGCTTCAATGCGTTTGAAGCCGTCGATGTCGAACGGCAGCGCAATCTCAAGCCCGAGCAGATGACGCAGATCGCCACTGCCGAACAGCAGGGTTTCCGGATTGACCTGGGTCAGCAGCCACAGTGCCATCAATACCAGGCCCGCGTCGCCGCCATTGCCGGCGACGACCATGCGCTCGCGCAAGCGGTGTAGCCGTCCGCCGGAAAGCAGGGCCATGCCCCAGCGTCCACCCAGCAATGCGCCGATGATGCCGCCGAGACTATTGCAGCCCAGATCAACGTTGGAGGGCACACGACTCGGCAAAAAATTCTGGATGGTTTCCATCGAGAAACTGAGCGCAGCAACCAGCAGCATTGCCGTCACCACCGCCAGCCAGCGCTGCTGCACGCCCTGCAAAGCGGGCACCCAGATAAAACCCAGCGGCACGTAGGCCGTAACATTGACCACCAGATCGAACACCGTGTAATAGCGTGGCCATGCCGCCGTCAGATAGCCCAGCGCCGGTGCGCCGGAATCGCGCCAACCGGAAAATGGATGCAGGCTGGCATACACCACCAGCAATGTATACGCGACGGCGAGATAACGCGGCAATGGCGAGTCGGGCGCGCGCAACACGTTGGTCAAGAGGCTCTAAGTGTGGTGATGCACGTGCTCGGCGTGGTGCGTTTGCTCCGCCGCGTGATGGCCACGACGCAAATGATCATGGATGTGCGGATCGTGATGCACGAACTGCGGCATCAGCGAACCGGCGATCATCCCGAATGCGCTGGCAAACAGGCCGGCAAACTGGGCGGGGATGAAGGGATCGTCAGGGCCCAGGAACAGAATCGAAAGCCATACCGACAAACCGAAAAAGATCGATATCAAGGCACCCTGATTGGTGGCGCGCCGCCAGTAGATGCCGCACAGCAGCGGAATGAAGGCCATCACCAGAGTGATCTGATAGGCGTTCTCCACCATCTTGAAAATACTGGCCTTGGAGTGCACCGCGTACAACGTGACCACCACGGTGAACGTCAGGGTAACGATGCGCATCATTCGCAATTGCTGGTGATCCGACAAGCTCTTGAACATGGGGCGCAGGATATTCTCGGAGAACGTGACCGAAGGCGCCAGCAGCGTGGCCGAGGCGCAACTCTTGATGGCTGAGAGCAATGCACCGAAGAACATCACCTGCGCGAACAGCGGCGCATGCTTCAACACCAGGTTGGGCAGAATCAATTGTGGGTCGGTGTCGATCAGGTCGGCGACCAGCTTCGGGTCGATCAGCGTCGCCGAGTAAGCGAGGAACATCGGCACGAAGGCGAAAAAGAAATACAGCGAGCCACCCAGTACCGAGCCCCAGATCGCGATCTTCTCGGTCCTGGAGGATTGCACACGCTGGAACACGTCCTGTTGCGGGATCGAACCGAACATCATGGTGATCCACGCGGCGGTGAAGCCAATGATCTCCTTGGCGTCGAGCGTCGGCCAGAACGAGAACTTGCCCGCCGCGCGCGCATGTTCCACCACCACGCCGACTCCGCCGACCTGGCCGCTGACCTCGTTGCCGATCCACAGCATGCCCAGCACGATGATGATCATCTGCAAAAAGTCGGTGATCGCCACCGCCCACATGCCGCCGAATAGCGTGTAGATGAGGATGGTGCCGGAGCCGATCCACATGCCCGCCGGCTTGGTGATGGCGCCATCCGACACCACGTTGAACACCAGACCCAGCGCGGTAATCTGTGCGCCGACCCAGCCGAGATAGGAAATCACGATGGCAAGCGTGGTCAGCACTTCCACGCCGCGGCCGAAACGCTTCTTGTAGAAATCGCCGATGGTGAGCAGATTCATGCGATACAGCGGCGCGGCGAAAAACAACCCGACCAGGATCAGGCACAGCGAAGACCCAAACGGATCGGCCACCACACCGTGCAGCCCTTCGTGGAGGAAGGTTGCCGGAATGCCCAGTACCGTTTCGGAGCCGAACCAGGTGGCAAACACCGTGGCCGTCACCATGTAGAACGGCAGATGCCGCCCGGCGATCGCAAAGTCCTTGGTGTTATGAACGCGGGTGGCGGCGTAAAGGCCGATGCCAACCGAGATGATCCAGTAGATGATGACGAACCAGAGCAGCATGATGAAAAAACTTTCAGTAACCGGCTTGTGGCCGATTATAGCGAGGGCGTGGCAAACGAGTCTGACCGGATGGTTGCCGTTGCGGGGGTAAAACAACAACGGTGCACGCGGGTTTACGGCGCGGCGGCGGCTCACGGTGGGCTTCCGATACTGTGTTGAAGTCTCAGCAGACTTTCCTGACCGATGTACAGCAGGCGCGCGCCTCCCCTTTGCCACGTTTGAAGTAACATTCCGCCTTCAACGCATTCTCCAGCGACCTTTCCATGTCCCAACCCCACACCCGCACCGGCGCGCTTGCCCTCGCGGCACTTGGCATCGTCTACGGTGACATCGGCACCAGCCCGTTGTACACAATGAAGGAAATCTTTGCCGGTTCGCATTACCCGGTGCCGATCACCCACGACAATATCCTCGGTATCCTTTCGCTGATTTTCTGGTCATTGATCATTGTTGTCTCGCTCAAGTATGTGGCCTTCATCATGCGTGCCGACAACAAGGGCGAAGGCGGCATCATGGCTTTGATGGCGCTGGTGCTGCGTGGAGTGCCGGAAGGCCGCAAGTCAAGTTTTCTGATGCTGCTGGGCCTGTTCGGCGCGGCGCTTTTTTATGGCGATGGCGTGATCACGCCGGCCATCTCGGTGCTTTCTGCGGTGGAGGGTTTGGAGATTGCCGCGCCTGCGCTGAAGCATTGGGTGATCCCCATCACGCTGATAGTGCTGTTGGGTCTGTTTGTATTTCAGCGTCGTGGGACCGGCGCGGTGGGCAGGCTGTTCGGCCCGATCATGCTGCTCTGGTTCGCGACGCTTGCGCTACTCGGCGCCATCAATGTGGCGGCGGTGCCACAGGTGTTGGGCGCCCTCGACCCGACCTATGCCGTGCGTTTTTTTGTGCATAACCCCAGTCTTGCTTTTTTCTCACTTGGCGCCGTGGTGCTGGCGCTGACCGGCGCAGAAGCGCTATATGCCGACATGGGGCACTTCGGCCGCAAGCCAGTGCAACTGGCCTGGTTCGGTTTTGTGCTGCCGGCGCTGGTGCTCAACTATTTCGGCCAGGGTGCGTTGCTGCTGTCCAACCCGGCCGCAGTGCAGAACCCGTTCTATCTGCTGGCCCCCGACTGGGCGCTTTATCCGATGGTGGCGCTGTCTACTGTGGCCACGGTAATTGCCTCACAGGCGGTCATCACCGGCGCTTATTCGATCACGCGACAGGCAATACAACTGGGCTATGCGCCGCGCATGGAGATTCAGCACACCTCCGGTGAAGAGATGGGCCAGATCTATCTTCCCGGCATCAACTGGACACTGCTGGTCGCGGTGATCGCGCTGGTGATCGGCTTTGGCTCTTCCACCAATCTGGCGGCAGCCTACGGTATCGCCGTGACCGGCACCATGGTGATCACTAGCGTGCTGGCCTATGTGGTGGCGCGCACACTATGGGGCTGGAGCCGTCTTGCCGGCGCGACTTTGCTGGGTGGTTTTCTGGTGGTGGACTGCGCCTACTTTTCCGCCAACATCGTGAAAATCCATGAAGGCGGCTGGTTCCCGCTGGTGTTTGGTATCGGCATCTATATCCTGCTCACTACCTGGAAGCGCGGGCGCCAGTTGCTGAGCCAGCGCCTTGCCACGGAGTCAATACCGCTCGATGTCTTCGTCAAAAGCGTGGCCACCGGCGGGGTCCCGACGGTTCCCGGTACCGCAGTGTTCATGACCAACAATCCCGAAGTGACGCCGCACGCGCTGCTGCACAGCCTGAAACACTACAAATGTCTGCACCAGCGCATGGTGATCCTCAACGTGGTGCCGCTCGATGTGCCGTATGTCGCAGAAAATCAGCGGGCCACGGTGCAACGGGTCAACAATCAGTTCTGGAAGGTGAAGGTGTTCTTCGGCTTCATGGATGTGCCCAATCTGCCCGAGTCGCTTGCATGGTGCGGCGAGCAGGGGTTGGATATCGACTTCATGGATACGTCTTTTTTCCTTGGCCGCGAAACGCTGATCCCGCGGCTGCATTCGGAGATGGCCTTCTGGCGCGAGAAGCTGTTCATCGCCATGTTTCGCAACGCCGGCAGCGCTGCCACCTATTTTCAACTGCCACCCAATCGGGTGGTTGAGCTTGGCTCACAAGTCGTGCTCTAGCCCGGAAAAATTTCGCGCGCCATGCTGGTTCATCCCCAGTTCGACCCCGTCGCCGTTCACCTCGGGCCGCTGCTCATTCGCTGGTACGGATTGATGTATCTGGCCGGCTTTGTGTTGTTCCTGGTGCTCGGACGTTATCGCGCGAAAAAGTTTCCCGAGCGTGGTTTCACCGGGATCGATCTCGACGATCTTTTGTTCTATGGCGTGCTCGGCGTGGTGATCGGCGGGCGACTGGGGCAGGTGCTGTTCTACGAACCCGATTATTACTTCAGCCATCCGTTCGAGATCTTCGCGGTATGGAAGGGCGGCATGAGTTTCCATGGCGGTTTTCTCGGCGTGCTTGCGGCGATGGCCTGGTTCGGGCGCAAAACCGGCCGCAGTTTCTTTCAGGTGATGGACTTCATCGCACCGCTGGTGCCGACCGGGCTTGCGGCGGGACGTATCGGCAATTTCATCAACGGCGAATTGTGGGGCCGCGTGGCCGATCCGTCACTGCCGTGGGCGATGGTGTTTCCGCAGGTGGACAATCTGCCGCGTCACCCGTCGCAGCTTTATCAAACGGGGATGGAAGGCTTGTTGCTGTTTGTCATTCTGTGGTGGTACTCGGCCAAACCGCGCCCGGTGAGCGCGGTATCGGGCGCATTTCTCATCGGCTACGGCAGCTTCCGTTTCATTGCCGAATATTTTCGCGAACCCGATGCCGGCATCTTCGGCCAATCGTATTTCATCAGCATGGGTCAGTGGCTATCACTGCCGATGGTGGCAGTGGGGCTGGTGATGATTTTTCTTGCTTACCGCGACAAGGAGCACACATGAGCAATCCCCGTCCGTTCAAGATTCTCGGCCTGCAGCAGATCGCGGTAGGCGGTGCCAGCAAGGATGCCTTGCGCCGCATCTGGATCGACATGTTCGGCCTGGCCGTGACCGGCAACTACGTTTCGGAAAAAGAAAATGTGGACGAGGACATTGCCGTGCTCGGCAGCGGTCCGTTCAAAATTGAGGTTGATCTGATGCAGCCGCTCGACGCGGCGAAGAAGCCGGCGGTGCACGAGCCGCCGTTGAATCACGTCGGGTTGTGGGTGGACGATCTGGCCACGGCAGTGGAATGGTTGACAGCGCAAGGTGTACGTTTTGCGCCGGGCGGAATCCGCAAGGGTGCGGCCGGCTACGACGTGACCTTCGTGCATCCCAAGGGCAACGATGCGTTTCCCATCGGTGGCGCGGGCGTACTGATTGAGTTGGTGCAGGCGCCGGTGGAAGTGATCGCCGCGTTCGCGAAACTCGACTGATCAAATCCTGATTGAGGCGGTGAGCGGAAATCGCACCCTGAACTTTGCACCCTTTTTGTTGGCGCCGGTGTCGACAATGATTTCTGCGTTGTGTACTTCGGCGATCTCGCGCACGATGGCGAGGCCGAGGCCGCAGCCTTCGCCCATGGAAGCGTCGGCGCGATAGAAGCGATCAAAGATGCGGCTGCGCTCTGCGGCCGGAATTCCCGGCCCGTCGTCTTCGACTTCGCAAAATGCATGGCTGCCGTCGATGCCGCAACGCACCGTCACCACACCGCCGGACGGCGTATAGCGCAACGCGTTGTCGACCAGGTTGCCGAGCAACTCCTGCAGCAGCCAGGGCACTGCCCTGATTGCCGCCGGCGCAAGCTCGAAACCCAGGTCGATGTTCTGCTCAAGCGAAAAATCGAGATACGACGACGCCATCTGCTCGGCAGTTTGTTGCAGATCGATTTCGCGCATCTGTGCCGTCATGCTGGCCCCCGGTTCGCTGCGGGCCAGCGCCAGCAACTGATGGGTGAGGTGCGTCACGCGTTCGGTCACTGCTTCAAGCTGTTGCAGACGAATCCGGACCGACGCCGGATCGGGGTCCATGCTCGCCAGTTCAAGCTGGGTTTGCAACGCGGCCAGCGGCGTTTTCAATTGATGTGCGGCGTTGGCAAGAAAGCGCTGCTGGGCTTCGGCCTGCTGCGCCAACAAGCCGAACAGACGGTTGAAGCTGTCGATCAATGGCCGCAGTTCAGCGGGAATGGGTGAAGTCGACAAAGGTTGCAAGTCGCGCGAGGAACGAGACGCCACTTCGTCGCGCAGGTGCAACAGTGGCGACAATGCGCTTCTGACACCCAGGGTAATCAATACTGCCGCTGCAACGATCAGCAACAGGTTGGGCCACACCAGTGCGCCCAGGATGCGTTGAATCAGGCGCTGCCGTTTGTGCGTTGTTTCGGCGACCTGGATATAGGTCGGGTGATCCTTGCTACCTGTCTGATAAAGGGCGACGCGTATCGGTTCTGATCCGATCTGTTCCTCAAAAAACAGGGGGTTGATTCTGCCGGGCGAATGCCAGACGAGTTCGCGGTCACCCGCGAGTTGTCGCCGCTGGTCATCGAACACCGCGAAATAAATCCGATCGGTGCCATCGAAACGTAACACGGCTTCGGCTTCAGGCGGCAGGTCAAGGCGGGTGGTCCGTCCATCTGCCTTCAGATTGGCGGCCAGCGCCAAGGCAGAATCCAGCAGTGCGCGATCAAAGGCTTCCTGGGCCGGATCCTGGGTCAGATGGTAATCGCCGACCATGCTCAAGGCCCACAACAAAGTCAGCGGGGGTACCAGCCAGAGCAGCAGCCGCTGGCGGATGCTTAAATTCCTACGCCGTAACAGGCTCATCCAGACGATAACCAATTCCGCGCACGGTGCGAATCTGAATGCCGGCCGGCGACAACTTGGCGCGCAGACGGGAGACGTACACTTCCACCGCGTTGGGTGTGAGGTCGGAGTCCCAGCCGCCGAGCGATTGCACCAGCTTGTCCTTGCTGACCACGCTGGGCGACGACATCAACAGGGTTTCAAGCAGTGACCACTCGCGTCCGGGTAGTTCGAGTTCTTTTCCCTTGAGGCGGGCGGTGTGACTGGCGTTGTCCATTTCGAGTTCGCCATAGCTGAAGCGGCTGCTGGTTACCGAGTGGTGGCGGCGAATCAGCGCGCGCACCCGCGCAATCAGCTCCGGCAAACGGAAGGGTTTGGTCATGAAATCATCTGCGCCGGTATCGAGGCCGCTGACGCAATCTTCCAGCGAGTCGCGGGCAGTCAAAATCAGCACCGGCAGGTCATGGCCGGCACGCCGCATGCGGCGGATCAACTCATGTCCATCGGTCTGGGGCAGCCCCAGATCAATGATGGCGAGATCAAAGTTTTCGGAACGCAATACGCGCTCGGCCAGTTCGGCGGATTTAACATGGTCCGCCGTATAGCCGGTGCAGCTGAGCGCTTCCTTGATACCGGCTGCCACCATGGGATCGTCTTCGACTACCAGTATGCGCATCGTGTTCTCCCTGCCAGAATGTTCTGCGTGATTCGAACGAATCACGATGCTGAACTCTAGCTGGCGACAGCTTGCGTAAACCTGACTTTTATCATCATACGTCGATTGGATTCGATCAAGGCTTGGTTGTTACGTTTTGCCGGGCGCAGAATGCCCGCTTTTCAGGAGCGGACAGACACTTCGTCGCATATTCGGCTTTTGCGGCAGAAGATCGATCTGCATATTCGACCACGGCCAATAACCGGGAAGGTGGATGCGCGCGCGTATAACGTGCGCCATTGCCGCTGGCATGCGTGGCGTAACGGGCTTCTACATCCGTGGTGATGCCGGTGTAGATACTGCCGTCCTTGCATTCGATGAGGTAGAGAAACCAGGCCATCGTGTCGTTCGGCCGGTTGGACGGTCAAGAACGCATGGCTCCCTGGCGAGTGATCATTTGCTCGGCAATCGGGTTTGCCGGCAGGTGAAACGCCACCGGGCCATCGGGCTTGCCATCGACAAACTGGCGCACGAACGGGTCTTTCGAATTCGCGATTTCCTGCGTTGGACCTTCCGCCACGATGACGCCGTCCGAAATCAGATACACATAGTCCACGACCTTGAGCGATTCGGTGACATCGTAGGTCACCACGATGGACGATACGCCGAGCGCATCGTTGAGACGCCGGATCAGGTTGGCGATGACGTTGAGCGATATCGGATCAAGACCGGCGAAGGGTTCATCGTACATCAACAGCAGCGGATCAAGGGCGATCGCCCGTGCCAGCGCCACGCGCCGCGCCATGCCGCCGGAGAGCTCGCCGGGCATTAGCTGGTGCGCACCGCGCAGGCCGACCGCATGCAACTTCATCAACACCATGTCGCGAATCAGTGGCTCGGGCAGGTCGGTGTGTTCGCGCATCGGAAAAGCGAGATTGTCGAACACCGATAGATCGCTGAACAACCCGCCCATCTGCTGCATCACGCCGATTTTCTTGCGCAACTCGTACAGGGCTGTCTGGTCAAGATCGGGAATCTCCTGCCCCGCGATTTTGACGCTGCCCTGATCTGGATGCAGTTGCCCGCCCAGCAACTTGAGCAACGTCGTCTTGCCGCAACCGCTGCTGCCGAGGATGGCCACGATCTTGCCACGCGGCACCTTGAGATTGATGCCTTTCAGTATCTGCCGTTCAGCATAGGCGAAATGGACGTCGGCAATCTCTACTACCGTTTCTGCGGAGAACATGGCGAAGATCCGTTGGGGAATGCCGGGCAGTTTACTACCTGCCGGGGCGACAAAGCATTCCTGCTAGGCTGATCGATGCCTCAATAGAGGTTCGACAAAATCGGCGATCTTTCCACCGATCAGAAATGCCGGTACGAACAAAAGCGCAGCTCCCTGCCCAAGTCCCAGGCTCACAATGGCGGGGCCGGGACAAAACCCGGCGAGTCCCCAGCCAAGACCAAACAGGGCTGCGCCGAGGATCAACACATGATCAACCGGTCGGGTTGGCGGCATGACGAATTGCTCAGCGACAAAGGGCCGGGCACGCCGCCTGAGCCAGAAAAATCCCGGTACCGTGATCACCAGCGCGCCGCCCATCACCAGCGCCAGCGCCGGGTTCCAACCCGGAGCAAGGGTCAGGAAGCCCAGCACAATGGACGGATCAGCCATGCCGGAGATGACCAGACCGGCACCAAACAGCGCGCCGCAAAGCAGTGGAGTTACGAGGCGGTTCATGGTGTTCTCCTAATGCGCATACCGTAGCGCGGTCGCCGTCATCATGCCGATGCCCATGAATGTCATTACCGCCGCCAGCGAACGCGGTGATAGCCGCGCCAGCCCGCAGACGCCGTGACCGCTGGTGCATCCTTTGGACAAACGTGTTCCAACGCCGACCGACAGACCGGCAAGCAATAACAGCGTAATGCCTCCTGGCGTTGCCGGCACAGGCGCATGCGGTGTTGACGCCCCGACGCCGATCGCCAACCAGCCACCCGCCATCAGACTGGCGAGAAACACCAGTTTCCAGACACGTTCAACGCCTGTCGCGCTGAAAACGATGCCGCTGATCCCGGCGATTTTTCCTTCAACCGCATAGAGCAACAACGCCGAAGCACCAATCAGCATCCCACCAAGCAACGCCAGAATCAGGTTCATGTTTACTCCTCCTTGATACTATACCCCCTATAGTATACAATGAAGTCTGGCTTTGCAATAGAGGATTGCCATGTCGGATTGGGACGAAAGCAAAACGCGGGTGTTGTCGCGTCTGAAACGTGCTGAAGGCCAGGTGCGCGGAGTGATCGGCATGGTCGAGCGCGAGGACGATTGCGAACACGTCATTCAGCAGATGGCGGCCGTACGCAAGGCGCTTGATCGTGCCTTTTACGACATGATCGCCTGCCTTTCCCATCGCGAGCTGATGGAAGCCGGCATCAAACAGGGCCCGGCGTTGAAGCGCCTGGAAAAAATCACCGACCTGCTGGCGCGATACGGATAAATCATGAGCATCCTGCTCGGTGTGATTGTCGGCATGGTGCTGGGGCTCACCGGCGCGGGCGGATCCATTTTCGCCGTGCCTTTGCTGATGGCGGGTCTCGGCTGGCCAATCACGCAGGCGTCCACGGTTTCGCTGCTTGCGGTTGCTGTGGCCGCAGCGGTAGGCGCATGGATGGCGTGGCGCCATAGTTATGTGCGCTATCGCGCTGCCTTGCTGATGGCGGCTGTAGGCGTGCTATTTGCACCAGCAGGCATCCACGTCGCGGATCGATTGCAACCGTCTGTCTTGACCATGATCTTTGCGGTGGTTCTGGCCATCGTGGCGGCGCGCATGTTCTATATGGCCGTGCATTCGAAAGCGGATGCCGCTGTTGTACGCGCCACCGTGGCGGGTGAGGGTGCATCTGCTCCCGGCAAAATCTGCAAGGTTAACCCCGCGACCGGACGCTTGATCTGGACCTGGCCTGTCACGATGACGATAGGACTGATCGGTGCTGTGACCGGCTTTCTCTCCGGCCTGCTTGGTGTTGGCGGCGGCTTCGTGATTGTGCCCGCGTTGCGCGCCACGTCACCGCTTTCGATGCACTCTGCGGTGGCAACTTCGCTCATGGCGATTGCCTTGACCAGCATGGGAACCGTGATCAGCGGACTGATTCAGGGACGCGCCCTGCCGCTGGCAGTGGCGTTGCCCTTTGTCGCCGGGGCCGTGATCGGCATGGCGTTGGGGCGCCTGGTGGCGCCGCGTATTGCCGGGCCCCGCCTACAGCAAGGTTTTGCCGTCATGGCCATGCTCGTTTCACTGAGCATGGCCGCCCATTCGGCAGCGTGGATATGAAAGGACAGCAGCATGATATTTCGCCAATTGTTTGATCAGGCAAGCGGTACCTATACTTACTTGATTGGTTCCCGCCCGGGCGGCGAGGCATTGTTGATTGATCCGGTCAAGGAACATACGGAAACCTATCTCTCGCTGGTCGAGCAGTTGGGCCTCAAGCTGGTGATCGCCATCGATACCCACACCCACGCCGATCACATCACCGCTCTTGGCGATCTGCGCACGCGCAGCGGATGCGTCACCATGATGGGCGAACGCACCCATGCCGAGTGCGTCTCAACGCAGTTCCATGATGGTGAACAGATCAACCTCGACGGCTTGAAATTCCGCGCGTTGTACACGCCGGGTCATACCGATGAATCATTCAGCCTGGTGATGGATGACCGCGTGTTTACAGGCGACGCCCTTTTAATACGCGGTACAGGGCGCACCGACTTTCAGAATGGCGACGCGCGCGCCGGCTACGATTCCATCTTCAACAAATTACTGCGCCTGCCTGACGCGACCTTTGTTTACCCCGGCCACGATTACAAGGGCTGGACTGTGTCCACCATCGCCGAAGAACGCCGTTTCAGTCCGCGGCTACAGGTAAAGTCGGCCGATGAATACGCCGAGTTGATGGGCAAGCTGAACTTGCCCAGTCCGAAGTTGATGGACATCGCAGTTCCGGCCAACCTCGCCTGCGGCAGAATCACTGGAGGCTAGTAGCCGCCAGTCAATAGGCGAGGTTGCTGCGCACAATTGACGCTATTTTCCCCAGCAGCGGTAGCCTTTTTTTGCGATCGATTGAGAACGCCAGTGCGGTTTTGTTCCTTACGCTCGTTCGCTTTCTTGAGCTCGATCAATAGTGCAAGCTCATCAGCGACCGCCTGAAGATTTTTGTAGTCCGAGAGGTTCATGGCGTTTCTCCTTTTCGAAGTTGATCGCCATTCACTGGCGATTTACGCTGAAATTTCCGCAATCGCCGTGCCAATGCATTTCATTTATTTTCAATCAACGACTTAGCAAAACTGTGGCTGAATTGTCATTGCCACGGCTGCGCTAATCTGTCTTTCCGCAACGACAGCTAGCAGAGGAAAGATTCCACTTTCCTGATTTGATAATGTTTTCCAATGTCGCTGAATAGCGACGCACCTACCGCATCAAGCGGCGTTGATACGCGTATTAACGCCGAGCCTATGTGGGTCAGCGCACGTAGAAAAAGGGTTGTGGCGAGTACGCTGCTATCGGTAACCTGCCAGCAGTTTTCCCGATTAATTCAATCTGCCACCTCCCGTGGCAGGCAATCCACGAGAAAGAGACCGTTATGAATCCACCGATCAAAATACTCGGCATTGCAGGCAGCCTGCGCAACCAGTCGTACAACCGCGCCGCGCTTCGTGCGGCGGCGGCGCTGGTTCCACAGGGCGCGACTCTGGAGACATTTGCACTTGATGACATTCCCGCTTTCAATCAGGATCATGAACAGGCATTGCCCGATGCAGTCGTCAAACTGAAAGACGCGGTTCGGGGAGCAGATGCAATTCTTTTCGTCACTCCGGAGTACAACTATTCGATTCCCGGCGTGCTGAAAAATGCGATCGATTGGGCGTCGCGTCCCCATGGCGAGAATGCTTGGGCGGGCAGAACTGCTGCCATTATGGGCGTGTCCGTGGGAACTTTTGGCTCCGCCAGAGCGCAATACCACCTGCGCCAGGTTCTGGTGGCTTTGGGCATGCCGACGGTCAATTTGCCGGAGGTGATGATCGGCAATGCTGGCGAACGCTTCGACACGAAAGGCATGTTGGCCGATCAGAAAACGGAATCGCTCATCAACAAATTGTTGGGGAGCCTAGTGACGCTTACTCGGCAAGTGCAGTCCACTAACAAGACCTGAGCGTGTTTCGGCCGCTTGTAATGCTGAAAAAGTCAGACCAGAGGCGGCCATTACAGAGTTTTCAACGGACGACGCCGGGATGGGGGAATCTATCCGCTGGTGGGGGATTTCATTCACGTCAGCGAATAACCCGCCGGCGCTTTTGCCAGCGAGTGCGTGAATGCTTATCTGAATCGGGCAAGAAAGCGCAGATCGTTTCCTATACGGCGCAACTCGCGCAGGTCGAGTTCCTTCTTGCCGGAAAGCTCGGTCAATTCCGGCAGGTCGAACATGCCGCGGGCGGCATCGCCGAGCAGGATCGGCGCCTGGTAGATCAGCAATTCATCGACGCAGCCTTCGCGCATCAACGAGCCGTTCAATTTGAAACCGGCTTCACCCAGGACTTCATTGATGCCGCGCTGACCCAGTTCCAGCAACAGCGCGGGCAGATCAACCTTGCCATGGGCGCCGGGAACGACAACGACCTCAGCGCCTCGTCGGCCCAGCGCCGCAGTTTTTTCTTCGTCATGCACCGCAGCGGCGATCAAGACATTTCCGCCGTCGAGTAACTTCGCCGTGAGCGGCAGGTCGAGGCGACTGTCGACCACCACCCGCAGCGGCTGGCGCGTAGTTTCCACATCACGCACCGTGAGACGCGGATCGTCGTCGCGCACGGTGCCGATACCGGTGAGGATGGCGCAACTGCGCGCACGCCAGGCGTGCGCATCGCGGCGCGCGTCGGCGCCGGTGATCCATTGCGATGTGCCATTGTTCAATGCCGTCTTGCCATCGAGGCTGGCCGCCACCTTGAGTCGCAGCCAGGGCCGGCCGCGTGTCATGCGCGAGACGAAACCGATGTTGAGTTCGCGGGCCTCGGTTTCCATCAGCCCGCTCGAAACGTCGATGCTGGAGGCGCCAAGTTCGGCCAAGCCCTTGCCCGCCACCAGCGGATTCGGATCCTGCATGGCGGCTACCACGCGCGCCACGCCAGCTGCACGCAGGGCATCGATGCAGGGCGGCGTACGGCCAAAATGGGCACAGGGTTCCAGCGTGACATAGGCAGTAGCGCCGCGTGCTGAATCACCAGCAGCATGTATGGCATTCACTTCGGCATGTGCTTCGCCAGCCTTCTTGTGCCAGCCTTCACCGACGATGCGGCCGTCACGCACCAGCACGCAGCCGACGCGGGGATTGGGCGTAGTTGTGTAAAGGCCATGCTGCGCCAGATGCAGGGCGCGCGCCATAAACGCATGGTCAGTTGCCGAAAACATGTTCAGTCGTCAAATGGAAGTGGAGCGGACACGGCATCATCACTATTTTCCGTGTCTCTGCAATTCAAGGGGTCTTGCGTGGAGTACGCGGCTTCTTCACTTCGCGGATGGCATCGGAGAACTCGTCCACGTCCTCGAAGTTGCGATACACCGAAGCGAAACGGATATAAGCGATCTTGTCGAGCTTCTTCAGTTCGCGCATCACCAATTCGCCGATGCGGTCGGAGGCCACTTCACGTTCGCCCAGCGTGACGAGTTTTTCCTCGATACGATCCATCGCCGCGTCGATGCTTTCGGTGGTGACCGGACGCTTGCGCAACGCCAGCATCAGGCTGCTCTCCAGCTTCTCGCGGTCGAACTCGGCGCGGCTGCCGTTCTTCTTCACCACCTGCGGCAGTTGCAACTCGACCCGTTCGTAAGTGGTGAAGCGCTTGTCGCATGCCAGGCAGCGGCGACGGCGGCGCACGGTGTCGCCATCTTCGTTTTCGCGGGTATCGATGACTTGGGTGCTTGCGTCAGAGCAGTAGGGGCACTTCATTCGCGGTGAGGCGTGAGGCGTGTGGCGTGAGGAGAAAAAAAACCGCGGTTT